>DATEPX010000295.1:0-2565 GCA_035272945.1 Terriglobales bacterium
TGGAGAACAAGTTCAATGGTCGGTTTCGTCGTTCGGTCGTATTGAAAGATTCGAAAGGTTTCCTCTGACCAGTAGATTTCTCCGCTGGACACCTTCCAACCGAAACTGCCCGTGTGGCTCAGCCTCTGTGCTTCAGCCGAATAGGCCTCGCTCCGCCGCAATTCGGCGGTCCGCTCCGCCACCTTCATCTCGAGTTCGTCGCGGGCTTGGCGGAGCTCTTCCTCCGCGCGGCGGCGCTCATGGATGAGGCGCGCACTCTGGAATGCCGTCGCGGCGTGATTCGCAGCCACGGAGAGGAGCAGCTGGTCAGTCTCGGTGGGAAAGTCGGTGCGATCACACGCGACAGCAACTAGACCACCCTCGGCATTGACACCGATGGGAATGAGGAGACCGCGGCACCGCTCCATACCGCCGCCGACGTCCGGGATGATTTCCTTGCGCGAACATTGGCCGACGGCAGCGAGGTGACGTTGCAGCCATTCCGGAAATGCTTTCCATGCGTTCCCCCGCGTCACTTCGACTGCGGCACCCCCGTCGGGATCGCACAAGCGCACAAAAGCGAAATCGAGGTGCAACGATCCGACCAGCACGTCGGCAAGCCCGGCGGCGACGGCAGGCGGTTCTCTCCCAACCCACGCCGCCGGGATCGTCGAAAGTGCCACGAGGTCCCTAAGTGCTGTTCGCAGCCGGGGGATCTCAGCATGGGGATCTATGGCCATTTAGTCGCCCATGGTTGCGCTCTTGCGTTCCGGCCGTCGCTCCCGGATCTCAAGGAGGAACTGGTCAGGAGGAACGAAGAACGGGTTCTCCTGCAGCACCCCGCCGATAATGACGACCGGGTGCGTCCGCATGATGTCGATTATCATACTAGAGCTAAATTTCGACAGATCGTACGCACAGATCAGTGGATCGTCGTACTTGGGAGACACGTAGTTGACACGTGTCTCGAATTCGACAAAGCTCAGGTAATCGAGGCCTGGTTTGTCCTGCAGCGCCCATTCCATATGCGCCAGAAACCTCGTGAGCGGGTAGCCTGCTGCTCTACCCGACTGGAGCACTTCTTCGATTGAGGCCAGCCAGGCGTCCTGGTCGAATCGATCTCCGCGGAGCTGAGCGTCCTGCCACAAGCGCACCTCCAGCTGGCCCGAACCCATTGCCCGCTCCACATCGATACCTGCTTCCGCGAGCCGCTTCAGATGTTCTTCCCGTAGCTTGGGGTCCACGAAGTGGAGGGCTTTCTCCCCCCGGTCAAAGCCTTCTTTGATGAACGAGCGAAGCACCCGGTGCTGCTCGCCGATGCTGTTGAAGAAAGCGCAGATGTGACGGTCACGCCCGAGAGTGCCTCCGGCAAACTGCACCAAACGGTCATTGGTTTCCATATCTCACCTCCATAGTAGATAGTAGAGGATAGGGGCCGACCTAGAACTTACGGGGTCGTGAGACTCCCCTGGACGGAAGTGGTTATTTGGCCGCATCGTCGCCGCCGGCGGAGCACGCCGCCACGGGTGACACCACCGCGAGCTATCGCGCCTCTTCTTCTTTGCTACCAACATGCAGCGTGAATTGAAATGTTGCGCCCGGGCCATCGTTCGGCGAGGCCCAGAGCTTTCCGCCGTGCGCCTCGATAATCGAGCGGCTGATCGCCAGTCCCATGCCCATTCCTTTCGGCTTGGTCGTAAAGAAGGCCGTGAAAAGATGATCGAGGCTTTCGGTCTCCAGCCCGGTCCCGGAGTCTTGCACTGCGATGAGCACTTTGTCGGATTCATATCGACAGGACCGAATGAGTAAGTCTCGCGATCGATCCGTAACTGCGCTCATAGCTTCGATGCCGTTCATCATCAGATTCAGGATCACTTGTTGCAACTGCACCCGATCGCCCAAAATGCGCGGAAGATCAGGAGCCAGTTTCCTCCGCAGCACGACTTCGTTTTTTCGTATCTCAGTTTGTATCAAACCAAGAACCTCTTGAATGACTTCATTAATGTCTAGATGAGCCTGCTCGGTAGCACTTTTCTTGACCAGGGCGCGAATCCGCCCGATCACATCACTGGCTCGATTTCCGTCCCTGGCAATGCGCGCTACCGCCGCCTGTGCCTCATCCAGGTTTGGAATGGGGCCCGTGAGCCAGCGCAGACAGGCGTTGGCATTGGTTACCACGGCTGCGAGTGGTTGATTGATTTCGTGAGCGATCGAGGCCGCGAGTTCTCCCATGGTCATGACCCGAGTTACGTGCGCCAGCTCTGCCTGTGCCTCGCGCAGGGCGTGTTCCGCGCGGCTGCGTTCCGCGCGCGTGCGCAGCGCGATCACACCATACGCCAAATTATCCGCCAGCTCTGTGAATTGCTCGACCGTACGTTCGTTGAAAGCATTGGGCTGTTGATCGTAAAGAGTGAGGGCGCCAAACGTTGCGCCATCGGACATCAACGGTAGTGAGATGTTCGAACCATAGCCGCGCTTAAGCGCCTCGGTGCGCCAAGGAGCGATACTCGAATCGGTTTGAATATTTTGGGTCCACGAAGGTTTGCCGGTTCGAATCGCGGTACCGGTCGGCCCATGACCTCTTTC
>DATEPX010000296.1:0-2909 GCA_035272945.1 Terriglobales bacterium
CTTCGGGGTGGTGCTCTACGAAATGGCGACCGGGAAGAAGCCCTTTACCGGAAACAACGTGGTAACCACGCTGGATGCCATCCTGAACCAAAAACCTGTCTCCCCACTCAAAGTGAATCCCGCCCTGCCCAGCGACTTGGAAGGCATCATCGGGAGGGCGATGGAAAAGGATCGTGGCAAACGCTACCAGAGCGCGGAAGCCATGAAGGCTGACTTGCAGGCTTTGAAAAAGGAAACAGAATCAGGCTTGACCAAGACGGGGCGTCGCGAGGGCTTGCCATACCGAATCGTGACGGATACGTTTCAGACCTCCAGCAAACCGCAGAAGTATCTCTTGCTGACCGTCACTGCCCTACTCATCACTGTACTAGTGGCGGTGGGAGCATGGTGGGTCAAGCATCGCATGGGAGGCGGGGGTGTTGCTCCAACAAACACTATCGCTGTGCTTCCCTTGCAAAATATCAACGGAGATTTCAGCGTTGACTTTCTACGCTTTGCGCTGGCCGATGAAATTTCCAATGTTCTCACCTACACACGGACACTGGACGTCCGTCCCTCTTCCATCACACGAAAATACGCAAGCGCGGACGTGGATCCGCAACAGGTGGGCCGCCAACTACACGTGGCCCACGTGCTGACCGGGCACTTTCTGAAGGAGGGAGACCGTCTGCGCGTCACGCTGGAGGCCGTAGATGTTGTCAGTGACCGGCTTTTTTGGCAAACCAATATCAGCGCGTCCAGCCAGGACCTGATCTCGTTGCAGGATCAGCTCGGCAAGGAGGTGCGCCAAGGTTTGCTGCCGGCTTTGGGTGCGGCCGGCGGCTTTCTCGAAACTGGTACCCGGCCAAGTAGCCAGGAAGCCTACGACCTATACCTGCATAGCCTCGCGCTGCCGCATGATGCCGGACCGAACAAAGACGCCATTGCAGTGCTGGAACACGTGGTGGCAACCGACCCGAACTACGCTCCTGCCTGGGAAGAGCTCGGGTTGCGTTACTACTATGACGCGGACTACTCCAATGGTGGAGAGGAGATGTTTCAGCGGTCCACAAAAGCTTGTGAACGCGCGCTGGCGCTCGACCCAAATCTAATGATCGCGGCCAGCCAACTGATCCTCAACCACGTAGAGCGCGGCGAGCTAGGGAAGGCATATGCAGCAGCTCAAGCCTTGGTGAAGCGCCGCCCTGAGAGTGCGCAAGCTCATTTTGCGTTGTCATACGTTCTCCGCTACGCCGGGATGCTCGAGCAATC
Source organism: Terriglobales bacterium (assembly GCA_035272945.1). GTDB lineage: Bacteria > Acidobacteriota > Terriglobia > Terriglobales > Acidobacteriaceae > Gp1-AA122. The sequence continues at coordinate 1,252 of DATEPX010000296.1, forward strand.
GGTACGTGAGTGCGATACTGCGCTGGCGTTAGATCCTACCAATTATCTGTTCCGCTCCTGTGCCTATGCCTTCATGGATCTGGGTAAGACCGGGCGCGCGAAGGATTTTGTGGAACTCGATGCTGGCTCGGAGTGGGCGAATTATGTCACTCCCTCACTGCTCCTCCGCGAAGGCAGGATTGCCGAAGCCCGCGCCGCCGTGAAGACGATGCCCACGAACCCGCGCTACCATCGCGATCTGCTGCAAGCTTGCCTGGACGGTTCCGCATCAGAATTGGATCGTCTGGCTCGCGACGCCGAAACCAATGGTCCATCAGAAGCTGATCCGGAAGTGGCGTATCAGCAGGGAACAATTTTTGCCTACTGTGGGAAGAAGGATGCTGCCTTTCGCATGCTCAGGACCGCTATCGAGAGTAATTACTGCTCCTATTCCAATCTGTTATCCGATCCTCTGGTCAGAAGCCTCCATAGCGACCCGAAGTTTGACGAGATTCTCACCGCTGCGCACACGTGCCAGGATGTCATTCAGACAGTAAGTCACTAATTCGGATAGCATGGAGCAGCAGCTAACTTTTCATCGCTCGTGAAGTCGAAAACATAACCACGAGGATACGGGGCCACTGAGAGAAGACCCTGTGATCTCTGTGTCGTCTGTAGTTGTGTTTGAAACCTGAATCCAGGACAAATCTTGGCTCCCATTCTGGCGAAGCACAATCCTACAACCATGATTAAGACCGGTCGTGTTGGAGGATTCTTTCGTCTAGCTCCGTTGGCGTTTTGTTTCGCGATCTTTTTATCCTTGCCGGGCCTGAGTCAGATCCCGGCCCCGCAGAACCCTTACCAGCCGCTCCCGCAGGACACAGGCATCCTCGGCCTGAAGCAGATGCTGCTTCGGCTCCAAACTACGGCGCGGCTGATGCAGGTCACAGCGCATCCGGATGATGAAGATGGCGGGATGCTCACGCTGGAGTCGCGCGGCAACGGTGATGCCGCCCTGTTGATGTCTCTAACCCATGGCGAAGGCGGGCAGAATAAACTCGGCAGTAATTTGTTCGATGAGTTGGGGGTTCTGCGCACACTGGAGCTGACCGCTTCGGATCGATATTACGGCGTCGAGCAGCGCTTCAGCCATGTGGCGGACTTCGGATATTCGAAGAATGCTGATGAAACGTTCCAGAAATGGCGAGGGCACGACATCGCTCTTGGCGATATCGTGCGTGTCATACGCACATTCCATCCGGATGTGCTGATCGCGCGCTTTTCAGGCACGGAGCGGGATGGCCATGGACATCATCAGGCTTCGGCCATCCTGACGAAGGAAGCGTTTCGAGCGGCAGCAGATCCTAAGCGTTTCCCTGAGCAAATTGCGGCCGGGATTACGCCTTGGCAACCGAAAAAGCTGTTCATCGGAAATGTCTGCGGCTTTGGAGCTATGACCTGTCCGGCGGAAAATTACACAGTGAAGGTGAATACCGGAGTGGTGAACCGGGCGCTCGGCATGTCGTACGTACAATTTGCCATGGAAGGCTTGCGGCACCAGTTGTCCCAGGGGGCCGGGGGCTGGACGGTAGAGCCTGGTGACCGTTTCACGTATTACAAGTTAGTCGATTCGGTGCTGCCGCCGGCGACGGACAAAGATGGTCATGAGAAAGATTTTT
>DATEPX010000297.1:0-3132 GCA_035272945.1 Terriglobales bacterium
CCTGTCACCGAAGCACTTGGAATTATCGGGCGTGAAAACATCCACCAGTTGCCGGTCGTCTCAAACGGACGACTGGAAGGCATGATTTCGCGGGATCAGATCATGAACCAATTGCTGACGCGAGCCGAGTTGAAAATGTAATAGCTGCTGCTCTCCATGCCCGGTTACGAGCTTAGCCTGCCCCGTAAGTATAGGCGCCGGGGACGGGGGGCGGACGAAGTTGTGGGACGAAGAATAGGTATGCCAGCTTGATGTCATCGAGACGTTGTTGGCCGAGCCAGATCGATTTGGTTCCAGGTTCGCCATCGCACTTTCGGCCGAGAAACCCACCCAGACTGCCGACCATACGCAAATACTCGCGCGCGGTAGGAGGCGTGCCGTCGATAATTGGCCTTTTGAGGATAAAACTGACCAGCGCCTTCCATTCATCCTGTTCACAAAAGACTGTGCATGGAACGTCGGGGACTTCGCGGCCGAGTTTCGTCATGTGGTAGATGCGCCAAGCCACAACCATATCGACGGCAAGACAAGCTTCAATGGTGTCGGCATCGCCAAGCTGTCGTTGTTCGATCTTGCAACCGCTCTTCAGGGTCTTGTGATAAATCTCAATGCCCCATCGCTTGGTGTACCAAGCGAGTTTCTCGATAGCGTCTTCGAAAGTGCAGACGCGGCAAGTCGTCAATAGCATCCAGCACAGTGGCGGAATGCCCTCGGGTGCATCGGTCTCTTGGGCCAGAACGGCCCACAGCTTCAGAGGACCATACTGGGATTTATCCTGGGGCGGCTTCAGCGTGACTTCAGCGAAGCGAACTTCCAACCGTGCGATGCGAGCGGCAATGGGACCGCGCCGCGGTACATGGATTTCTTGAATGCCGACCAGAGGCTGAGCCGCGACGTTCGCCCATAAGTGTCCCTGACCATCTTCTAACAATCGGTCGTATTCTGCGCGAACCAGCAGCCTCGGCCCCTTTGGATCTTGCAATGCCAGATGAAACAATTCGTAGATGTCGGCTTCCCGGTCCCCCATGCTCACCAGCATCGTGTTGGGGCAGTGGCGCTGCGCTTCAGCAACGCTCTGAAAACTCCGCAGCCACTTGTAGCTTTCCTTCTCCTCGATCGGGCGTTGTTTGCGTTGGTGTTTCTTACCAAATTCATCCGCGTCTCGTGCCCAGCACTGCACATCCAATAGGCCCAGCGGCGTGCCTTCGATGGAAAACGCCATCGTGTCGTGCACGATCAAACCGATAATGCCTTCCTTCGTCGAGCCAATTGGACCTAGATTTTCCGTTGCGGGATGCGTGCTGTAGTTCAAACTCGTCGTGTCCTGCGGGCAGAGGACAATCTTCTTTTCCACTATTCGTTGGTAGGTGGATTGCCGATGCGGCTCTAGTAAATCGTCCATGTTCGTGTTGGGATGTTTAAAGAATCGATACGCCGCCTTCGTTCTGGCCCGACTCTGGCATGCTTGCGGAATCTGCGCCTGCGGCCGCCCGTAAAAATCCCGCGCGATCTCGACCGCTCGCCGATTCAAACGCCGGTCTTTCAAATCCACGCTTCCAAACTCGGCTTCCGCCCAATCCTGGGGCGCCGCCGGGATTCGTGATGCAGGGACCGGCGCCAGCATCCCTTCACAGAGTCGTTGCCGTGCCTCCGCCTGCAGAGGATATACGAATATCCGTTTGATTGGTGTTCGGCGGCTGTGCCCTCGGTCCTGCCGTCCGCGTCCTTGCGTCTGTCCCAACTCCAGCCAGTTGGCCGCCCGGTAGCAGGTCCCTTCAAATCGCTCGCACTCCACGAACGTCTCCACCAGCAAGGGCTCATATCCGTAGCGCCCTTTCCAATCCGCTCTTAACCGTCTCATCGCCAGACCTAACACGTGCGAGGCCAGATGCGGCACGCGCCACAGCGGCACAATTAAAAAGCGACTGTTGCCCACCACCTGATTCAAATTCTTTTCCCGTATCTCGCCGCTCCATCCAATCCACTGGTCCCGCGCTTTCACGCTCCATGCCGCCGCCGAAAACGACAAACCGCCCACCCATCCGTGTTTCTCACTACGCATCAAATATCGCAACTGCGCTCCACACAACGGCCCTGATCCCAAATAGTGATACCGATCCATCAGTTCGTTCCAGATTCGCGACTGTTCGCTATCCGCGCTTCCCACTAAAACCAACTCCACCGGTTGAAAATCCTTGAGATCCCCGCTCTTCACCGTTTCCGCAGCCACCACCTCCGCTTCCTTCCTTGGTTTCCGATTCCCCCCAAACCTCTTCGCTTCCGGCAACCGAATCTTTCCGTCTCGACCCAATCTCGATAGAACTTTCCGGCAGTTCACCTCTTTTAACCTGCCGTTTCGCGACCGCCACTTCAGTCCTTCACAGACTCGACGGGACAGCTGCACCCGCGATATATCCCAATTCGCATCGATCATTTCTTGTATCCGCGCGATAATCCTGTCGTCGATTTGCTGTCCGCCGACTTTCACGGACCCAAATTTACAAAATCATTTCCCCCGTGTCCAGCAAAAAATGAGGGACACAAAAAGCGCAGAGGAGGGGAGTGTGATCAGCCTTTTTGTGCCTACGTGTTGTTTATGGGGGTGAGCCTGGCCTGCCCAAGCTCACTGATCAGGCGTTGATGCGCGCGATCGAGATAGCTGGCATCTTTGGATTCGAGAGTCAGTTTGATCGAATAAACCGGATTGTCAAAATATGGATAGGACCCCAGCATCAAATCCGGAAAATCCGCCAGAACGTGATGAAGGATAGCCGCGATCTGTCCCTCGTCGGCGCGCAGGTAAATTTCGCGAAGATGAAATGGAGCCTCTCGAAACATCTCCTTGATGCGTTCAAACTTGCGCCGCAAAATCTCGGGAACTCCCGGAAAGATATAAACATTCTCGACGGCAATAACGGGGAACCACATTCCTTTGCCACCGACGAACCGGGCGCCGTCCGGCACATCGGCCATTCTCAAATTACCGTCGAGCAAATCCCGGGAGTAATACTGGCGGAGCGTCGACTCCAGCTCCGGGTGGCGTTGAGTACGGCGCCCGAAAGCCGCCGCAATCCCGTCCATGGTCAAATCGTCGTGGGTGGGGCCAACCCCACCTGTGGTAAAAACGTAATC
>DATEPX010000298.1:0-4080 GCA_035272945.1 Terriglobales bacterium
GGTCCCTCTCGAACATTTGCACGCGCAAGTGCATCAAAGTGCGAAGCACAGCGGTGAAATCGCGATTGCCGTCGCCATGATTTCCGCGCTGACGAAACCGGACTGCCGGGTTTTTTGGGCGCTCACTCCCGAAGAATGGAAGCTACGGGCTGTCAGCCACGCCGGAGCTACGGAAGAAACAATCTTTGTCGAGTAAGATCTTGCACATTGAGATGGCGCGCGAGAAGCCGCCGCCGACTAGAAAAGAGTGTAAATAAACGGCGCGAGCGCCGAGCCATTAGCGAAGATCAGCATGCCGCCCAGGAGCAGCAGGAAAATCAGGATAGGCGCGATCCACCATCTCTTACGTACGCGCAGGAAATGCAGGAATTCCTTAATAATTGCCAGCTTCATTGGTAGTATCAGGATGCTGACGGCCTCCCTCCAAGTAAAGTTCTTTTCCGGAGCGAGGCGACGACAGCGCTATGCCAGCGCACTCCAATTTCAAAACTGCCGCTCATAATCCCTCGGCGTTTTGGCCTTTGGCTCGTGGTAGATCCAATAACTCGACGCTGACTTATCCAATTTCAGCCGGAGAAAATCTTTACCGAACAGCCGCGCGACCAGGCCGATCGGCGTCACGACCAGGAAAAAAAACAGCGTGAGGATCACGCGCGTCATTATAAACCCAAGCGCGAACGCAAGCGTCATCCAGAGGATGTAAACATATTTCAATGCTCGGGGCAGGACCGCCCCGAACGCGATCAGCGTCACGCTCGCCCAGAGGAAATACGGGTAAGCACCCTTGTGCCGCAACCAGAGTAAAAGCGCAAAGGCCGCAAAGGCGCCGCCAACCAGGAAGCCAAACTTCCGCAGATCGCGCTTGCCGGTCTTCAATTGTTGGAGGTCTTCGCGGATGTTCATGTCTAATCGAGTTCAAATTCCTTGAGCCACTCGATGTCATGTTCGAGCGGCTTCTGCTCTCTTTTCTCCAGGAGGAAATTGCCAAGCAGCAGGTAATCCATGTTCGTCCGCATAAAACAAAGGTAAGCATGCTCCGGCGCTTCCACGATCGGTTCGCCGCGGACGTTGAAGGAGGTATTGATGATCACGGGGCAGCCGTACTTCTCCTCGAAATTTTTGATCGTCCGGTAATACATTGGCTGATGCTTTTCGGTGACCGTTTGCACCCGCGCCGAATAATCGACATGTGTCACCGCCGGGATCGTTGAGCGAATGGTCAGCAGCTTTTGCAGGCCGAAAAGTTTTTGTTCCCTGTCAGTCATCTTGCGCCGACGCTCTTTCGCCACCGGGGCAACAAGCAGCATATAAGGACTTTCACTCTCGAGCTCGAACCAGTCCGCCACCCTCTCGCGCAACACGGAGGGCGCGAAGGGCCGGAAACTTTCGCGGAACTTGATCTTAAGGTTCATCTCCTCCTGCATCTTCGGCGATTGCGCATCGCTAATGATCGATCGCGCGCCTAGTGCCCGCGGGCCGAATTCCATCCGGCCGTAGAACCAGCCGATGACCTTCCCCGCCTTGATCAGGTCGGCGATCTTTGCCGGCAAATCCTCGTCGGTCAATTCCGTGAAAGGAATGTTTTGCGACTGCAGATAGGCATGGATCTCATCCCGCGTGTATGCAGGTCCGAGATAAGAGCCGCGTTGTGAATCGTTCATGTTGTCGGCCTGGCGCGCATTGCCGAGAACCTGATGCCAGGCGAACAAAGCGGCGCCGAGCGCGCCCCCTGCGTCGCCGGCCGCCGGCTGGATCCAGATGCGGTCAAAAATGCCTTCACGCAGGATCCGTCCGTTCGCCACGCAATTGAGTGCGACGCCGCCGGCAAGACAAATGTCTTTCAAATTCGTCTGCCGGCGAACGTGCCGCGCCATGCGAAACATGATTTCTTCTGTGACACCCTGAATCGACCGCGCGAGGTCCATGTCGCTTTGTGTCAGTTTCGATTCCGGCTTGCGCGGCGGGCGGCCGAACAGCCGATTGAACGGTTCATTCGTCATCGTCAGGCCGACGCCGTAATTGAAATACTTCATGTTGAGCCGGAATGAGCCATCTTCTTTGAGATCGACCAGTTCGCCCAGGATCAGCTCGACATACTTCGGTTCGCCGTAGGGAGCCAGGCCCATGAGCTTGTATTCGCCGGCATTGACCCGGAACCCGGTGAAATAGGTGAACGCGGAATAGAGCAGCCCGAGCGAGTGCGGGAAATGGAGTTCGCCCACCATATCGATCCGATGGCCGCGGCCGATGCCATAACTCGCGGTCGACCATTCGCCGACGCCGTCCACCGTGAGAAACGCTGCTTCCGGATAAGGTGAAGGGAAAAATGCCGAAGCCGCGTGCGATTCGTGGTGTTCCGGAAAAAGGATCTTGCAATCGCACCCCAGCTCGCGCCGGATCAGCTCCTTCATCCAGATCCGTTCCCGGATCCAGAGCGGAATCGCCATCAGGAAACTTTTCAACCCCGCCGGCGCATACGCGAGGTAACTGTGCAGGATACGGTCGAACTTGAGGAACGGCTTTTCGTAGAAGGCGACGTAATTGAGGTCGCTGACCTGGATGCAGCCTTCACGCAGGCAGTATTCCAAGGCGTGCTTCGGAAAACTCGGGTCGTGCTTCTTGCGGGTGAACCGTTCCTCCTGGGCCGCGGCGATGATTTGTCCGTCGCGCACGAGGCACGCCGCGCTGTCGTGATAGAAAGCCGATATGCCGAGGATGTTCACCTCAGGTTCGTTCCCCTGCATGACGTTTGTGGTTCGACATTCCAGAGATAAGCCGCAGCTTTACGGATTTCGCAGGGCAAGACAATCCTCAGCTTGGATTGGAGGACGTCGTTCTCGTTCGGAATTCCGCCTTCAGGCGGTCTGGAAGCGCGTGCGCCCGAAACCGCGTAAACGCGGAACTCCAAACGATTGACCCTTGAGGCGGCCCGCAACCCCGCGACTCATTGCCGGCTGTAATAATCGACGGAGGCCTGCGCGGTATCCGTGTCGGTCAGGAACTTTGCAAACAGTGCGTGGCCTTCGGGGCTGAAGTGATTGGTTTTGTTAAACGGGTGGCCGCCGGCCACAGCTGCCTTCAAGAACTCCAGATACGGCTCGCGATAACTCACCCCCGCCCGCGTCAGGCCAGCCGCAATCAGTGGAACCAATGGATGATTGTACGGAACGTGCTTCTTGATGTGCACCACATAAGGAATGAAGATGACATAGAAATTCGCTTTCTGCGCTGCCGCCGCCTCCTGGAACTTCTTCAGGATCGCGACGGTCAGGTCAACGCCCTCGCGATCGCGGTCGGATACGGCCTTGGGGCGATACCTGGCGTAGCGCGCTTTGGCGGTATTGTGTTTAAGGAGCATCTCCACTGAATCGCTGGCGCTGCGAATGAATTCACTCATCAGGTTCCAGACCCGGCTGTGATGGCTTAAGCCGGATTTGATCTTACGAAACCTGCTGTTCCTAACGTGGTTGTTGTGGAGCACCAACTGTCCGCTCTCCAGCGTGAAATACGGTTTAAGATACGAGTATTGTTTGGAAGCGAGGTTGTTGGCGATGTCGTTATACGGGGTCAGAGCGACCACGACTTCATCCGCGACAAAATTGGTTCCCCTGAGCTGGTAGAACAAATATTCCTGATCGGTTCCATAGCCGGAGACGCCGAAGTTCAGGATCTCTTCGTTCGTTCCATGCACTTCAGGCGCGCTGAAGATCATCGTTTGGTCCGCGCCAAATCCCCAAACGTATGAGTCGCCGAAGACGAGGATGCGTTTTTTCCCGGGCAACTTGTTGAGTTGCATGTCGTCCGGCCCGCGCAACCCATACTGATTCTGGTGAACCAGTCCGGACAGGCCTTTGAGTTTGTGAACGGCGGTGATGTTCTCGAGCGGCGCCCAACCCAATTGCCGGTCGAAGCGGCAGAAAAATTCACGTCCGCGATCGGATCTGCCCAAACGCGACTGCATCGACAACCGGAGCGCCACTTCCGCAAGAAGCCCCGCGAACAGAAGGCCGATACAGACTGCCACGAACCTGAAGAGAATCGTTTTTAGAATGGCCTTGAGCTTCATTTAGTTGAGAAAGG
>DATEPX010000299.1:0-4776 GCA_035272945.1 Terriglobales bacterium
AGTTCGTCATTGGGACGAAGATCCCTGCTTAGCCAATTTCATCGAGTGAAACGGAGTTTACGGCGCTGCTTCCTTGGCTTGTAATTTCTCAAGAGAGCGGAGGGCTGCGGCGCGCATTTCCACACTATTGTCACCTAGCGCCTCAATCAAGTGTAACGGCTCACGATCCTTTCCTTTGAATTTCTCGAAAGATTTTCCTGCAGGTTTCTCAGATTCCCTGGCGGCTTCGGGCGGCGAGGTTCCTGGTGAGATGAATGCGCCGGGATAGGATACTCCTGTGCGTAGGCAGAGCAGGGTATCCCACACCCTGACACCACCGGAGCAGTCGTGGAAGCTGATGCTTTGGTGGTTGACGAAACAAAGGAAGAGTTTCAAGGCATGCGGGGGGCTATTCGTCCGATGTCTGCTCTGTTGCGATGAGGAAGAGGCAGCGCGAGAGATATCCTGCTTTCCCCCGCGCTGCCCACATCGGCTCGAATGAGCCCCCACCAGGTTATCCCTCGGCAGGGTTGCATCTCTGCAGAGCCCGCTTCCGTTTCACCTGGTCTCGCTGTTCCGCTGGCTTAGCGGATCATTTCTCCACACGCTGGCCTACAACGGCAAACGGTACTGGCCGTCGTCCTGCAAGATGAGCCCTTGCTGCGAAGCTTCGGTGATGGCCAGTTGTGCCGTGCGCTTGGAACATTTTGAGCGTTGCATGATTTCTTCGCGCAGCTGGTTGTAGCGCAGTTGTCCACCACGGCTAGCCAGCGCTTGGCTTACGTCCGTCGTTTCCACCTTGCGGCTGGGTGTGGTTTTATTGGGCGCCGGACCGGCGCTAGAGAACCACAAGGTGTGCGGATTCAACTCCAACAGGCGCGGCGGTTGCGGTGCAGCATAGCGGAACTGGAAGCGCAACTCCGGGTTCGACAGCTGGGGCGAGGGACGAGTCAGCAGCAGGTAACTATCACCCACCGCGTGCAGCGCGCTGGAGCCACGAAAGGCGCTGCCGATTTCATGGCGGTTAATCGACTTGCGCACGTGGTGCACAACAATAAGAGCCGCACCTGAGGCATCACGCAAGCGCAGCAACGCCTGACAGAGAGCAGCCATGGCGCGAGTATCGTTTTCATCCTTATCGTGAGTCGAGTACAGCGGATCCAAGATGATGACTTCGGCAGCGGCCGCTTGAGCTGCTGTTACGAAGTGTTGCAACCCCTGCGGAGCACTGAGCAGATGTCCCGCGGCGCGCGTATCCACCAGCAGATGGTGGTCAGCGGCGGCACCGAGGCCACGTCGCATGAGGGCCAAGCGACTAACGAACTGCGGCAGGGGCAACTCGAATTGACAGATCAGCACACGGCGGGGAGTCGGGATGGAAAAGCCGGTGCGATTCGAGCCGGCGGCTAGCGAAAGCGCCAGATTGGCGACCAGGAGTGATTTCCCAACCTTAGGTTCGCCACCGATGAACAGGATGCCTTGGGCGGGCAACAGCCCTGGCTCGACCAGACAAGGTGGAGTGGGTGGCTGCTTTTCCAACAGTTGCGCTAGTGACCGCACCGTCGAATCCGCCGATTTTCTGGCAGTCCGTTCGCTCATAACAAGGCCTCCGACGTAGCGTCGAGTAGGGTGGCTTCATTGACCAGAGAAGTTTTGCGCAGAGCAGCCAAGCGTAAAGCGGTCACCGCCAGCTTGTTGACTTTGCGCAGAATGCCCTTGGTGGCTTGATAGAGCGCTTGCGTGGCGGTGTCATCGAACAGTGGCTGACTGATGCCGGCGGCTTTCAGTTGATAAGCGAGATACGCATCAAGCTCCTCGCGGGTGAGTCCTTCCAGGTGATAGTGCACGGCGATGCGCTGGCGCAAGGCTTCGTGCAACTGCAGGGACAGAGTACGGCGCAACAGAGGTTGGCCCACCAGCAGCAAGGTCAAGTAGTGCGAGGAATCCATATCGAAGTTGAGCAGCAAGGGAAACTGCTCCAGGGTTTCATGGCTGAGCAGGTGAGCTTCGTCGCAGATCAAGAGGGGATGCTGTTTCTTGCTTTGGTTCAGGCGGACGATGGCTTCGGAGATCTGGCGCATCAGGTCGCCACGGCGGTGAGCCGGTTCGAGATCCAGTTCACGGGCCAGTTGGCGCAGCAGGTCCAAGGCGGATCCGGAAGTCCAGTGCAGGTAGAGGATCTTGTACAGACTGGGGTTGAGGGTAGCGATGAAGGAGCGGGCGGCGGTGGACTTGCCGGCTCCGACTTCACCGGTCAGCAGACCGATGGCGTGATGCTCCACCAGGAACTGCAGTCTTGCATTGACCTGATTCCAACCTTGCGAAGCAAACAGCTGCTTGCCATCGGGGTTATCACTGAAAGGGGTTTTCTTAAAACCGAAGAAAGGTTCCCACATACGTCATCCTCCTCCCTCGTCCTCACCTGATCTTTTTTTCCGCCGCAACAGCTCGACGAAGTTGATGCCGGTCGGTTCAGGAGTCGGGGAGGGCACGGGCTTGCACGAAGGGAGTTTTGCGTTGACTACCGCATCGACGAGCCGCCCCAGGCCTTGTGCTTGTCCCTGGAAGTAGATCTCCACCTGAGACAGATCGAGAGGATCGAAACGAACTTCGATCGTCTTTCCGGCTAAATGGGAAGGAGCTTCGTAGAAATACCCACGCAGCAGGAAGGTGGAGTCGCGACGCGCGAGCCGATTCAGGCGATAAAAGAACAGCCGGCGCAGATCGCTGGACGGCGGGAGTTGGCGGATCCGTTCGATGTCTCGCTGCCAGCGCAACAAGGGAGTGGTTCCCAGCCCGCTGTGCTCCGACACGTGATAGACCTGCTCGAGCCAGGCCCACAGACGATCATTCAGCTCCACGAGCGTAAGCGTTCGTTTGGGATCGAGGTTGGCCAGAAATTGTTCTCGAACCGAGCGGAAGAAGCGCTCGATTTTTCCTCGCCCTTCCGGCTGATAGGGTGGCGTGTGTGTGACCATCATGCCGATGGAGGCGGCAATGCGCGCCAACTGGGGGCTGCGAAACTGCTTCGCGTTGTCCACATAAAGGCGCACGGGGATGCCACGCGCGGCAACCGCCTGTCGCAAGCAATCGAGGAAAGCATGCAGTCCCTGTTCAGCATAAAACTCAGCATGGGAGATCAGCCGGCTGGCGTCGTCCAGGACGGCATACAAGCAGGCTTGCATCCGTCCGCCACCGGGGCGCTGAACGTACGGCCCGAACAAAAGGTCGGATTGCCAGATTTGGTTACTAAACTCCGCTTCGAACTTCTTGCGGGGAGCAGGAGCCAACAGTTGCCGCGCGGTGAGGCCACGTTGCTTGAGAAAGCGGTACAGGGTGGAACGGGAAACCGTGCCGACGGTGGAGACCAGAGCCAGTTCTCGCAGCAGCGTGGTGCCGGTACGGTGTGGGTTCTCTCGTTTCAGTCGTTCGATCAGCTCGGCCAGCTGTGGGGTGAGGGCGCGCGACTGCCCGCGGTCCCGACGGGTTTGCGGCGCCAAGGCGGCAAAACCACCACGGCGATACCGCAGTGCCCAGTCGAGCAAGGTATCGACCGAGAGGGAGGTGCGCTGGGAATACGGGATCTCATAACTTCGCGCAGCAATTTCCTCTGCTCGTCTTGTGAGCTCTCCACGAGGCAGGGTCTCCAAAATCAAAGGGGCGATCAGTCCGTAGCGGAAGAGGGCAATTTTTTCGGCTTTTGCGTCCATGGGGAAAACCTCTCTGCGTCGCTCACCCTAGCGAGCGGAGGGCTTGCCGCCAAGACAAATGCTGTGTGTTTGCGGTCAGGAGTCGGCTGGAGCCGCCGGGAAACCGACACGGCAACCGTGAGGCAGGAGAAAACGCGGCCAGCCCAGCAGGTGCATACGCAACTTTGCAAACAAGAAGCGATGAGCCGCCGTCCAACCGATCGTTTCGAGCATGTGCAAAGCACGGGTCAGAAAATCTGCCGCGACCACGACCGTCGTCAGACTCGTCAAAGCCGTGCACAAAGCCACCGCTTGCTTTTGAAAACGGCGAATCCAGAACTGACCCCGCTGATAGGGCATGTGCGGTTGCCTGGCGGCACGGCCTGCTTCTCGTAGACTCTGACCTATGAGCAGGCGGGCGACCAGAAACAGACGGATTAGGGAAAGACCGAAGCGCAGATACGGGAGGGCGAAGTCGGGCAACAGAGAAACCGTGCGCTTACAGAAACGACACACATAGCGGCGTACGGGGATCCTGCCATCAAAGGCCACATCCACCAACGTGCGGCTGTAGAAACCATGCGCGATCAGAGGACACCGGGCTTGGCATTGCGGGCAGAGGTCCAGGCGATACCGGTTTGGATCCGAAATCTCTTCCAGGTATTGCTTGATGGAACGCGTAAGACGTAGGATCTGCATGAGGGGGACCTCCTCCTTCCGGGAGCTCGTTACTCCCGAGATTTGTTTCTGCCGGAGGGCTTCACCGCCCTCCGGGTCAAATCCCTAAGATCCTACAACCAACACAGCGCATCCCGTTGCACCGGCGGGATAGATGCCCCCTATCCCTTGCCCGATCCACTGGACCGTCACAGTTGTGTCCGGGAATCTCTCGCGATCGCTTCCACTCAGGCAGGACTTATCTTGAGAAAAAAGAATGCCGACGGGGCAAAGAAATGCGGGCCGTTACACCTTGGCTCAGAATTCCAAATGTTGTAGACTTCTGTTGTTTCGACGGCCAAAATGCGACGCTTTGGTCACTTCTGCTCCACTACCTTCTCGCTACTGATCTTTGCTGCATCAGTTGGACTTCCGAAGTTCATCGTCCCGA
>DATEPX010000300.1:0-2989 GCA_035272945.1 Terriglobales bacterium
GCAAAGAATTGGTGGCCCGGGCCATACATAAGCACTCCCAGAGGTCCGAGCAGCCGTTTACGCCGGTCAATTGTGGTTCGTTTACCGAGACCATTCTGGAGAGTGAACTATTTGGCCATGAAAAAGGGGCTTTCACGGGTGCCGGCAACATCCATAAAGGATTAGTCGAGGCAACGAATGGGGGTACGCTCTTCCTGGATGAAATCACCGAAACGACCCTGTCTTTTCAGGTCAAGTTGTTGCGCGTGATCCAGGAGCAGCAGGTCCGCCGCGTCGGGTCTACCAAATACATTCCGATAGACGTCCGCATTCTGGCCGCTTCCAACCGTGATATTTCCCGGCTGCTCAAACAAGGCCAGTTTCGCGAGGACCTTTATTACCGGCTCAGCGTAGTACAGATCAATATGCCGCCGCTGGAGGAGCGTCGCGAGGACATCTCGCTGCTGGTGAATCACTTTCTCCACCAGTTCAACGCGAAAAACGACCTGGCAGTGACGATCGAGCCTGCGGCCGTACAGCGCCTCGAGGAAATGCCCTGGCCGGGCAACGTTCGCGAGTTGGAGAATACCGTTAATCGATTGGCCATTTTTGCGTCCACTCGGCAGATTACATCGGAAGATGTGGAATCTGAGGCGCACCGGCCTGCCGAAATTCCAGCGGCTCATGCGGCCGCGGCAGTGCCCCCGGATCGCCTGTTAGAACTCGAGCGCCAACACATTTTGCAGATCCTGAAGCAGACGCGCGGCAATCGGTCGGAAGCGGCGCGCCGACTGGGCATTGAGCGAAAGACACTCTACCGGAAAGCGTTGCGCCTCGGTATTGATTTGCAATCAACGGACGAAAAATGACCTGGCAGCCGAAGCAGCGAACTTGGAGCCAGACTTTTGGTCTGGCGGCTATCTTGTTTGTTCTGGTGCTAGCATTCTCAACCCTGCCGGTGATTCGTGACTCCGAAGTACGGCTCACAGATACGTTCTTCCGTCTCGCACCCGCTCCCAAAGAGCAGTCCAGTGTCGTACTGGTCCTGATTGACGACGAGAGCTTGAACCAGTATGGCCGATGGCCTTGGTCGCGCGAGCTGTTAGCCCAACTCACGCGTAATCTGGCCCGGGCCAACGCGAGTGTGATCGGTCTTGATATCTTGTTGTCAGAGCCCCAGTCGCTTACTGCCGACCAGGCGCTGGCCGGCGCGCTCCACGAAGCCCGAACCGTAATAGTAGATAAGATTGGCGCTTTCCCCGAGGGGCCGCACTGGATTGAACCTCTGCCTCAATTTGCTCAAGCGGCGGCCGTGATAGGACACGCACATTCTGTCCTCGATGCAGATAGCATCTGCCGCCATTTCCCTCCCCGTGAGCTTACCCTCAACGGTTCCCGTTGGGCCTTTGCCGTGGAAGTAGCACGACTGATCGACCCGCAGCGGACAGCAGGGTTCTTGACTTCCTACAAAGTGCCTTTCGCGGACGATGCGAATGCGGTAAGCAGGGCTCACCCTGTGCTGGCCCGCATCGCGTATCGCCACGATCGATTCCACACTATTTCGGGGCGCGATGCCCTTGAAGGCAACAAGCTGGAGAGCGTGCGAGGGCGTCCCGTGCTGGTTGGGTTCGGTCCCACCGAGATTGGCGATCGCATCAGCACGCCCCTGACCTCGGAGCTTCCCGCCCCTGGCGTTGAAGTCCACGCACAAATCCTGGACAGTATTTTGACGGGGCGTATGCTGCGTGAAGTTCCGCTCGGCTTTGCTGCCGGAATATTGCTGATCGGGTGCGTGCTCGCGGTTGTGGTCTTTCGAAAGTGGCGTGGCAGGGCCGCGCTCTTCTTGCTTCTGGGCGCGGTAATTGTCCTCTACACCGGGGCTCTCCTGAGCTTCATCTGGATGTCGCGCATAGTGCCGGTTGGACAGGTCCTGCTCGCCTTCCTGCTGGCTCCCCTGCTGGTTTACAGCGCGGATTTTGTCACCGTAGAACGCAGCGTCACCAGACAATTGCTCGGTTTGCGATTTTGGCTGGCATCACGAAGCAAAGACGGATCATCTCAGGATAAAGGCGATCTTTCCTGGAAGCTCGACCTCTTGCACAACCTGCAAACGGAACTCGGCGCGCTTTACGAGTTGCATAAGACACTCTTGGAATCTACCCAGGATTTGGTGGCGATCTTCAATGAACGTGGTGAGCTTCTACTCAGTAACCAGCTCTTCGAGGAAGTATGCCAGCCCGGCAGACAGGCAGTGTTTACTTTGGAGCAGTTGCGTAGTCGAATTAAACCAACTGAAGGTACCCCCTTGCTTTCCGGCGATATCAGCCTCGAGGGGGAAGTGTATCTCGGCGGCGATTTGTATTCCCTCCGCACCATGCCCTTGCATCCAACGACGATTTCTCCCCGGGGTGGAACTATCGTGACGATGACCAATTTGCGAACGCGGGTCGAGCGGGATCGGGCCCGTTCTGAGGCCCTGGGTTTCATCACCCATGAGCTGAGAACTCCCCTGGTTTCGATACAGGGCTTCGCAGAGTTGATGATGCGATATCCCACTTCGCCGTCCTGTGGCACCGCCCCGGAAACCATTTTCCGCGAGTCGAAACGCCTGTTGGCACTGATTAACAGTTACTTGGACATCCTTCGACTGGATGCCGGCGCCAAACCGATCTCCAGCGACATTCTGGAAGTCGATGATGTCATACGTAGAGTTTTTGACATTTTGCAGCCGCTGGCTGATGCCGCTAAGATGCAGTTGCTTCTTGATCGCGGTGAGCCTCTCGCAATGATTGGGGACGCGACTCTCATTAGCGGCGCGGTTCTCAACCTCGTGAGCAATGGCATCAAGTACGGCATGGCTGGTACAGACATACGAGTCAAGTGCTGGCGCGAGAACGATGAAGTCATCATCAGTGTCGCTAATGACGGTGAGCCGATTGCAGCAGGCGACATATCCCGTGTCTTTGATTCGTATTATCGGGGCTCCAAAGTTGAAACCAGCAAAACCGGC
>DATEPX010000301.1:0-24258 GCA_035272945.1 Terriglobales bacterium
GATTCTTGCCGGCCATGGTCGGCGCCGAGCCGTGCACCGGCTCAAACATCGAGGTCTTCCCCGGATGAATGTTCCCGCTCGCCGCCATACCCAGCCCGCCCTGCAGGCCCGCGGCGAGATCGGTGATGATGTCGCCAAACATGTTGTTGGTCACAATGACGTCAAAGGCAAGCGGGTCGCGGACCAGCTGCATGCAGAGTGCGTCCACATACATGTGTGAGGTTTCAATCTGCGGGTACTCGCGGCTGACCTCCTTGAAAACCCGCTGCCAGAGCCCACCAGCGTGCGTCATCGCATTGGATTTGTCACACATCAGCACGCGCTTGCGTGGCTTGCCGTCCTGCTTCTTGTCTTTCTGCGCATAATCGAATGCGTAACGGACCACGCGCTCTACGCCCTTACGTGTGTTGATGTCTTCCTGGATCGCCACCTCATCAGGAGTTCCTTGCTTAAACACTCCACCGAGATCGCCGTAGACCCCTTCCGTGTTCTCGCGGACCACAACGAAATCGATGTCGCTGGGTTGAACGGCTTTCAAGGGACACAGAGAGGAATCCAGCAGGCGAACCGGACGCACGTTCGCGTACAAGTCCATTTTGAAACGCATTCCGAGCAGGATCTCCTTAGCATGAAGGTTCGAAGGCACACGCGGATCTCCGAAAGCGCCTACCAGAACAGCATCGAAATCGCGACCCAGCATAGCGAAGCCGTCCGCCGGAACGGTCGTGCCCTCCTTTAGATATTTTTCTGCCCCCCAGTCAAAGTGCGTGAGTTCTACCGATGCTCCGGCGGCCTCGATCACGCTCACAGCTTGCGGGATCACCTCGCGCCCGATGCCGTCACCCGGGATCACGGCAATGCGTTTTTTCGTGCTCACGGCAAGGTAAGGTAACACACGTGCCGCTTTCATGAGCCGTCCAGACCTTCGCTATAATCAAAGGTTGATATGAGCAGTTCCGACATTACCGAGAAGCTGGAGACCCAGGTCGCGCGCCTGACCGACTACCACGGCGGACACATCGTAGCCGGGTATTCTGATCCGCGTAAGGAGTTCTCTGCCCTGCGGAGTGCATGCGGGCTGTATGACCTGGGCTGGCGTGTTTACGTTACGCTGAGCGGAAGAGACCGGGTGCGCTGGTTGAACGGCATGATCACGAACAACATTCGTGATCTGGTCGTGGGCCAAGGGGTTTACGCGTTTGTGCTGAATCCACAGGGGCACATCCTGGGCGACCTTTATGCCTACAATCGCGGAGACTCTCTCCTGGTAGTTACCGACAAGGCGCAGGCAGAAAAAATTCTGGGGATCTTCAAGCGCTACATCATCATGGATCAGGTGGAAGTCGCCAACATCAGCGAGAAGTTGACGGCTATTGGAGTAACCGGCCCCACGTCTCGTGAGGTGCTTCGGCGCGTCGGTCTCGAATTTCCAGAGCTACGGCCTCGGCAACTCGCCGACGTCACTTGGCAACAACTCGGGCTGATTGTGGTCCGGGACGACAATCCCGTTTCAGAGTCCTATGAAATTTTCCTGGCACCCGAATCGGTGAATCTGCTCTGGGACGCTTTGGTCAAACGAGGAGCTACACCAAGCGGATCGGAGGCGTTCGAGCTATTCCGCATCGCCTCAGGAATTCCCTGCTATGGCCAGGACATCCGCGAGCGCGATCTGCCGCAGGAGACCGAACAGGCTCGGGCCTTGAATTTCACCAAGGGCTGCTACATCGGCCAGGAAATTGTCGAGCGGATTCGGTCGCGCGGTAACGTACATCGCAAATTTACCGGCTTCGTGCTGCAGGGCGACTTGCCGGCTCCGGGAGCAAAAGTGCAGGCAGACGGCAAGGACATTGGCGAGATCACCAGCCTTGCTTCCCTGCCGATGCCTAGCGGCGAGTTGCCGGTCGCGTTGGGCTATGTGCGCCGCGAAATCGGAGTGCCTGGTAAAGAGGTGCAGGTTGGCGATATCAAAGCAACGGTGACCGAGCTCCCGTTTGCGGAAGCCTTTAAACAGTAGGAAGAGAGTATGGCTGAGAAAAAGGATAATGGATTTACGGTAACGGACCGGCGTCTGTTCACATCCGACGGTGAACTCCGCAAGGACGCCACGGAAGAACAAACCGCTCCCGCGCAGAAGCCCGTGCCCGAGCAAGAACCGCCGGCATCTCCCCCCGCAGCAGAAGCAAAAACCGCTCCGGGGAAGGATATGCCGCCCGCGCCCACCGCCGCAGAACAGCAGGAACAGGCCGATGCCTATCGCAAATCCGCCAAGGATCTGGATACCCGTGTCGAACTCAGTGGCCAGTCTGCGAGAGACCTGGAAATGACCTTCGAGCGCTTCATGGCCTCGCTCTACATGACCGCTATGCTGCAGCTGGGGCTCATGCACGAAGAAGGTGGCCAGCCTCGCATCGACCTGATCGGCGCCCGGCAGACGATTGATACTCTGGGCCTGATGGCAGAAAAGACCAAGGGCAATCTGACCTCCGCCGAAGAGGGTTTCCTTCAAAACTGCCTCTACGAACTGCGCATGGCCTATGTGGAAGTAACCAACTCTCTGGCGCGTCCGCCCGAGCCGCCTGGCGCAAAGGCCACTCCTAATCCTCGATGAGAGCCCGACTCACGGTGCTGGGCAGCGGCACGTCTATGGGCGTGCCTACCATCGGCTGCGACTGCGCCGTGTGCCGTTCCACCGATCCCCGCGATAAACGCACAAGGCCGTCCATCATGATCGAGTACGGCGGCCGCATCGTGCTCATTGATACCACTCCTGACTTCCGCGAACAGGCTATTCGCGAGCGCATCAATAAAGTGGATGCCGTCATCTACACGCACACGCACGCCGATCACATCCTTGGTATCGACGACCTGCGACCGTTGAGCTTTCATCGCGCGGGCAAGATTCCCTTGTATGCACGGCCTGAATCGGCTGAGTTTCTGCGCAGCATGTTCCGTTATATCTTCGAAGGGGACTACAAATTCGGCGGCATCGCCCAGGTGGAGCTAAAGCCGATCAACGGCATGGTTGAGTTGTTCGGGGCACGTTTCGAGCCCATCGCAGTGATACACGGGGATGCTGAGATCTACGGCTACCGCTTCGGCTCCGCGGCTTATCTTACGGACCACAGCGATATACCAGAGCGATCCTTCGCCCAGCTCAAGGACTTGGACATCCTGTTTCTCGATGCACTCCGTCACAAGCCGCATCCGACGCACTCGACCGTGGAGAATTCCTTGCGCATTGTGGAGCGGGCCAAGCCCAAGCGGGCCTTCTTTACGCACATTTGCCATGACCTGGGCCATGAAGCAACCAATGCGGATCTGCCGCCCAATGTGCGACTGTCGTACGACGGAATGAAATTAGATTTCGAGATTTAGCAAAGACGATTTCAACGCCGAGGATGCCGAAAAAGATTTATGCCTTCTCTGCGGTCTTGGCGTGCCCTGCGGTAAAGAAATTCGATGCAGGTCTTTCACAAACTCGAGGAGCTGCCAAAGGACTTCGGGGCCACCATTCTCAGTGTCGGCAACTTTGATGGTGTGCATCGCGCGCACACCCACGTCCTTAAGGATGTGGTGTCGCGCGCTCGCGGCAGCGGAGCCAAGGCGGTGGCGGTCACCTTCGAGCCTCATCCCATGCGCATTTTGCGTCCGGACAGTAATCTGAAGTTGCTTACCCCAACTCCAGAAAAACTGCGTCTTCTCCGAGAAACCGGCCTCGACGCGGTTCTGTTATTGCCCTTCACGCGCGACCTCTCCCTGATGACGCCTCACCAGTTTGCGCACAACGTTCTCAAGCATCACCTGCACGCCCGGGAGGTCCACGAGGGATATAACTTTCGCTTCGGACACAAGGCTGCGGGGGACGTTACACAGCTTTCGCAATTCGGGCGCGAAATGGGTTTCGAGGTGAAGGAATACCCCGAAATGAAGCTGCGCGGGGAAAGCGTCTCCAGCAGCCACATCCGCAAGCTGCTTTGCGAAGGACGCGTGAGCCGGGCGCGCCATCTGCTGGGCCGGCCTTTCAGTATCCTTTCAACTCCGGGCCGCGGCCGTGGCTATGGCTCAAAAT
This sequence comes from Terriglobales bacterium, assembly GCA_035272945.1. Lineage (GTDB taxonomy): Bacteria > Acidobacteriota > Terriglobia > Terriglobales > Acidobacteriaceae > Gp1-AA122. Next base: position 4,070 of record DATEPX010000301.1, read on the forward strand.
ACACGGTGCCGACTATCAACCTGAGCCGGTACGAGGAACTGGTTCCGAAGGACGGCGTCTACGTAACCAGCACGCGGGTGGGGAAAGAATGCTTTGATTCTGTGACCAACATCGGCAATCGCCCAACCTTTGGCGCGGAATCTTTCGCAATAGAAACTCATCTGCTGGACTTTCATCCCATCGAACTTACCCCCGAGACAGAGGTGGAGATCTACTTCCTGGATCGTTTACGGGATGAAATTAAATTTCCCTCGGTTGATGCGCTGCGTGAGCAGATTGCGAAGGATGTGAAGAAGGCAAGACGGTACTTCCATTTGCTGGAGCTTAAGAAATAATCGGCAATCCTATTCGTAAACCTGCAGTTCCTTCCCTCTCGTTTCCGGTAGCAGTGCAACCGCCACAATCATGATCAGATATGCGCTGACCGCAAACAAAGCGATGGCCCGTCCCAGCGGGATGCGGGCCCCCAAATAGCCCACAAGCGCAGGAAAGAGCGCGCCGATACCACGGCCGAAGTTGTACGAGAAGCCTTGTCCCGAACCGCGCAGTCGCGTGGGAAACAACTCCGTGAGAAACGAGCCCATGGGACTGAACGACCCGGACGCGAAAAATCCCAGAGGAAATCCGAGCGCCAGCATTACTTGATTGCTGATGGGGAGGTACGTATAAGCAGCGACAGTCAGAAACGAGCACACGGCGTAGAGAATCAGCGTGCGCCTTCGGCCTAGCCGGTCTGTCAGGTAGGCGCCGACCATGTATCCGGCAAACGAACCCGCAATCACCACCATCAGGTATGCACCCGTGTTGAGTACCGACAACCCGCGAACGGTCTTCAGATAGGTTGGCAGCCAGATCGTAATGGCGTAATAGCCTCCTTGCGCGCCGATCGCCATAAACGATGTGAGCACCGTGATGCGCAGCAGCGACGGGCCAAAGATTTCTAGAAAGTGGCTCCGGGTTCCCTGCTGCACGATTTCGCGCGTTCTGCTGTACACCTCGGGCTCGGGAACAAACCTTCGGATATAAAACACCAGCAAGGCAGGCAGGATGCCGATCCAGAACATAGCTCGCCAGGCGACCTTCGGCGGCAGCGCCGAGAATAAGAATGTGTAGAAGATTGCCGCCAATCCCCATCCGATTGCCCAGCCTCCCTGCACCGTGCCCACCGCCTTGCCTCGATGTTGCGCGCGAATGGTTTCTCCCATCAGGACTGATCCCACCGCCCACTCGCCTCCAAAACCCAAACCCTGCAGACCCCGTGTGAGCATCAGTTGCCAGAAAGAATTGGTGAAGCCGCTAAGAAACGTAAATAATGCGAACCAGGCGATCGTGACCTGCAGGACGCGCGCACGCCCGAAGCGATCGGAGAGCAGCCCCGCCAGCCAACCGCCTACCGCCGATATCAGCAGGGTGGCCGACGCCAGCAATCCTGCTTGTCCTTTGCTGATGTGCCAGGCGGCGATCAGACTCGGAATGACGAAGCTGTAGACCATGACATCCATGCCGTCCAAGGCCCAGCCGCCAAAAGTAGCGATCAAAGTGCTCCGTTCGGTGGGTGTGAGCTGTGCCAGCCAGGAGCCTTCGGCTTCCTCTGTAGTTCGACCTTGTTCCGATGGGTGAGAAGAAAATGTGGGCACCACGCTCCACCTGTGGACGAGTGCACGATTATTGCAGGAAGCTTCCGAAAATCAAGGCACTTGGAGAGTTAGAACGCCATTTCTTGAAACCTTACTCCATAGGTTCGACGAGCGCCGCTTCTTCGCGCCTCGCCCGATCCGGCATCTCGACCAGAATAATTGCGGCCAGAACGATTACAACGCCCAAAGCTTGCAACGGACGCACGCCTTCCCCCAATACAATGGCCGCGATCACGATCGAGAACACGGGTTCCAGGCAGCTGCCGACAATAGCGCTGGTCGCGTCCAGATGTTGCAGACCCGCGAAATATAGCGAGAACGGGAGTAAAACCGATGTAATGGCGAAGACCACCAGAAATAACCACTGACTAGCTTCATAGTGCGCGGCCGCAATTCTCCAGGGAGGGTTGACCACAATCCAGAACGCCGCGGCGCTGGCCAGCGTGTAGAGCAAAACCTTCCAACGATCGTAGCGCGCCAGGATCTCGTGGCCACCAACGTTGTAAAACGCAAAGGAAAAAGAAGCCAAAATCGCGGCAATCAGTCCCAGGGTGTTGATTCGAAATCCGCCGCCCCCAACCCCAATGGCCAAAGCACTGCCCAGAACCGCTAGCGCAACGGCAGTCCCGCGCTGCACAGTCGCCTTCTGCTGCCCGCGAGCAACCAAATAGAGCAAAACCCAGGCTGGTGCGGTGTACTGTAGGATGATCGCTGTGGCTACGTTGGTCCTCTGAATAGCGAGATAATAGAAGTAATTCGACGCGGCGACTCCGAAGATCCCGAGCAGAATCGTGTGCAGCAAATCTTTGCGAGGCAGTTGAAGTCCCTGTCGGCCACGCAGAAACAGCAGTATTACAAGCAGCACGATGAAGGAAAGAGTAGTCCGGCTTTGGGCGAGAATCAGCGGATCGATCGGCCTCAGCGCCTGCCCTCTGGGCATAAGTCGCCCGGTAAAAACGGCTCGCCCCAGGGTGGCGGAAATGCCCCAGAAAAACGTTGCGGTGCCGATGTAGAAGTATCCGCGGACGGGATGCGCTTTAGGTGCCAAGCAGTTGGTCCAGCCGGTCCGGATCGAAGCCGATGATCACTTCTTCCCCAATCACGGTGGTCGGGGTGGAACGGCTGCCATATTTATAAACCAGGTCACGCACCGCAGAGGGATGGAGCTTGATGTCCCGCTCCTCATAGTCGATACCCCTTCCCGAGAGGTAGGCCTGAAGCCATTCGCAGGGCGGTCAACCGGGTTGCGTGAAGATGACGACCTTTTTGCTCATCCTCGTGTCAGACGCATATTAGCGCAGATAGGGAGCACTGTTTTTCAATCTTTTTCACTGTATTCGATTTCGAAAGTGATTTTAGCAGTCTTACCCAGCATGGCCGCTACCGAACAATATTTTTCTTCCGAGAGGCGGACCGCGTCTTCCATGGCTTTAGGGGAAACCTTTCCGCCGACCCGATACATAAGCCGGATTTCGGTATAGACCGTGGGCGGACTGGCAGCTCGTTCCGCTTGCGCTTTGACTTCGAGGCTGGTGAACGGCTCACGCTTTTTGCGCAGGATGCTGACGACATCGGTAGCCGTGCAGCCGCACAGGCCAATCAGCACCAGTTCCATGGGGCTGTTCGCGGTCCTCTCCTTGGCAGCGTCTATCACTAAGGCATGGCCGCTTGTGGCTACGCCAAGGAAGCGCTCACCGTCCGTCCAAGTTGCTCGAGCTTCAGTCATGAGGCCTTTCGTCCTTGAATTGTTGATGGTGGGTATCCCCCTTCACTCAGGTAATGCCCATAGATTGTGGTCGAGCGCATCCAATTCGTGCCAGCCCTACTGCATTTTGGGGCGACCTGAGTCAAGCGGAGTCTCGTTGATTTTTGATTGTTGATTGTCGACTTAACACCCTTCTTCGCGGTTTGTCTTGAGGTGGCAAAAATTGCCGGCAACTGATTGGTTTCCGAAATCAAATCCTGCAACCGATCAGACCCGACAAGATTCGCCTCTGTTGGCAATTCCAACCAAAATGCCGTCTCATCGACTTCTTCAATGACAATGCTGAGCTTCGACAAGAACTCTGCAGGGGATCGAGATCGGCACACTGCACGCTTATTTGCGCCGACGGAAGTTCCCGAACGCAGCAGTTGGTATCCAATTACTCGCGATTCCGGAAAGGCAGGCAAGGCGCGAAAGAGCCTGATAATTCGAAGAGCAAATCGCTTCGTTTTTTCCTTGAGTTCAACTGCTTTAGGTTCCATAGCCGTAACTCCAGCACAATTCAACGATCGACAAATCAACCATCGACAATGAGAAATTAACCATGGCGAATTCTCTGGTGACGGCTGAACATCACCTCCGGTTATCCGTCTGCGGCTCGGGATGAATTAGCACGCGGAACAGCTCCGGTGCATCCTGCTTGAACCGAATTTCCAATGCGGTCTGGATGTCGTGCACACGCGACAGCGGCAGGTCATCGGACATCGTGCAGTGGCACGACACGTACAGCCGATCGCGTACGCGCTTGAACTGGACGTCATGCATATCAACGATTTCCGGGAACTCGGTGACCACTGCCTTCAGGCGGCGTTCTAGGCCGCGATCGCGTACAACTTCATCTCCAGTCTCAATCGTGGCCGGTTCGCTTTCGATGTGGGTCAGGATAGACGAGATTTCCGGCACGTCATGCCGAATCTCCGATTCCAAAAGCGTCACCCGGTCGTGAGCTTCCAGCAAAGTGAGCCGCTCGTCCAGTTCAAGATGTTGTTCGACATGAAGACGCCCGCGGAGATCCTGCACGCTGACATCGTGCACGTTGAGATTGTGCCGCGTCGCCACGGCGCGAATGCGGTCGAAAATGTTCTCGCCGCGCAACGCCCTCGGGATCGAGTGTACGACGACATCGGCATCTGGCAGAACGCTGTGCACAGCAACTGTGACCGCATCGGCCATCTGTTCGGAGCGCTGGAAAGTGACGTTGCGCGACAGGCCAATCGACAAATCGGCAAAATACCGGTTCCCCGCCCTGCGAATGCGTACGCGATCGACTTCCAGCACACCGGCGACTTGCGAAACCGCATCGACGATTTTGGAACGTACTCCGGACGGCGCGGCATCCAGGAGTGCATCGACCGTCTTTCGAGTCAGACGCCAGCTTACGTAGACCACGACAACCGCCACGAAAAGTGCGGCGATCGGGTCGGCGTCCCGCAACCAATCCACTCCGTACGTCCGGCCCAGCGCGACCAGGAGCAGACCGAGCAGTACTACTGCGCTGGACCAAATATCCGTCGAAAAATGGAGCGCGTCGGCCTCTAGAGCCTGGCTGTCATACTTGGAGGCGATCCGCCCCAAAGCGCGCGAGCGCCAGTAGTCGACAATCATCGAAAGGCACATCACAGCGAACGCGGCCAGGCTAGGCTCGATGTCCACGTGCCGATAAAAGAGGCGCAGAACTGATTCGTAAACAATCCACACGCACGTCAGCAACAACAGACCGGTTTCCAGGAAGGCGGAGAAATTTTCGACTTTGCCATGACCATACTGGTGGTCGGCATCGGCGGGTTTGTCGGAAACGCGGATCGAAAAGAAGGTAACGAGCGCTGCGATCAAGTCCAACCCGGAGTGCGCGGCTTCTGACAGTATGCCCAAGCTGCCGGTGCTGACGCCGACCACGCTCTTCAGCGACGTGATGGCGATTGCCGCCAGCACGGAGTTCCCCGCCACCGCGCGTTTTTCGGCGCGCATCGACTCAGGGCTGAGCACCGTAGGCGTTCCCGACATAGCGGCATTATCGCCGGTAGGTAGTTGCGCCGCCAAGCCCGACCCGCGGGGAGCGTTCTCTGCGCTAAGAGAGGCTCTGTGCTACGATTTAAACATCGCGAAATCCTCAGGAGATGGTCCATTTATGCATTTTCGTTGTCTGCCCGTTCTGCTGCTCGCCTCGCTTGCGCTAGGACAGGCAGCCCCCGCGCATTCCCCGAAGGCAGCCCACAAGGCGCCTGCCGCCTCAACCGCGGCTAAGACTGAGAAGCCCGCTGCCAAAGACAGTTCGGGAGCGGCGCCTGATGCTCCGGTCATCACGATCGTCGGGTTATGTGACACCCCGGCCACGAAGGCTGGTGGCGCCGCGAAGCCGAAGGGTGCATGCAAAACGGTAGTGACGCGAGCCCAGTTTGAAGAAATCGCTAACGCTCTGCAGTCCAACATGAATGCGGCTACGCAGAAGCGGTTGGCTGACATTTATCCCAAGATGCTGGTAATGGCGCACGAAGCCCGCAAACGCGGCCTCGAAAACGACCCGAAGTTCAAGCAGGTCCTGCAATTCGCTCGCATGCAGATTCTCGCCCAGCAACTGAGCCAGTCCGTGAAGGATGATGCCGACAACGTCCCTGAGGCAGACATTGCAAAGTACTACAAGGACAACGCGTCTGCCTTCGAGCAAGCAGATCTCCAGCGTCTGTATATTCCAAAGGACAAGCAACGCGAGCCCGCCGCCGAAAACAAGGAAGATCCGGCCAAACAGGCCGAAGCACAGAAAACCGACGAAGAAGCCATGAAGAAAGAGGCTGACTCGCTGCAGACCCGGGCAGCCGGCGGCGAGGACTTTGACAAATTGCAGAGGGAAGCCTTTGATCTGGCTGCGGTGAAGGGTGCGCCTCCGACTGCTAAGATTGGCAAGTTGACGCGCAATGAACTGCCGGTTAATCACCGCGCTGTGCTGGACCTGAATGCAGGACAGGTTTCTCAGGTCCTGGCGGAACCCAATGGATACTACATTTACAAGGTGATCTCCAAGGACACCAAGCCCTTGGAGCAAGCCCACGACCAGATTCGTGCAACTTTGGCGCAGCAAAGGATCGAGGACGTCATGGAAGGTATCCAGCAGTCGACCAAGACGACTCTGAACGAAGCCTATTTTGGTCCCCCTGCTGCTCCGGCTGCGGGTCCTGGAGCTGGGGCTCCCCCACCTCCGCAGATGAACCCTCCGGCGAAACCAGAAGCCAGCAAGGAACAAGGCAAGACTGAGACGCCGGCTCCCAAGAATTGAAACCAATGGATAGCGGAAAACCAGTAGTCGTAGTCACCGGAGTGTCCGGGAACTTGGGGACACGCCTGTTGTCGCAAATAGACGATTTCTCCGTCGTCGGCATTGACGTTAACCCACCCAAGAGCGAACGTTCCATTCGCTTCGTCCGCATGGATTTGGGCAAGGAAGAGTCCTGCCTCCAGTTGATTCGCCTGCTGAAGGAACTTCATCCCGTCGCTCTCGTGCATTTGGCCTTTGTCCTGGACCAGGTTCGTGCCGGAGTTCTCGACCTGCAACGCATGTGGCAGATCAATGTGGCGGGTATGGCCCGCGTGATGGAAGCCATCGCGGAAGCCAATCGTGACCAGGGGGGGGTTGAAAAATTCATTTTCCCCAGCAGTGTGTCCGCCTACGGACCAAGCGAGCACGGACCTTTATCGGAGGACTCTCCGCTCGCTGCTCACACTTATCCTTACGGCGTGCACAAGCGAGAATGTGACGACGTTGTCAGGCAGCGCGCACCATCCTTGCGCGGTTGTAGCGTTTACGTTCTGCGTCCGCACATCTTCGGCGGACCGACGGTCGAGAATTACCTGGTTGGACTCTTCCGCGGAACTCCCACCGGCCGCAGCCGCATTGCTGCCTGGATGCGCGCTCGCGGTAAGCGACTCCCTTGTGTGTTGCCCATGGGGCAACGCTATCTCGAAAACCGTGTTCAGTACGTGCACGTCGACGACGTAGCGCGTCTGATCGCCCATATTCTGCGGCGCGAACCCGAGGCGAAGCGCCTGACCATTCTCAACGTTGCTGGGCGTGGCGAGCCGCTGACCATCCGGGAATGTGTGGAAATATCCGGCCTCAAGCTGGTTCGAGTCCCCGGACGTTGGATATGCAAGTTGGGACTGCAAATGGCATGGAACCTCCGCCTCTCCGCCATTCCTCCCGAGATTGCACCCTACGTGACGGGAGAATGTATCATGGAGACGGAACGGCTACGGACGTTCCTGGGCTACGACTACGAGGACGTAATCCGCTACACGATCAAGGACGCATTTGTGGAGAGCTTGGCCGGCATCGTGCCCGGCGTAGCGGTGGAACAGTCTGTAGGCAAATAGAATTCTATTTCTTCCCTCGATATAATCCGGCAATCCCGAATGTGTACGGAGTCCAACTGGCCGCCCGGAAACCGGCGGCACGCATGCGCTCTAGCATTGCTCCTGGATCGGGAAATCGCTCCACGGACGCGGGAAGATACAAATAGGGACCCTTCACTCCAGAAATGAGGGTGCCGACCTTAGGTAATACGCGGCGGAAGTAGAAGCGATAGAACTTTCCGAATAGCCCCTTAGGCTCGCCGAAATCCAGGATTCCACACTCCCCTCCGGCTTTTAAAACTCTTAAGATCTCGCTCAGTCCGGCGTCGTAGTCAGCCAAGTTGCGAAACCCAAATGCCGAAGCAGCCAGATCGAAGCGGCCGTCGGGAAAAGGCAAACGCAGGGCATCCGCTTCAATCCATCGCAGGGTCGTACCCCTGGATTTCCTGGTTGCCAGCCGCAGCATGGCATGGGAAAAGTCCGCTCCCAAGATGCATGCTGAGGCATTCGCCCGCCGCCGCAGAGCGAGAGCCATGTCCCCAGTGCCGCAGCATAGATCGAGTACCTGGGAATCCGGCCGCGCGAGGATCGAAGAGAATGTACGCGCCGCCCTCCGCCACCAGAGGCGATCCACGTTGAAGGACAAAACATGGTTCAGGAGATCATAGCGGGGCGCGATGGAAGTAAACATATCGCGTACCGCTGCCGCGGCGGCTTCCGGAGTTTCTGCGCCCTTCGGAGAAGCACCCACGATGGCGTTCTTTGATTGGTTGACCACAAATAAGGTAGGTTAGTTCTTCCCACGGCGCGACATTTTCTGCAGATCGGCTACAGCCTCAGTGACTATTTCCGATGGCACATTGTTCACGACTTCGACTTTGCCGATTTTTGTGGGCAGAATGAAATGCACTACTCCGTCCTTTGTCTTCTTATCAGCCTGGAGCAGGCGCACGATGTTCTGCGAACGCACATTTATGCTGGGGAGGGGTCCCAGGCCGAGCACGCAACCGGTAATCCTCTGAGCGGTTGCCTCGTCAGTTTTTCCCACGACGGCGGCGATCCTGGAGACCGCAATCATCCCCCACGCAATCGCCTCTCCATGCAGAAAATGCCGGTATTTTGTTTCCGCCTCCAAGGCATGGCCGATGGTGTGCCCGAAGTTCAATACCCGACGCAGACCACTCTCACGCTCATCGGAAGAAACCACTTCTGCTTTCAATTTCACACTCTCGCTGATCAACCACTCTAATTCAGCCGGATCACTCTTTAGGATTCTGTCGCGCTGTTTTTCCATGCGATCGAACAGTTCCGGCTTGCCGATGACTCCGCATTTCAGAGCCTCGTAGAGTCCGGACCGGAATTCGCGTTCCGGCAGGCTTGATAACACCTGCGGATCGATCAGCACCACCCGTGGCTGATGAAAGGTTCCCACCAGGTTCTTGCCCGTTTTCAGGTTCACACCAGTTTTGCCACCGATGGAAGCGTCGACTTGGGCCAGCACCGTGGTTGGCACCTGCACGACGTCTACTCCGCGCATGTAAACAGAAGCGAGAAAGCCAGTCACATCCCCGACAACGCCGCCACCGAACGCCAAAATTACTGCATTGCGCTCGGCACCCAGTTGAACCAATTTCTCCGCGAGCTGTTCGACCGTGGCCAGAATCTTGTGACGTTCTCCGTCGCGCATTTCCACGACTTTCGCTTCCCAGCTGGCGGCGGCAAGAGATGTCATCATCTTCCTGCCCCACCTCTTGCGTACCGGAGGAACGGTAACCACAAAGCATCGCTTGCGATCGGGGAGAACCTCGCGCAGCAAGGGCCCCACGCGTTCCAGCAATCCGCTTTCAATCACCGCCTCGTAAGGGCGAGGCTGGACGGAAATGGAAACTCGGGCCATGAGTTTCCATGATAGCGTATTGACCGTACGGCCCCGCCCCAGGCCTCGTGGTACCATTTTTTCCTCAATGAAGTCCGCGCCACACGAAACCGATTTCCTGGTGATTGGCGCCGGGATTGCCGGACTCCGCGCCGCTATCGAACTAGCTGGAGCTGGCCGGGTACTGGTGCTCGCCAAGAAGGAACTTACCGAATCGGCAACTCAATATGCCCAGGGCGGAATTGCCGCCGCCCTCAGCGACGAGGACGAAGTCACGCTTCACCTTCAGGACACTCTTAACGCAGGCGACGGTCTTTGCAATGTCGAAGCCGCAAGGGTACTGGTCGAAGAAGGCCCGGAGCGAATAGAAGAACTGATTCATTGGGGCACAGAGTTCGATCGCAGCGGCACCAAGCTGGCCTTCACGCGCGAGGGTGCGCACAGCAGGAATCGGATCCTGCATGCCCACGGCGATTCCTCGGGCCGTGAGATCCTGAGGGCGCTTTATGCGAGAGCCAAGACTCTGCATAACATCTCAATCAGTGAATTTGAACTCTCGACTGACTTGCACCTCGAAAACGGCCGAGTATGCGCGGTTCACGTGATCAGCGACAAAGGCAAACATCAACAGATAAGCACCTCAGCGGTGTTGCTCGCTACCGGAGGACTGGGCCAGCTTTATCGCAACACCACCAATCCAGCTGTCGCTACCGGCGACGGAGTAGCAATGGCGTTTCGCGCCGGCGCCGAGATCAGCGACCTGGAGTTCATCCAATTCCACCCTACGGCGCTGTATGTGAAGGGCGCTCCCCGTTTCCTGCTCTCGGAAGCTCTGCGCGGTGAAGGCGCGTACTTGCGTAACCTGGAGATGGGCCGCTTCATGCCTAAGTACCATCCGATGGGAGAACTCGCACCGCGCGACGTGGTGGCGCGTGCCATCGTGCATGAGATGGAGGTCAGCGGCGCCAAAGAACCCGTTGTGTATCTCGATCTGACTCACCTCGACGCTGACCACCTGCAACGCCGCTTTCCACGCATCTACTCCACTTGCATGAAGTACAACATCGACATCACCACCGATCTGATCCCGATCCGACCCGCGGCGCACTATGCCATGGGCGGCGTGCGCACCGATTTGGAAGGACGCACCAATGTTCCCGGTCTCTATGCCGCCGGAGAGGTCGCCGCCACCGGTGTCCACGGCGCCAACCGCCTAGCGAGCAATTCCCTACTGGAAGGCTTGGTGTTCGGTGCGCGCGCTGGGAAGGCTATGCGTTCTGAACTGCGCGCTGTCACCAAACCCAATCATCGTGGTCTGGCTGCATCCAACGGCCCGATCGAAGCCGGGGTGGAAGATTTGATTTCGCAAGTGCAGGATCTGATGTGGCGCGACGTAGGGATCGTGCGCGATGGAAAAGGCCTGCGCCGGGCAATTCACGAGCTCGACGCTCTAGCTCCTCGGATTGCGCATCCTCATAGCCGGCGCGCCCACGAGGCTCAAAACATTCATCAGGCCGGTCTTCTCGTGACCCGCTCAGCCCTGGCCCGCGAAGAAAGCCGTGGCGCGCACTATCGCATCGACTATCCGTCCCACAACGACGCCAAGTTCCTCAAGCATTCCATCATCACAGGCGATCTCGTTCGTTTCGCGTGACCAAGAGCAAGCCGACAAAAGCCCGGCTTCACTCTGCCGATGCGACCGTCCGTCGTCGCGGGAATAACAACGACGCGAGTACCGACATCGCCAGTACACCGGCTACCACGGCCAGGGCGATCTCGGTAGGAATGGTGTAGTAGTGCGAGAGCAGCATCTTGGCTCCGATGAAGATCAGCACCACCGACAAGCCATAATGCAAGTAGTGGAAAATCTCCATCATGCCCGCCAGTGCGAAGTACATCGATCGCAAGCCCAAAATGGCGAAAACATTCGAGGTGTAGACAATGAATGCGTTGAGCGTGATGGCCAGCACTGCGGGGATCGAATCAACCGCGAACAGCACGTCGGTGGTTTCCACAACCAGCAGGACGATGAACAATGGGGTTGCAAACAGCCCGGGCTGGCGTACGAAAAACTTTCCGCCTACGTAGTCTTTTGTCACCGGAACCCAGCGGCGAAAGATGCGCAGCACCGGATTTTTTTCTGGATGCACCTCGGCGCCCTCCGAGCGGATCAACTTTAGCCCGCTGTAGACGAGCAGGGCGCCGAACCCGTAAATGATCCAGTGAAAGCGCCGGATGAGGCCGACTCCGGCCAGTATAAAGATACCCCTCATGATCAGCGCTCCGATGATGCCCCAGAAAAGCACCTGGTGCTGGTTGGGACCAGCTACCCGGAAATAGCGGAAAATCATCAGGAAGACGAAAAGGTTGTCAACGCTGAGCGAGAGTTCAATCACGTAGCCGGTGATGAACTCCAGCGACGCCGTCCGCCCATGCCAGAAATAAACCAGGACGGCAAAACCTGCGGCCAGTGCGATCCACATCAGGCTCCATCCCACGGCTTCGCGGAATTTGACCGCGTGGGCGCGCCGATGAAAGACCCCTAAGTCGAGGCCTAGCATCAGCAGCACGAACAGGTTAAATAAGATCCAGAAGATGAGCTGGTTCAAGAGACCTCAAGACAAGGTTTAGATTTGTTGTGACTAAACTGGATTGCCAGGTGCCGATTTTCAATTGTCAATTTTCACCGCGGCCACTTCCCAATCAACGGCTTGCTGCATCGCGGGAGTGCCTGGCACGCGGCCGCCGATCTCATCAGTCAAGCGGCGCAGATCAGTTTCCAGAGGAGAAGGCTTCAGCGCTTCGGCCATCACCTGTTCCAGTCCGGAATTCTGGATTTGCTGAGCACTAAGAGTTGAAAGGAACCGAACACCAAGGATCAGATATGTCGCCGCCGCAGTTGGCATGACCGCCGCATTAGAAATGATTCGAACGGAAAAACAAAGACTTAACCGCAAAGCTCGCGAAGAAGCTCCGCCCGGGGCGCGAAGAGGGTGCTCAGGTTATCGCGGGACGCTGGGTGCCTGCGATTGTGGAGCCGGCCCTTGCTGCTTATCCAAAAGCCGCACGGTCTCGAGCATCACGTCCCCAACAATTTCCAGGCTTTGGGGGCTGAGTTTATCCATGGTGTCCTGTGGAGTATGGTGGAAGGAATTGCCGTATCCGTAATCGAGATCGATAAAGTCTGCGCAAGGTACGCCGCGACGCACGAACGGAAGATGATCATCCTCGACGGTGGTTGTCCGTGCGAAAAAATGGGATTGGTAGCCGTAGCGCGTGGCCGCCTGGTAGACAAGATCCTCGAGCCAGGGCGTAGAGTTCTGGTCACGGTCGATGTTCAGGTCGGCATCACCGATCATATCGGCTAAGAGAAAGCCTCGGATTTTCGCCAACGTGCCGTCCTTCTGCCACTTCTCTGCCAGGTGACGGGTGCCATAGAGACTGTCGGTATCCGACCACTGTTTCACCGCCTCCTCAGCGTCGGTCCACAAGAGCCACACGCTGTATCCGTCTCGCTTTTTGCCACGCAACTGATTGGCAAATTCCAGCAGGATTGCCGTCGAAGACCCTCCATCATTGGCGCCAGCGAAGGGTGTGTTGCGCAAAAAATAGGGAGTGTCGTAATGGCCGGCAAGGACAACGATGCCGTCCTTCGTCCCGGGAAACTTTGCGATGATATTCCGCGCCGGCAGCTTGCCTTCGGGAGCGTCGGCGAGGAATGAATCATCGCTGACATCGTCCCCTTTCAGGTGGGCGTAGATGTAGTTCTCGAGTTTTTTGTGACTGACGCTGCCGATAGGACGAGGACCGAACGCCGTCACTTCTTTCGTGTATTGAAAAGCCCGACTGGCGTTGATGGTTGGCAACGGTCCGGATTCTGCAGCGGCCGCCGCCGGCGCCGCAGCTTGCGCCGTCTCGGTTGACGCAGAACTCATTGACGGCTTCTTCGCCTCGCTTGCAGCTTTCTCGTGCGTGCAGGCACAGGAAATTAGCGCAAGTCCGGGGATAAGGCACGTTATCGCCAGCCGAGACCCTGCCCCCACAAAGTGCTTCTCATGCCTTCGAATCATTCGCCTCGTTTTTCGCGGCGCGCTCGGCGCTGCTTGGGGTGTACCAGCCAGGCAATAACGATGCTTAGCGCATAAAGCACTACCATCGGTGCCGCAAACACGCACATGTTCAGGATGTCGGTAGTCGGAGTAATGATCGCCGCAATGATGAAAATCACTAGGATCGAGTAGCGGAAATTGCGCCACATGAAGCCCGCAGTCACCATGCCCATCAATGCCAGGAAGAAGACCAGAATGGGCAATTCGAAGATGATGCCCATGCCGATTATGACCGTGAGGAAGAGGTCCGTGTACTCACTAACCGTGATCATCGGCTGGAACTGCTGGGCGTAGCCAACTAAGAAGTTCAACATCCCGGGGTAAACGATCTTGTAGCCGAAGAAGCCCCCGCCCATAAACAGCCCTACGGTCGAGAACATGAACGGCAGCACATAGCGTTTCTCGTGCCGGTAAAGGCCGGGCGAGATGAACATCCACACCTGGTACAGGACAACTGGTGAAGCCACGAATACGCCAGCCAAAAATGCAACCTTCAAGTAAAGGTTGAACGGCTCGGTAGGGTTCAGATAGACGAGTTTTTCAGCCAGATTGTGATCGTGCAGCGCCTTCATGATAGGCCGCTGCATGATCTCGTAGATGCGCTCGGCGTATCCCCAACAAGCGAAGAAGGCAATCGCGACTGCAATAATCGAGTAAATGATCCGCCGTCGCAGTTCCTCGAGGTGCTCGAGGAAGCTCATCGCTGGCATGGACTCGTCAGCCTGTCCGGAGGGAGGAATTTCAGCTGCTACATCAGGCATTGGAAGCCTTGCTGGCGGATTCGGCCTCCGGCACGGGAGCAGCCTCGCCCGCGTTTCCGCTGGCTATGGCGACTTCCCCGGGCTGCAGGAGTGGCAGAACTTGGGGCTTGTGGACCTCGTTTTCCAGATTAGTGATTTCCGTTTGGATCTGCGCCTTGAACTCGTTGCTGGCTCGGCGGAACTCGTTGAGGGCCTTGCCGATCTGCCGCCCGATTTCCGGCAACTTCTTCGGCCCAAAGATGATAAGGGCCAGCAGGAAGATGAACATCATCTCTGGAAAGCCGAGGTTCATACTGACATCATACCGCCATCGTTGCACCGCCAGCAATTGTGCGCGCACGTGCCGATCCGCCAGCGGTTTTTCCCCGAGACTTGGGGCTTCGGACGAGCATCTTATAAACGGCCGCAAGCCCTTACCCGATGGTTACTTGCGGTCCAAAATCGCTGAAAGGGCAGTACCGAACGCATGGTATACTGCGCTCAGCGTCAGCGGTGACCGGGGTGACCTTGCATGCCCCAACCGAAGGAAACAAAACGATGGTTCGTAGTGCTCGTCGCTCTCTCTTCCTTGTCGTACTGATTCTTGTCCTTTGCGGCTTTTTGGGGATGCTCTTCGCACAGCGGAATGCTCCTACCCCACTGCCCAACAGCGACTCCGACGTTCGGGACAGCCTGAAGACGTTCACCCAGGTGTTCGACGTCGTCGAGCAAAACTACGCTGAGCCAGTCAACGCTGACAAAGCCATCTATAACGGCGCGATTCCGGGCATGTTGCATGCCCTCGATCCCCATTCGAATTTCTTCGATCCCAAGTCCTACTCGCTCCTCCGCGAAGAACAACGCGGCAAGTACTACGGGGTCGGCATGACGGTGGGTCCGCGCAATAATAAAGTCATCGTCATCGCTCCTTTCGTGGGCACGCCAGCTTATCGAGCCGGCATTCGTCCAGGCGACATCATTGCCGCCGTCGACGGTAAGGCCACCGACAACATGAGTACTTCCGATGTTGCTGATTTGCTCAAAGGCCCCAAGGGAACGACCGTTCGCATCACCATTCTGCGCGAGGGCTCTGACAAGCCGCTGGAGTTCAACGTCGTGCGCGACGAGATTCCACGCAACAGCGTTGATTTGGCGTTCTTGATCCGGCCGGGCATCGGTTACATCCACGTCACAGGTTTCCAGGAAACAACCGAGGGCGAAGTTTCCAAGGCGCTGGAAAGCTTCGGCGATATGAAGGGCCTTATTCTTGACCTGCGTCAGAATCCCGGGGGGCTGCTGAATGAAGGTGTCGGCGTCGCTGATAAATTTCTCAAGAAAGGCCAGCTGATCGTTTCTCATCACGGGCGCGCTTCGCAGGAAAAGCGTTATAGCGCTACCCACGGCAATGGCGGCCGAGAATATCCGCTGGTCGTTCTGGTCAACCGGGGGACCGCGTCAGCCGCCGAAATTGTCGCCGGCGCCATCCAAGATCATGATCGCGGGTTGATCGTCGGGGAGACGACTTTCGGTAAGGGCCTGGTGCAGACGGTTTATCCGCTTTCAGAGAATACCGGCCTCGCGTTGACAACCGCCAAGTACTACACGCCCAGCGGACGCCTTATCCAGCGCGACTACACCGGGGTTTCGCTTTACGACTATTATTACAATCGCGACAGCGAAGAAAATGGCGTCAACCGCGAAGTCAAACTGACTGACAGTGGGCGTACGGTATACGGCGGCGGCGGAATTACTCCGGATGTCAAGATCGCGGCCCAGAAGACCAATCGCTTCCAGGATGGACTCCTGCAGCATTACGCCTTCTTCAACTTCGCCAAGCGCTACGCGGCTAGCCATCAGGTGAGTAAGAATTTTGAAGTGGACGACAATGTGATGCACGACTTCCGCAAATTCCTGGATCAGGAGAAGATCGCTTACACCGAGGCGGACCTGCTTCAGAACAGCGATTGGCTGCATTCGACCATCAAGAGCGAGGTCTTCATTGACGCCTTCGGCCAGGACGAAGGGCTCAAGGTCCGGGCCGAGACCGACCCGCAGGTGGTCAAAGCCCTCGAACTGCTCCCGCAAGCTAAGCAACTGGCGGAAAACGCCAAGCGGATAGTCGCCGAACGCGGCAACGCGCAGAATCTCAGCCGTGTCCGCTAAACGTCCTTTCTGTTTATGAAGCTGAGATAAGGCCCGGAAAATCGGGCCTTTCTTCTTTCCCGTCAGTACTTTGACCAATTCAGGACGCAAGAGGCTCGCCTGGCGGACAGCATGGAAGCCTATTCATTGACTTAGCCCCTACGCTATGTGAAAATCCGGGCATTAGCGCACGGTTTGCACGTGCCCTGAGGTTTTAGCGCTGCACCGCGTTTTTCGCAATTTTTCCAGCCTCTTGCCGAAACGAGAAATTACTGCCCGGTTCCCGCATCGGTGGAAGGGGAGCGCAGCCCGACCCACGAGGCAAGGCTGCAGACGAGCATGTTGAGGGAAGGCGGGCTAGTCCTGGCGGGAGTTTTGGCGCTGGCCGCCGGTTGCACGGATTGGCGATGGCGCCGTATTCCCAACTGGCTAACCGTCCCCGGCTTTCTGGCAGGAATCGCCGCCAACTCGATTGCCTATGGTTGGCCGGGATTGAAGCTTTCGCTGGGCGGCGCGGGTTTAGGACTACTGCTGCTGTTTCCGTTTGTCTTCATCAGGGCGCTGGGCGCAGGCGATTGGAAACTCGTAGGTGCGATTGGCGCCTGCCTGGGTAGTCATGAAATTCTAACCGTGCTCGCAGGGGCTGTGCTGGTGGCTGGATTTATGGCTATGGCACTGGTGATCTACAAGAAGCGTTTCGTGGAGACCATGCGCAATATCGCGAGATTGCTGTTGGCCTTCCTTTCGTTGCATCCGGGAACGCCTTCCATCTCGCTCGACAACCCAGAATCCCTGAAGGTTCCTTTTGGTGTAGCCGTGGCCATTGCCGTAATCCTGTTGGTGAGCGGACGTCTGGCTTTTAACATCGCGCTTTAGTACGGATTGCAGAACATCTTGACAACTGAAATGATTGTCATTCAAGCGCAGCGAGGAGTCTGCATTTTGCGAATTGGAGGCACTCCGGATTCTCAGGCTAATTGGGAGGTCGCACTTCCATGTCATCTCTTATGTCCTTCACCACTCGGTCAGGAGATAGATCAACAGTGGCGAATAGTCTAAATCCCACGCTAGCGATTGGCGTGAAGAGAGTTCGTCGAGTGCGAAAAGAAAGTGGCGTGACTCTCTTGATGGTAGCCGTCGGAATGTTCTCCTTACTCGCGATGGTTATACTTTCCATAGATGTCGTAAACCTTTACACCTCCTCAGATCAGGCTCGAAAATCTGCTGACGCAGCAGCTTTGGCCGGTGCTGACGCTTTCGTGAGTTCTGGCACAACCTCCAATCCTTCTGCTGTCCCTCTGAGCTCAGTGTGTAATGGAAGTAATGCGGATGCTGACCTACGTGCGCAGGCCGTAGCTCAACAAAACGCGATTGCAGGTGTAGCCCCAACAACGGTGAGCACTTCATGCCCTGCCCCCACCTATAACCAGAATCCGCAGATTCAAGTCACCGTCACGCGGACCGGAATACCGACCTTTTTCGCGCGCATTTGGGGACAGACCGCAAGTAATGTATCTGCAACTGCGGTTGCCGAGGCTTACAATCCATCCTTTGACGCTGCGAATTCAAACCCCAGCCGTCCCCCGATCGCGATACATGGGGTAAAGCCGTGGCTAGTTTCTAATTGCAACCTGTGCGGCGCTGGATATCCGTTATATATCGCGTCGGATTATTCGATAGCGAACGGGGCCAGTTTCATAGGCCAGCCTGTTACGCTAAAGCTAATGACGTCGTCCACGTCACCAAGTGCCCCTGCCCCAAACACAGCCCAGTTCTATGCTCTTGATGGACCGGCACCGCTGTCCTGTCCTTCACCGGGTGCGGTTTCCTGCAGTCAGATAGGGACTGGCCCTCCCGGTCTCAATTATCACGATAACATTGCGTGTGCGAACGGCTTCAACTTCAGCAATGGCCAATTCGTCGGGCCAGGTCAAGCGTGGTGGGTGGACACACGCTCTCAAGGAAACCTTAACGCGCGGACTAGTCCCGGTACTGATTGTTTGATTCATGCTGATTCTGATGGTGCCCCGTTCGGCCAAGACAGCTTCACAGTCGGCCTCCCGGTGACCATCACCGGTGGGTATAACAACCCCAATCCATCATTGCACCTGGTAGACGGCATACATCGTAGCGATTCTGTTGTCACTGTGCCTGTTTTCAATTGTCCCCCTGCACCTCCTTGTGATGGCACCGCTCAGTTGCCGATTGTCGGATTCCTGCAGCTAGGAATTCAGTACGTCACGGTAGGCAGCCGCGATATCCACGCTATCATTTTGAATGCCGCTGGATTAGATCCGGCAAGTACGGGAACACCGATCACCGGCGCAGGCACTTCACCAGTTCCGGTGCGACTCATTCATCGGTGATCCGGTCTGCTTTGCCAGAGGAGAATGCAATATGAAGGTCGAGCATGCATTGCGGATGATGCTAAGAGATCGTGCTAAGACAAACGGCTCGCAGATTGTTGAACTGGCAATCGCCCTGCCGTTATTGATGGTAATCGTGGTGGGAATCATGGATTTCGGAACAGCATTCAAATTGAAGCAAGTACTGAATGGCGCTGCCCGAGAGGGAGGGCGTTTTGCTAGCAACCAGACTATGGCAGATGTCTCGGAGCCAAATCCGAACTCAGTGGCTGGTATTCGCGACGCTATCGATACTTATCTGGCTGCAGCCAATGTTAAGGACTGTGGTCTTGCTACTGCGGTGCCGAACCAATCGGGTATGACTTGGACCTACACAGCCAGTAGTGCCTGCGCTGGAAACGGGACGTTTACCCTAATCATTGATCGGGGAAATGCCCTCCAGACAGCCGGCACGCCGCCCCTTACAATGGAAACGACCAAAATTCACATCAGCTATCCTTACCAGTGGCTTTTCGGCAACGTTATGCGCCTAATTATTCCCACTGCTAACTATGCTACAGGCGTCACTTCAATAACTAGTGACGTAATCATGACTAATCTAAATTGAGACGGAGACTTCGGTGTTAAACAAAACAGGTTGCTACAGTCGGCGTATCGGGCGCCTGCTGCGTTCTTGTCTTGCTGAGGATTACGGCCAAGAGATCTTGGAAGCTGCGATTGTGTTGCCTATTCTATTCCTCATACTGTTAGCGATCTTCTGGTTTGGAAGAGCATTCAACATCAGTTCCACTCTGAATCGGGCCGCCCGCCAAGGAATCCAAACGGCCAGCCAATATACTTGCGCGGAGTGCGGCAATAGCCCTCAAGGAGCTCCGCAAATTTTTGCCAGCATTATAAATACTCTGCAGGCGGATCACTTATATTCGGCCAATTTGGTTTCCTATACTCCTCCTTTTTCGTGTGTAGCCACGCCGCCTCCCAACTGCACAACTTATCAAAACATACAAATTTGTACTGGCGTACCTCTGACGTGTGGGACAGCATCGTGCGAACAGCCTCCGGTTGCGTGCGGCGCAAACCCAGCCTTGGGTGTAAGGCTTACCTTCGGCTACCAATATAACTGGGCACTCAACCTCGCAAATTTGGCACCATTGACCCTTCATGGCGTTGCTCAAAGTGGATCAGAGAATTGATAAGGTTCAAACACTAA
>DATEPX010000302.1:0-4421 GCA_035272945.1 Terriglobales bacterium
ACTACGCTGTCCGGAAATTTCTTGGTCGAAAGCAGTTTGAGCGGAATGGACCGGTGCTGGGGCTTAATCAATGGTATGCCGGCGCCGATGAAGATCGGAATCACATGGATGCTGAACTCGTCGATCTCTCCTTCGTCCAGAAACGAAGCAATGATCTCGCCACCTCCCATCATCCAAATATTTTTACCCGGCTGCGCGCGTAATCGTTGCATGAATGGCTTGATGGGCTCTCTCACCAACTCGAATCCCTGCAGCAGTGACCCTTGCGGCTTGCGGGAGAACAAATAGTTCTTGATCTTTGGGCCGAACCCTCCGTCTTTCATGCCCATCTCAACACCTTTGATGTACGTCTTTCGTCCCCACAGGATCGTATCGATCGTCTTCATGAAAATGCCCATTCCATAGTGGTCCTTCGGCTGCGGACGATCCAGCCATGCGACATCTCCATCCGAGCGGGCTATGTAGCCGTCTGCGCTGGTCGCGATCTCTACGATAACTTTCCTGCGCCTCTTCATGGGTGGGCTGTCTCCTCAGACAAGGTCGTCGTCATGTCCGCGATTGTTCTCCTTCATAGCCAACGCCGGACGGCAGCTTTGTATTCAGAATACGGAATGTGGAAATTGCGTTCGAGGAATCGTTCCTCCCGCGGGATGATCATGATAGAGATGAAACTGCCGAACGCTGCCAGAGCCACGAGCAACCATAGGTTGTTTAACCAAAGTGCCAATCCGAGAAGGAACAAAACGAAAGCCAGATAGATAGGATTGCGGCTGAATCGGTAAGGACCGGTGCGGACAATCGTGGTGGTGCGTTCCGTTCCCCGCACGGAAGTCCCATGAGCTCGAAATTTCCTTAGCGAAAGGACGAAGAGGAGCACCGCCGCGAAAACGATAACCGGTCCCGCCTTCACGAGTGCCGATGTGATGAAGCGGAGAGGCCAAATCAAGTTCAGTACAACTCCCAGAGCGATCGCGGCCAGGAGCACGAGCGGGGGCCTGAGGAGGCCGGGTACCGCCACATCTTTGGAGGTGGTGTCGCTTGAGTTGCTCATTTTCAGCAGCAGGAGCCTTCGACAAACGTGGTCCAGAAGATCGGTTAAGTTTACCTCCTTTCTTTCGTCATACACTCTACTCAATCCGGATCATTAGCTATTCCCGCAACGCGTAGGCGACAAATGCTTCGTTCGATGGAAAGACGATCGAGAGTGCCGATATCGTCGTAAACTCAGCTTCTCCCCGAACAATTGGTTGGGCTTCGTGGGGTTCTTCGTAAACGAACGCACATCCGCCGACGGACAGTGACAGATTGCCGGAGCCTCCGTCGAAGACAACGATCCCCGCCTTCGGGCCTTTCGCGCCCGGAGAAAAACGTGACTTGGGGTACGTTCGCCCGCGTGCCCATGGACCAATTGACGCCGGGTTCATGGATGCCGCGAAAATGCTGCCGAAAAGGAGATTCGGCAATGATTAATATGGGAGCCGATTCGTCTCGCCACTTTTTGCGAGGAACGGGATGGTTCTTCATAGGCGGCGTAGCGGAAAAACGAGCGAATGGCAGTCAACCGCAGATTTCGGCTTCGTGCGGTAATACCGCGGCTCTTCTCCAGATTTTCCAGGAAAGAAGTAATCAGCGGTGCGTCGATCTCGTCAAAAGCCAAAGCGGAAGGCGGCTTGTTCAGATATTGCTGGGCGAAGCGCAATAGCAGCCGAAAGGTATCCCGATAGGAGCGCAGAGTGTGAGCACTGGCTTGTCTCTGATTCATTAAGCGCTGCGTAAAGAAGCCCTCAAGCAGAACAGCGAGAGTCGCGGTGGGTTTCATATCGGCTTCTCCCAATGCTCTTCCAGACGCTTCACAGCCAAACCCATCAGTTCGGGGCAACTTGTCAAATACCAGTAGGTATCGCTCACGTGAACATGCCCGAGATACGCGGACAAGATCGGTAGGCGCCGCTCAGCATCTTGTCCGGAGCGATACCACTGGATCAGGGTTTGGACCGCGAAGCGATGGCGATAATGCCGATATCGGCATTATCGCCACCGATTCGCAACCAACACGCTGGTAACGTGGTATCGGTCCAACCTAGATCCAGAACGCCTCCTGCCGATCTTGTCCGCGTACCTCGGTCATGTCCACGTCGCGGACACGCAATGGTATTTAAGCAGCTCTCCGGAGTTGATGCGAGAAGCCATCCGCCGGCTCGAGCATCACTGGGAGGATCGGCCATGATCACCCCAGTCACCCTGGCTGCGCTTCTGCAGCGTTTCTTTACCCAGCGCTTGATGCAGCAGCGCCAGGCGAGCCCACACACCATCAGTTCCTATCGCGATTCCTTCCGTCAATTCCTGAAGTTCGTTCAGCAGCGGCTGCGTAAGCCGCCGTCACGCCTGACCTTCGAGGAGATCGATGCTCCGTTGATCGTGGCTTTCTTGGATGAACTGGAGAAACACCAAGGCGTAAGCGTTCGCAGTCGTAATCTGCGCCTCACCGCGATTCACTCCTTCTTTCAATACGCGGCTTTCGAGGCACCCGCCCATTCTGCACAGATCCAGCGCGTGCTCGCCATCCCCAGCAAGCGCTTCACCCGTACCTTGGTCCAGTTCCTCACTCGTCCCGAAGTCGCTGCCTTGCTTGCTGCTCCGGATCAGTTCACCTGGTCTGGTCGGCGCGATCACGCCTTTCTGCTCGTGGCGGTGCAGACCGGCCTGCGCTTATCGGAAATGACCGGACTCAAACGTGAGGATTTTATCGTTGGCGCTCACCTGCGCGTGGTTGGCAAGGGCCGCAAAGAACGCTGCACACCTCTTGCCCAATCCACACTCGCCGTGTTGAAAGCCTGGCTTCGGGAACCGCAACGCGGTGACGGCGACGTGCTTTTTCCCAGCGCCAAGGGTGAACGTCTCAGCGTCCACGGCGTGCAATACCTGTTGACCAAGCATCGCATGGCAGCATGCAAAGTCTGTCCCTCGTTGAAGGAAAAGCGGGTCACCGTTCACCGCTTGAGGCACACGATGGCGATGGACCTTTGGCAAGCGGGCGTGGATCGTTCTGTGATTGCATTGTGGCTTGGACATGAGTCGGTGGAGACTACGCAGATCTACCTCGAAGCCACACTCGCAATGAAGGAGCGCGCCCTTGCGAAAACCCTACCACCGCACGGCAGACCGGGGCGCTATCAACCTGGAGACCAACTGCTTGGGTTCCTCAACAGTCTGTAGAGCAGAGAAAACGGAGAAAACTATGTCGGGTGATTGATCGACTCAATTTGCGCTGCGAACCGCAATCGTTGAACGATCGCCAAGACTTCTCCATATCACTCGACATAGTCAGAGAGGGTAGATAGTGACGGCTATGTACCCAGAGACATAGGAGGCATACCATGGCCATGCAGCTGCTACAAGCCGGTGTCGACCGAGCCATCATCGCTCTTTGGCTGGGGCATGAGTCGGTCGAGACTACTCAAATCTACCTCGATGCAAACCTCACACTAAAGGAGGAGATCCTGGCAAGAACCATATCCCCCGAAGGCAAGCTTGTCCGTTTTATGCCCGACGACGAACTCTTGACCTTCCTTAATCATTTGTAGTCGCAACCAGGACTATGCCGGGTGAGCGTCTCGAGGAACCAGCGGAGACTCTCGAATAATCGGCTCACGCCCGTTCGGTTCGCTCCTCACCCGGGATAGTCCGGAAGTCGGAATAGTGCCGCCTATTCCGGAGCCGGAGTAGGCGCCACTCCTACACGACCCTGTTGCGCCAGAACAACAACAACCCCAAAGTGGTGCAAGGCCTGTTACGGCATGCCTCGTACTCAATCACGATGAATGTCTACGATGAAGCCATGTCGGAAGAGAAGCGCAACGCCCATCGTGGAGTGATTCAGCAGCTAAACCGTAGCGTAACCCGTAGCACGCCAAAACCGGCAATTCCGCAAGTTGTTGATAAGGTTGGCGTCCCCGACGGGATTTGAACCCGTGTTACCGCCGTGAAAGGGCGACCCCCTGACGGCTTTACAAGAACTTAGAGGGCGCAGGTGGTGCTGTAAATACCTTCAAGACACCCGTGGGAGCAGTAGGAACAGCTTATCGTTACATCATCGTTACATGAAGAATGACTCTCGTTTGCCGACTCCAATGGACTGGCTCTGCACCGTTGAATTCATCCCGGAGGATAACGGAGAGGCTCGGCTCTTCGCTACAGAAATCATCGGACATCTGTTTTGCTACGCACAGGCGACCAACACGCGCGCACTCGCGCTCGTCGGCGATGCTGATGCCAACGCCTACGAGTTGCTGTTCTCTTTTGCATCTTCTGAAGGCAAAGAGCAGTTTTTGCATTTGGTCCGCACGAACGACGACATGGGGAACGACTACATTGAGAATGATTTCATGTCCCCCACGGCTGAAGAAATAAGAAACGCTCGT
>DATEPX010000303.1:0-13317 GCA_035272945.1 Terriglobales bacterium
CGCTGAATCCGCGCGGCTGAGGCTGAGCCACGGATGTGCCGCGGAGCCATCGTTGGTGTCACTGCCGGACGGCGAAACATAAAATTGCGGTCCCAGGCTGGGATTTGTAGACCAGTTAACTCCCGGCTGCGGGGTGGGGGCTGGCGGCGACACCGTTAGCTGGAGGGACTGACTGGCCGTTTGCGGAGTGCTTTCCGAATCCTTGACCGCGGCCGTGAAGCCATAGCTGCCCGAGGCCGAGGGCGTACCGGAAATCACCCCCGTACTCGCGTTCAAGCTCAGGCCCAGAGGCAGCTGACCTGTACCAATTGACCACACATAGGGCATTACTCCGCCGCTGGCCTGGAGCATGATGTTGTAGCTCGACCCGGCGGTGGCGCTGGGAAGAGACGTAGTAATGATCGATACAGGCGGAAGGGCAGTGCTGGCGATACTGAGAGTGAATGTCTTGGAGGCAGATGCCGGTGAGGCTTCCGAGTCGCGCACCGAGGCGGTCACAGCGTAAGCCCTGCCGTTGAGGGAGTGCCCACAATTTGTCCCGTACCGCCGTTCAGGGATAGTCCTGCGGGCAAACCGGTCACTGTCCAACTGTACGGCGTTACACCACCGCTCGCCTGCAATGCCGTACTGTAGCTCGACCCTGCCGTTCCGGCAGCCAGAGAAGTCGTGGTGATCGACAACGGTAGAACTGCAGCGCTCGCGACGTTCAAACTGAGTGTCTTGGAGGCAGCGGCAGGCGAGCTTTCCGAATCACGCACCGAGGCGCTGACGGTATAACTGCCCGCCGTCGAGGGAGTACCCGAAATCTGCCCAGTGTT
Source organism: Terriglobales bacterium (assembly GCA_035272945.1). Classification (GTDB taxonomy): domain Bacteria; phylum Acidobacteriota; class Terriglobia; order Terriglobales; family Acidobacteriaceae; genus Gp1-AA122. The sequence goes on from DATEPX010000303.1 coordinate 819, forward strand.
GGTGCTGAGTGCCAGGCCGGCAGGCAAGCCGGACGCGGACCAACCGTAGGGTGAGATCCCGCCGCTCGCCTCTAACACCGCGTTATAGCTAGATCCGGCGGTTCCACCTGGCAGAGAGTCCGTCGTGATCGACAGCGGAGGAGGTGCGACGCTAGCAACCCTCAAACTCAAGGTTCTGGTTGCAGTGCCAGGCCGGGTTTGCGAGTCACTTACCGACACGGTAACCATGTAGCTGCCTGCCGCCGAGGGAGTACCCGAAATCTGCCCATCACTTCTACTGAGCGCAAGACCGGCAGGCAAACCAGTCGCTGACCAACTGTAGGGTGTGATGCCGCCGCTCGCCTGCAACATTGTGCTGTAACCGGATCCTACCGTCGCGACGGGCAGAGCGCTGCTGGTGATGGACAGTGGCGATGGGGCTGGCGGGCCTGAAGCTGGCGGGTTTGGAAGTGCCGCGTTTGGAGTTGCCGGATTGGAAACAACTGAGCATCCGACAGCAATGATCGTAACCAACGCAAGCAATATAACCAGACAGGAATTGCGAAACACGGGTGAACTCCTGAAACTGGGTTAGGGTTTCCTCACCGTAACAGTCGCGTCTTCTGTCTACAATCCGGCAACTCTCCTAACTTGGTCTAGGTTATTTAACCTAGAGATATATTGATCCCCTTATTCGAAGCTAAGCGGTTTGCCTTAATACCGCCCTCAAATCTGTTTCATTCCGTTTTCAAACCAGAGTCGCAGATCAATCGACGCCCCGGCGAATGCCCAGCCCCTCTCCCTCCTGGCGCTACCAGTGCATGAGCTTCTGGGGATCCGTCCAAGCCTGAAACAGGGTCTCAGGGTCCGCGCCGATTGTTCGTGAAACGCGCAACTGGTATGTCACCGCGCTCATGCTTTCGTCTCTTCGATGTAGCGTGCCAACCGATCCAGACCGCCCTCCCAGAAGGCGCGGCAGCGCTCGACCCATTCGGCGGCGTTGCGCATGGCTGCCGCGTCCAGCCTGCACCGGCTGATGCGCCCCTGCCGTTTCCGCATGACTAGGCCGGCCCGCTCCAGCACCCGCAGGCGCTTGGAGATAGCTGGCCGCCGCGACACGCGGAAGGGCCGCGCTAGTTTCGCCAACGGTGGCATCGCCCTGCGCCAGCCGTCCGAGGATCTTGCGCCGGGTCGCACCGGCCAAAGCCCCAAAGGCACGGTCGAGCTTCCGTGAGTTGGTAACCATACGGTTACCAATTTAATGAGAAAAAAGATGCTGTCAACAGAGCACCTCGAGTTGGATACGGCCATGGCGTGGCTCTACTTGGTCACCAGCGCGAATCCCACATTCGGTTGGGTATCTGGCGACTTTGGCGAGGGAGGAAGTTAGAGCAGAATCCTTCCAGCTAGTCTGTCCTAAGGCGAGTTCGCGATGCATGTTTGAGAGTGTGCCCTCGAACCAGGTGAATGATCTCCTCCGCCAAATTCTTGGCATGGTCACCCGCGCGTTCGAAAGCCTGGGCGATGAATAACAGCCTGGTGCTGTCGCTGGTTGCCTTGTCACCCGACAGTTGCAAGTGCCGGCGAAACAGGTCATGACATGCATGGTCTATCTTGGCGTCGTTTCGTAAAACCAATGCGGCCGGCTCCTCGTCGGATCGAACGAACCCCTTATAAACATCCTCGAGCATCGTTTGCAGAGTCGCGGACATTTCCAGAAGATGACGAGCGTCCTCCTTGTGCAAAGGAGAAGTCAGGCGGTGAATACCATTGGCTACCGAGCAGAGCAGATCGCCGATTCGTTCCAGGTCGGTAATGAATTTCAGGCAGGCGAGGAGTTGGCGGGCCTGCAGTTCTCCTACCTCGGCGATCGCAGAGGGGAGCGCCTGATCGACATCGCGCTCGATCTGATCCAGCTCTTTTTCGCACTGCTGCACCGCGACAAAGGCAATCCGAGATGAGCTGGCGATGTAGTCTCCAACGTTGAACGCGGCATCCTTAGCGACCAGACACGCCCGGCAAATCATATCCACGAGTTCTTGGGTTGAATCGGTTTTAATCTTGCTACGCTTCATTGAGGCTCACGAGTCTCCGAATAGCCCTCAGTTCGAATTCGAGGGCTCGGCACCGGGTGGCAGCCGGCTGCGCCTCTAGCAGTGTAATAGCGCTTCACCGGACTACACGGCACTCCGAACATTCATTATGCATTAATGCTTTAACTCGTTCGTGTATCTCGTCGCGAATCGAGCGAATAAGCTAGCGCGGTTGTCTCTTTGGGTCAGGCAAGGCCCAATCCACGATTCTCAGTCCTGGCACGTAGGGGCAATTCTCCCCGCAGCCCACAGGGCGTGCGCCCCTTTTCGTGCATCGCGCAGAGCGCCGAGGCTACTGAATAACTGTTTACCGCAGCGCCGCATTTTTTCCACGCAGAATCCGGGTCCACAAATCTCATGCCATCAGCAAGGGACCGGCAGCGTCTTAGCGCTACCCGAAGATCACGCACCGGGTCAGGCGAGAAGTTCCGGCTTGCCCTCCGCCATGGAGTTTCGACCGAGACATTTGTAAAACCATGGCAGCCTTGCGTCTGTGATGTGCAAGAAGAAAATTCGTTTCGCGCGGCAATAGAGCAATAGACGGCGCCCAGCAGTTATCCGGAGCACCGTGACGAAATGAAGGAGCTAATTTTGTTTCGACCCATTTCGTCGGAACCGGATGCGGTCGAGAGCTCGATCAACGACACTTTGCAACTCTTGAGCGTATTTCACCTCGCGACCCTTAGCGAGCATCTTCTTGGCTTCTTCTGGGGAAAACCACGTGGGGTTGCGTTCGGGTTCGTTTCGGGTTCGTAAGGTGTTCGGATTTCTTCCACTTCAAGCAGAAACGCTTTGATGACAAACTCCTGTACCCCTCGCGGTTTGCCAAAATACGCCTTTGGAATGGATATACAAATGGAAGTGACGGGGCTCGATCCGTCCCGTCCCGCCAGCCTCTTCGAGGGCCTCACGTCTTGCGGCCTGGCTGTGAGATAGATGGCGATGGGGATCTCCTTTGGGGAAAGTCCACTTGCCGCCGCCATTGGTGTTGACAAGCAAGAATTCAGCCGACGATCCTCTCCAGCGGTAGCATACGGCAGCAACCTGGAGCGGTAATGCGAATCTCGCTAGCCGAAGTGATCCCATCCTTACTATAGGGTATTCCGCAATTGTGAACCCTAGGTTAATCATCTGGCCACCCTTCTGGAAGCAGTTGATTGCTGCTACCTGCAGCTATCTGCAGTCCCCACCTCGTCTAAGCAAGCAATGCATTTTATGCTTGACTTGTTGCTTAGAGAGTTACATAAGGAGATTGTACGGCAGAGTACACCCGAGTACGGTGAAAGGGATTTCGCGATGGAGTTAGCTGCTCTTATTGTTGTTCTTCTTGTGGCTGGTGCGTTGATCCCAGCCAGACATGACGTCACCTTCTATCGGTGACCCGCCTCAGAGTCGGGCACCACTCACGTGCCACGGAGTCACCAGCCAGCCCCTCAAAACAAGGCTACGACGACGTCCGAGAGTATTTGTGTGTTCCAATCCAAGCAGGTTCTCGCGAAACGGTTCACCGCGCGCGAGCGGGGAAACTACGCGGCACTAGGGGAGCGAGCGCCCGATTTCGGATCTTTTCTGATCATGTGCACAATCGACAGCGGAGTCCGCAATCTCCGCCCATCACCGGATTTTCGGGACTTTGCCTCGATTGAGACTCCATGTTCATTACTTCGATCTACGCTTGTCATAGACCCACCTCCAAGTGTTCCCTAGGTGAATGCTAGTTCAGAAGTAGCTGCAGGTATGTGCTGGATGCGGATTAACAAGCGAATTATACCGAGGAAGCAAAGCCACAGCAAAACTGAGGGTTGGTGATATTCCCCGGTATGGGTTGGTGTGGTTCGTCCTGTGTGTTGCTTTTGAACATTTCAGCAGCTGGATGTTCTTGGTTCGAAGATACGAGGAGCGCGAACTCGAGATCCGGTTTGGAGCTTCCCGTACGGCGTGTCGCGCGCTAGAACTCGCTACTCTGTCCATGGCATCCGCCAGCACCGCTCGGGAGGAGACGAGCGGCGCCGGTCTTGAGGAGGAAATGTGATGGCCGAGGTGAGAATTGTGTCGGCTGGGGGCGATCTTCACGGCATAAGTGGCTAGGCATCAGAAGGGTGACCCTTGGCCCGGGGTCGTTGTCATCCATGACGTAGGAAGAATGAAGCCCGATCTCAGGAATCAAGCCGATTGGCTGGCTAGCGAAGGATTCTTGGGCCGGGCACCCGACCTGTCCGATAACGGACACCCAATTCTGCGAGCGGACAATCGCGGGGTGGGAAAGTATCTTTCAGGAACTCTAACTGCGAAGCTTTTCAATCGCATAGCACCGTGCGGATTCTGGCCAAGTAGTTGCATAATCTTCCCCCGTGGATATCGCTCGGCCTGAATTCAAGCGACAAAAGCGGCAGAGGCAGATCATCTGGTCGGCGGTTGGTGTCGTGTGCCTGGGAGCGGTAACCATAGGCGTCTCCAGACTCAAACCTGCGGCACCTGAGGTTGAACGGAGCACCGTGTGGACCGATACGGTAAAGCGCGGCTCAATGCTACGCCAAGTGAGAGGCCTAGGTTCCTTGATTCCAAGCCAGGAGTTCACACGCCAAATACCCGCGGAGACGGAGGCGACGGTCGTGCGGATTCTGAAGTTGCCCGGCTCTCAGGTCAAGGCAGACACGATTCTGGTCGAGATGAGTAATCCGCAGGTGGAGCAGTCCGCGATTGACGCAAAACTCCAGCTGAAAGCTGCCGAGGCCGAATACCAGAGCCTGCGTGTGAAACTCCAGAGCGATCTGATGAACCAGAAAGCCGGGGCGGCGACGGTAACGTCCGACTATACCCAGGCTCAACGCCAGGCCGATACCGACAAGGCACTTTACGATCTCGGGGTGATTTCCGGACTCGCCTACAAGAACTCCAAGAGCAAGGCCGATGAGCTCACCACCAGAAACAATCTTGAGGGTGAGCGCCTCAACGTTAACCAGAAAGCGATTGAATCCCAGCTTGCCCAACAAGAAGCCAAGGTGGATCAGATGCGAGTGCTCTCTAGTTTGAAACAGAAGCAGCTAGACGCACTCAAGGTTCGCGCGCAAATTGAAGGCGTCCTGGTCGACCTGCCCTTACAGGTTGGACAGCATGTGTCGCCGGGCACGATGTTGGCGAAGGTCGTCCAGCCGGATCATTTGATGTCCGAATTGAAGGTAGCCGAAACCCAGGCGCGCGACGTCCAGATCGGCCAGCCCGCGTTGATTGACACTCACAACGGGACAGTCGCCGGCTCCGTAATGCGTGTCGATCCAGCGGTGCAAAACGGCACCGTTACAGTCGACGTGAAGCTTACAGGCGAGCTTCCCAAAGGAGCGCGCCCAGATCTGAGCGTCGACGGAACAATTGACTTGGAACGTCTGGACGACGTGCTCTACACGGGTCGCCCCGCCTTTGGGCAAGAGAACAGCACAATCAGCTTGTTCAGACTCGATCCCACTGGCAAGAGCGCCCTGCGGGTTCCGGTGAAAGTTGGGCGCGCGTCCGTGAACTCAATCCAGATTCTCGAAGGTTTGCACCAAGGGGATACCGTCATCCTTTCCGACATGTCTCGCTACGATAATACGGACCGCGTCCGGCTTGATTAGCACGAATCGAGGAATAACGTATGAGCGAACCAGGACAACCGCTGATCCAGATTGAAGACCTGACGAAAGTCTTTTATACGGACGAGGTCGAAACCCACGCTCTCTCCGGAGTCCATTTGGGAATTCGGAAGGGGGAGTATGTGGCGATATCCGGTCCGTCGGGATGTGGGAAGTCCACCCTCCTTTCTATTATGGGCTTACTCGACACGCCGACGGGAGGGAAGTACCGGCTGAATAGCGAGCCGGTCGAAAATCTGGATTTTGCGGCGCGCTCCCGTATCCGCAATCGCGAGATCGGTTTTATATTTCAGAGTTTCAATCTGATTGGCGATCTCACGGTCTACGAAAACGTGGAACTGCCGCTGACCTACCGGCAGAGAATGCCCGCGGCTGAACGCAAGAAACGCGTAATGGAATCGCTGGAACGCGTCGGTATGGCGCACCGAATCAGGCATTACCCTTCGCAACTTTCGGGAGGCCAGCAGCAGAGGGTTGCGGTCGCCAGAGCACTAGCCGGACGTCCTTCCATCCTGCTAGCGGATGAGCCCACCGGGAATTTGGATTCGCGCAACGGCGAAGCCGTCATGGAGCTGCTTCAAGATCTCCATCGCGAAGGCGCAACCATCTGCATGGTCACTCACGACCCACGGTTCGTTAAGCACGCGCAACGGGAAATCCACTTGTTCGACGGCAAAGTCGTGGCCGAAGAAGAGCTGCAGAAACTCATGCAGGGCCAGCCGGCCTGAGTCCGGCAATCGCCACCGCTGTTCCGGATTCCTGGTCATGCTTGGTATCAGCGAGGTGAGGGATGGGGGGACTGCTCCAGGATCTTCGCTACGCCCTGCGGCAACTGCGCAGGAGCCCGGGATTCACCACCGTGGCCCTGATCACGCTGGCGCTCGGGATCGGAGCGAATACCGCGATTTTCAGCGTTGTGAATGCCGTCCTGCTCAGGCCGCTCGCAATCCAGGAACCCTCTCGCGTCACTTATGTGCAGGAGCAATGGCGAGACATCTCCGCCGGGCTCTCGGTGGGAAACTTCGACGCGGTGCGGCAGCAAAGCACTTCGTTCGCGAACCTGTGCGCATCGAACAGCGCGAGTTTCAACCTAGCAACCCAGGAAACTCCCGAACGGGTGGAGGGCGAAATCGCCACCGCGAGTTACTTTGCCACGTTCGCCGTTCAGCCGATAGCCGGACGCGTTTTCACTGCCGACGAGGATAAACCTGGGTTCTCGCAAGTCGCCGTCATCAGCGAGCGTTTGTGGCGCACACGGTTCCATGCGGATCCCGCGATAATCGGGCAAGGCTCGCGCATTAACGGACTGTCCTACATCGTGCTGGGCGTAATGCCCAAGACCTTCGATCCATTGCTGCAAAAGAGTGATCTGTGGATTCCGGCAGCATACACAGCGCAGCAATTGGCCGATCATGATCTCCATTACCTGAGTGTGGTCGGCCGGCTCAAGCCCGGTGTCAAACTGGCCGTAGCCCAGTCGGAACTCAATGTGATCGCGCAGCGCCTACAGCAGCAATACCCGATGGATGACAAAGATCGGGGCCTCCGCCTGACGCCCCTGGCAACGGCATTGCTGGGTGACCAGCAATTGACCTTGCGCCTGTTGCTCGCTTCGGTCGGATTTTTGCTCCTGATTGCATGCGCCAACATCGCCAATCTGCAACTTGCACGCGCCCGTACGCGGCAACGCGAAATAGCGGTGCGCGCGGCGCTTGGAGCTTCAGCCAAACGGATCGCCCGTCAACTCCTGATTGAGAATGCCGTGTTGGGTGTAACCAGCGGCGCGGTTGGTGTTCTGCTGGCCTACGGGGGCGTGCTGTGGATCGTCGCGAACGGCCCACCGGATGTGCCGCGGCTGGACCTATCGAGCATCGACAGACTTGCGCTCGCATTTGCCTGCGGGATTGCTTTGCTCTCCAGCTTCCTTTTCGGCCTTGCACCGGCGCTGCGATCCGCTTCGATGCGGCTGAGCGTAGCCTTCAAAGAAGGAGCGAGCACCTCTAGCGGCAGCCGCGATCGGGTTCGGAGCGTCCTTGTGGTCGGCGAAATTGCCTTGGCGCTGATGTTGACGGCAGGCGCCGGACTGCTGATCCGCAGCGCGTTGCTTGTTTCGCATGTGCATCCAGGTTTCGATACGGCAAACCTCGTTGTCGGTCGTGTCGGACTTCCGGATGCCGCTTATCACGATCCAGCCGTTGCGCGGCAGACTCTCGAGCGCATGATCGAGGCATCGGCCATTTTACCTGGCATCCAGTCAGCCGCGGTCGTTTCCCGCGCTCCGCTCGCCGAGGGCTGGAGCGGCAACGGCCTGATCGCTGAAGGCAAGGCCATTGATCCATCGAACCTGGTCAACGCGCTGTTGCAGATTGTCTCCCCAAGCTATCTCTCTACCGCGCGGGTGCCGTTGAAGGCAGGACGTGCCTTCGCTGCGCAGGACACGCGCGATAAAACACTGGTCACCATCGTCAACGAAACGCTCGCTCGCACGATGTGGCCCGGCGAGAACCCGATCGGCAAACGATTCGCCTGCTGCGAATACGGGCCGAGAGGCAAGTTGGATCCCGTGTGGCATCAGATCGTCGGCGTTGTCGGAGACGTACACGCCCGCGGCCTCGATATACAGGTTCAACCTGAGTTTTACCTTCCGCTGGCGCAGATGCCGCCCGCCTCCTGGGATTGGCTCGGACGCACCATGGACCTGGTAGTGCGGACACGAAGCGGCACATTTCCGGCCAACGATTTGCGAACCACTGTGGCCTCGATTGCGCCGGGTGTGCCTATTTATCAACTCTCGACCATGCAGGAGAAGATTGCGGTCACGCTCGAACAATCCCACTTTGACACCTTTCTGCTGACGCTGTTTGCTGGGATAGCGCTGTTGTTATCCTCCGTGGGAATTTATGGAGTTCTGTCGTACGTGGTCGCGCAACGCACGCGCGATATCGCGGTTCGCATGGCGCTGGGTGCCACGCAAGGGCAAATCGCGCGTCACGTGCTGGGGTACGGATTGCGCCTTACCGTCATTGGCATGGCACTCGGACTTGCCTGTGCATTCGCCTGCACGCGTCTGCTGTCGAGTCTGCTCTACGGTGTGCATTCCACTGATGCCATCACGTTTGCGGTTGCGTCCGTGGTGCTCGCTTCTGTCGCGCTGCTTGCCAGTTACATTCCAGCACGGCGGGCGATGCAAGTAGATCCCATAGTGGCGCTGCGGTACGAGTGAGGACCAATGGAAGGCTTTCTCCACGATCTTCGTCATGCATTCCGCGTCCTGCGGAAGAACCCATCGTTCTCCACCATTGCAATGCTGACACTCGCAATCGGTATTGGGGCGACTACCTCAATTTTCAGTGTTGTATATGGCGTGCTGCTGCGGCCTCTGCCTTACGAGAATCCCGACCGAATCGTAGAACTGAGAGAGGTCAACGAGCAGGGCGGGAGAATGCAATTCGCGGACCCGAATTTCGAGGATATCCGCACACAGAGTCGTTGCCTGCGTGGACTGGCCGAATACCGCGCCATGACTGTCTCCATTGGGGGCGGATCGCAGCCGACTCGCACGATGGTTGCTGCCGTGTCCACGGATTTTTTTTCGATTATGAGAGTTGAGCCTGTGCTAGGTCGTAACTTTTCTCCCGACGATCAGCACTTTGGCGCGGCACCAACCGCTTTGGTCAGCTATGGCTATTGGCAGCAGTTCCTGGGTAGAGCCTCGGATTTTTCGACTGTCAAGCTGAACATCGACAATCAACCAGCGCGGGTCCTCGGCGTCCTTCCGCCTGGATTCCGCTTTCCCTTCGATAGCCAAATCTGGGTGCCACGAGAGTTGTATGAGCGGCTGCCGAGCCGCTCAGCTCACAATTGGCACGTAATCGGTCGGCTCCAAGACGAAGTATCGATAACCCAGGCAAGTTCAGAGCTCGCGATCATCGCCCATCGACTCCGGCAGCAGTACGGCCAAGACACGATGATGACAAACGTGTCGATCCTGCCCTTGCGCGAGGCCCTGACCGGCAATGTCCGCCTACCCTTAATGATGCTCCTGGGAGCCGTAACCTTCTTGCTTCTGATCGCCTGTGCGAATGTAGCGCATATGCTCCTCGCGCAGTCCGCTGCGCGCGAGAAGGAATTTGCTATCCGAACCGCTCTGGGAGCCGGGCGCGGCCGGATTATTCGCCAGTTTCTTGCAGAGTCCCTGTTGTTGGCGTTTTCCGGAGGCGCACTCGGCGTTCTTGCCGGCAGCTGGGGAGTTCACGCGCTGATCGCGGTTGCTCCGCATAGTCTGCCGCGTCTCGAAGACCTATCGGTCAACCTTCCGGTGTTGCTGGCAGCGATCGGACTGGTATTGCTTGTGGCCGTTGGCTTGGGCCTTTTTAGCGCGGTGCGCGCCACATCGCATGATGCGCAGCATGTCGAAGGATTAGGGACGCGCTCCACCGGGAGTGCGCACGCCCAGCGTATCGGAAGGATCATCATCGCTGGGCAACTCGCGATCGCCTTAGTCTTGCTGGTTGGTGCAGGCCTACTCGGGAGAAGCCTGCTGCGCGTGCTTTCCGTCGATCCAGGTTTCCGGACTGAGCACGTGTTAACCATGAATGTGGCCCTCCCCTTTGCCGGGCGGGACGAAGACAAACTCCACCGGGTCCAGTTCCTCGACCGATTGTTGGCGCGGCTGCGCCGCATTCCCGGCGTCGAGGAAGTGGGCGGCACGGGCCGCCTGCCGCTCACCGGCACGCTTTCCGATGGAACTTATATTCTGCTGAATCCCGGCGAGTCGGTTCCCGCCGACATGAAAGTGCTGGAGCAGATGTTCCATGATCCAAGCCGCACCGGTGATGCCGAATACGCTCCCGCCGATGCCGGCTATTTCCGCGCTCTTGAGATTCCGTTGCTGCGAGGCCGTTTATTTGACAAGCGTGACGCCATGAACTCGCCGCATGTAGCGCTGATTAGCCAATCTCTCTCGAGTGAGAAGTGGCCCCACCAGGACCCGCTGGGCCGCCTGATTGAGTTCGGCAACATGGATGGCGATCTTCGGCCACTCACCGTCATTGGAGTTGTCGGAGACGTGCACACTGAAAGCCTGGAGCGTCCGGCTCCTCCGACCATCTACGTAGATATTGCGCAGCGGCCCCAGTCTACGTATGACTTCGCGGTTGTCATTCGCGCCGCGGCAGATCCACCTGCAGTGGTGTCGATGGCGCGTCAGATCCTGCGCGAACTCGATCCCAATGTTCCTCCGCAGTTTGGGACCTTCGATCAGGTCGTAGCCAGCTCTTTGAGTCCACGGCGCTTCAACCTGCTCCTGGTAGCTGTATTCGCCGCGACCGCTTTGCTGCTCGCCAGTGCCGGCTTGTACGGTGTCATCGCGTACTCGGTAAGCCGCCGCACCAGTGAGATTGGTTTGCGAATGGCCCTAGGCGCCACCCCTGCCAGTGTTTTGCGACTCGTGCTGAGACAAGGAATGGTGGTGGCCGCGGTGGGCCTGGTCCTCGGCATCTTCGCCTCGATAGCCGTCACTCGCACTCTGCAATCCATGCTGTTCGCCTTAACCGCAACCGATCCGACAACGTTTGCCGCCGTTGTGGGATTGCTGCTTCTGGTGGCCCTGCTGGCCTGCTACCTTCCCGCGCGCCGTGCGGCCAAGGTCGATCCCGTGGTGGCACTGAGGTACGAGTGAGGAGCTTATGACGGCTGTATCTCAAGACGTTGTTTACGCTTTGCGGATTCTGCGTCGCGATCCGGGATTCACGAGCATCGTTGCGCTCACGCTGGCTTTGGGCATCGGGGCCAATACCGCCATCTTCAGCCTGGTGAGCGGGATTCTTTTTGTTCCGCTGCCGTACGCCAACCCAAGTGGACTGGTCAGCGTTACCGGCAGCTATCCGCGAGGTGCCGTGGTGGCAATGCGTGAGCAAGTGCGCAGGCTGGACATCGGGGCATACGCCGAGGGTCACGACTTCAACTTGACCGGCGTGGGAGAGCCGGTTCGTCTGACTGGCACTCTGGTTTCCGCCGAACTGTTGTTAATTCTGGGCGTACGCCCGGAATTTGGAAGAACCTTCTATTCCGGCCAAGATGCTGCCGGGCAGGATAATTATGTAATCCTGAGCCACGCCCTGTGGCAACAGCGCTTCGCAAGCGATCCTGCAATCATCGGCCGCCCGGTCCAAATCGAGGGTGTGAGCCGTCAGGTAGTCGGAGTGATGCCGCCGGACTTTCGCTTTCCCTCGCCCAGGACGCAGATTTGGGTTCCGCTGCACAACGATCCGCGAAACCAAGTGGAGTATTGGGCTGGCGATTTCATGCCCGTCATTGGACGGCTTCGCCCGGGTACGACGATTCAACAGGCAGGCGCTGAAATTCGAGTGTTTCAATCCCGTGTGGGGGCCTTGTTCCCGTGGCGGATGCCCGCCAGCTGGAACGCAGACGTCAGCGTCATTCCGCTGCAAAGCGGCATGATCTCGAACGTTCGCACGCGGCTCCTGCTATTGCTGGGAGCAGTGGGGTTGGTGCTTATGATCGCTTGCGCAAATGTCGCCAACCTGATGCTCTCGCGGGCGGCTACTCGCGAAAAAGAGATTGGTATCCGTTCAGCCCTGGGGGCAGGGCGTCAGCGTATTGTCCGGCAACTGCTCACCGAGAGTACCGTGCTTGCCTCGTTGGGCGGGGTGCTGGGACTGGCTGTTGCCGTCGTGGGACTCTGGATACTGAAGGCATCTCTCCCTGCCGGCACCCCGCGCCTTGCCGATGTGCGAATAGATTGGCGGGTACTGGCATTTGCTGGCGCCCTGACCA
>DATEPX010000304.1:0-9311 GCA_035272945.1 Terriglobales bacterium
GGGTTGTAATTCAACTCCGCAGAGCCAGATCAGTCCAATCCTGCATCTTTCTCCTCCGAAAATAAATCAGCGTTTCTATCAGCAGAAACGCTGCGAACGCGGGAATTGAGTATTGCAGGCCATCAACCCAGAAGGTAGTGCCTGCGATACAGAGCACAGCCACCAGGCCTGCGAGTGTCATCCAGGGATGCATTGGCAATTTTACTGGTAACTGGTCGGCTCTTTCCCGGCCGATCGTTTGCCGGAACCTCAAATGCGTCAGCAGAATAACGATCCAGACAAAGAACATGCCTGCCACTGCCGTCCCATACAGCAGCAAAAATGCATTGTGCGGGGCAAGAACCGCGAGCAGAATGGCAATCAGCATACCCGACGTCGATAAGGCAAGCGCGCGATCCGGAACCCCGTTTCTGCTGAGTCGGCCCAGCCAGTCGGGCGCAAATCTCCCGCGCGAGAGCGAGTACAGCATTCGGGTGGAAAGGTACAAATTGGTGTTCGCGCTTGAAATCGCCGCCGTAATTACAACCAGGTTCATAATGCTCGCTGCAAAGGGGATTCCGGCCGCTGTGAACGCACGCACAAATGGACTCGCCGTAACACCGCCACTGCCAAGCTCGTTCCAGGGGTTCATCGCCACTGTGATCGAAATGGCAAGAACATAAAACAGAATCAAGCGAAATAGGATTGCGCGCATGGCATTGGGTATGGTTTTGGAAGGTTGCTTTGCCTCACCCGAAGTGACCGCAATGATCTCTACACCCATATAGCTGGTTATCGCTAAGGTTAGGGCGAGCCACACGCCCTTTAGTCCATGCGGCAGAAATCCGCCATTTCGGGAGAGGTTTTGGAAACCGATGGCCGACCGCGGTCCAACGCCTGAGATCAGTGCAACTCCGACCGCGATAAAAATCAGAATTGCTAGTACCTTGATGGCCGCAAACCAGTATTCGAACTCGCCGAAATTGCTTACCTGGAGCGCATTGATCGCCACCAGAGCGAGCGAGACCAGGAAGACCCAGATCCAAGGGGGAACATGAGGAAACCAGTACGCGAAGTAAATGGCCACGGCAGTGACTTCGGCCCCGATCGCGATGATCTGCACGAGTCCGTAGGTCGCTCTGACGCAGAAGCCCACCCATCGGCTCAGATAAGTTTCCGCATAGATCCCGAAAGATCCGGAGAATGGATGTACCACCGCCATCTCGGCCAAACAGAAGGCGACTACTGCCGCGATCGCTGCACCCAGCAGGTAGCTTATGATTACACCCGGTCCTGCGAGTTGGATGGTTAGGCCGCTGCCCAAGAACAGCCCCACTCCGATCGCCCCGCCTATGGCGATCATTGTCAACTGCCGTTGGCTCAGACTTCGCCTCAGCTCATCTTTCTCTTGAGCTGCCGGCGCGGACCCAGCTCCAGCTTGCGGCGGACTTGCGGCCTGCGATTCCATCTGATGTCCTGAAAAAATTAAGCTGAGTTCGCAATGAGAGAAGCGAGAGCCTCGATGAAGCGATCGATTTCTTCTTCGGTGTTGTAGTGGACAAGTGAGGCCCGCACAGCACCATCGTCGGAAGAAATTCCCAGCCTCTTCAACAGGCGCGGAGAATACATATTGCCGTCGCGGACTCCAATTGCTCGGTCCGCCAATTCTGACGTGACAGTTGCCGGCTTTACTCCCACAATATTGAAACAAATTGTCGGAACACGACGCGCGATGTGCTCCGGGTCGCGTACTCCGTAAATACTCACTCGAGGTAGTTGTTGCTGCAGCTCTTCCAGCAGACGAGCGGAGAGCTTTGCCTCATAATGGCGAATCGCCTGCATGCCGCCGACCAAAGCAGCTCGACACGACTCAGCATGGCCATTCTGTGTTGTGCGCCGGCCCAGACCTTCGATATAACCGATTGCGGCATCCATACCGGCGACATTCTCGTAAACAAACGTTCCTACTTCGATCTTCATCGGCGCCTTGTCTGGGATGAAATCCTCTCGGAAAGTCGGCAATGCGTCGAGCGCGGCTGCCTTGCCCCATAAGAATCCCATGTGTGGCGCGAAGATTTTGTATCCTGAGCAGACGAGATAATCGCAATCGAGATCCTGGACATCGATAGGACCATGCGGCGCATAATGCACCGCGTCGACGAACACTTCGGCACCAGCGGCATGCGCCATCCGGGAAACTTCCTTCACATCCACAATGGAACCCAGCGCGTTGGAAGCCATTGCACACGCGACCATGCGAGTATGAGAGCTTAACAGTGGGTCGAGGTCTTCCGTATGGAGGAGCCCATCCTCCCGCATCTTCCACCACCGGATCTCCGCTCCTCGCTTTTCCAGCACCAGCCATGTCGCGATATTCGCTTCATGGTCCATATCAGTGACGATAATTTCTCGCCGCGCTCCCATGATTTCGGCGATCGCGAGACTTACAATGCGAATGAATGAGGTTGCATTCATGCCGAAAGCAACCTCGTCCGCCGAGTTCGCGTTCAGCAACGCTGCAACGCTCTGCCTTGCCCGTTGAATGGTTTCGTCCACCTCCACGCTGTGGCGGTAACGGCCCCCGCGCTGCGCGTTGCGGAGAATCAGGTGTTTCTGCACTGCGTCCAATGCTGCCTGGGGAATCTGGGCACCCGCCCCGTTGTCGAAGAAAATGAAGTTATCCCCCAGATTGAGCGCGGGGAAGCATTCCCTGACCCACGAAATCGGAAAATCAGACATGAGTTTCTATTGCTGCTGCTGCTGCTGCTGCTTGAGCTGCTGATAGATCGTGTTGGCGTTATCGGCAAAAGTCGCTTCAAACTTTGGGTACTGGCGGAAATCGTCGTATTGCTCCATGTGTATGCCCTGCCTGACCTGCTCCAGGCTGGCCCTCTTCTCATACAGCGCACGCACCTGTTGATAGAGATCGTTCAGGTAGTCGCGAAATCGATGCAGTTCGGTCTTTGTGGCTAATTCAAAATGACCGGGCACGACCGCTTCCAGGGGCAACGTCAGCACGGCATCGAGTGCTTTGATCCAGTTCTCGACGCTGCCCTGATCCATGGCGGGTGAGGACCGATTCAAAAATAGATCGCCCATGGCGATTGCATGCTGTTCCGGGAAATAGACCAGCGCATCTCCCGAGGTGTGCCCCTTCCCCGGAAAATATACTTCGGCGGTATATGGGTTAAGGTGGAGTGTAATCTTCTGCTGGAAAGTTACGTCTGCAAGACGAAATCGCGAACGGTTTGCTAACGGCAGTGAGCTGAGGAGTTGTGCAGTGCGCTCGCGTGTCCAGTCTGTACAGATGACGACGGCAGACGGGCCGACAATGGCATTGCCTCCCTGGTGGTCCGGATGGTAATGCGTGTTCACGATGTACCGCACGGGAAGCGCATAGATATTCCTGATCGCATGTAAGAGTTTCCCGCCCTCCTCATCATTCAACCCGGTATCGACGACGAGAATGCCGTTGCCACCGATTAGAAAAGTGGAATTGGCGCTCGAGTCGTTGTCGGAGATGTAGGCATAAAGTCCCGGGCCGATCTGCTTTGCCACCGGCACAGCGTGCCCTCGGATGACCGCAGCAAGAACAAACATCAGCAGGATTGTTCGGCAACTAATAAGGTGAGCCAAGCGCATTAGTAATTGGCCTTCTTCTAGAAACTCAGCTTCAAGGCGAATTGCACGAGCCGCGGGCCGCCGGAGCCCAGGCCCACGTTGTTCTGCGCCGCATCCGGGGTCGTGAACAGCGCTCCAAAATTGGCCGCCGCGCTTACGTTGCTGGGAATCGCAAAGCTGGGGTGATTGAAAATGTTGAAGAATTCAGTGCGGAACTGAACATTCACTTTCTCCCCGATTTTTGTGTTCTTCAGCAACGAGAAATCGAAGTCGCGATACCCGGGAGCGACAACGATGTTGCGGCCTGCGTCTCCGAATGTCAGAGGCGGATTGTCGACGAATGCCGAAGTATTAAACCATTTCTGCACCGTATGTGGTCCAGCGTTTGGGTCCCCCACCAGGTTTGGCCGATCATTGCCGAGTCCCGTGCCGCTCAAGCCTTTACCGGTGAGCACCGAGAAGGGCTGCCCTGTTTGCAACGTCAGGATTCCCCCGAATTGCCAGCCTTGGCCGAGCAACTTCGGTAGGCCGTGCATCTGCGGTAGTTCATAGATCAAGCTCCAGCTCAGCCGATGGCGAATGTCAAAATCGGAATTGCCGCGTTCGGCGCGCAGATTGTAGTTGTCCTGCGGGAAGATGGTTGTGGCATTGGCCCCCGAGCCGAAGAACACCGAAGCCCCGTCGATTGAATGAGACCAGGTATAAGAGCTCAGGAATGAGAGGCCGTGACTGAATCTCTTATCCAGCTTCGCTTGCAGGCTGTTGTAATTCGAGCTGACGACGTTTTCCGCCTGGAAGAGCTGCGCATATCCAAAGTATGGCGTGCGGGCAACACTGGGAATTGCTGCAATCCCGCCAGCTAAAATCTGCGGAATTACAAAGGAAGGAATTCCCATTAACGACAGCCGAGTGGGGATATCGGGGGTTAGTTGATCGAGCTGCTTTTGAGTGATAAACGCCTGATCGACCTGCCGGAATCGAGGCAGTTTGGTGCCTGATGTGCCCACGTAGCCGACTTCCAGCAGCATGCGTCCCGGCAGCTCATGTTGGACTTCTAAGTTGTAATGCTGCGCATATGGCGTTCTTAGTTTCTGCTGCGTAATCGTAAGTACGGGAAAAGGCGAGGGGCCAAAGACAGCTGGCCAGAGTCCCGCCGTCAAAGGAAAGGGAGTGAAGTAGTCGGGCAAGAATGGCGGATTCAGCATCACATTCCCGGGAATGTTTCCAATGATGGTCTCGTAGAAGACTCCATAGCCCGTGCGCAGCACGGTTTTACCATTGCTGAAAACGTCCCAGGCGAGTCCGATCCGCGGCGCGATGTTGTTGTGGTCGGGATCGTAGATTCCGTCAACATCGGATTGCAGCACGATACCGGAAGCCCGCAAAATATCAAGATTCGTCTGCACAAAGGGGTTGATGGGCAGGAACGTCGAGAAATTCTGCGGACGCCATGTGCTCAGCCGCCCGTGCGCTTCGCGCAACACTGTGTTGAGCTCATAACGCAAGCCATAGTTCAGAGTCAGATTGTGGCGAAGCTTGAAGCTATCCTGCGCGAAAAGGCCGTAACTTGTGGTCCGGAAGTTGCGATGAGAATCGCCAACGAACTGCAGCACTCCGTCGGCCAGTCCCTTCGCAAAATCGATCAAAGCGTTGGGAATGTTTGTCCGGTTACCCTGTGAGTCGGGCGGACCCTCGGTATTGTCCAGCCCGCTGAACGTAATCTGCCCGCTGAATGACAGATCATACAAACGATTTAGTTGCGTATGGCGAAAGTCGCCGCCTACTTTGAAAGCGTGCCGCGCCGTCGTGTGTGAGAGGTTGTCAATCCACTGGAAAGTATTTGTAGCCGTGCGATTCGGCTGATCGATCGCTCCACCAAGATTGGTTATTGCCGAACTGCCGGACACAAATCCGCCCGCAAATGCCAATTGCGGGATGTTGCCCAGGCTGAGAGGAGCGTTCGGTGCCCACCCGGTATTGAAGCCGAGGTCTGCTGCTTTGGGTCCGGGCTGGGTTACCAGCAACACATTGGAACGCGTGAAGCCAAATCGCGCTTCATTCAAGGTTGTGGGGCTAATGACTCGCGTGTAAGACAGCGCCACGAGATTATTTGCTTCAGTATCGTTCAAGCCGTATCCGGGAACGTTGGTTCCGCTTTGCCCAGGCGTAAAAGGGAAAAATTTATCTACGCGCGTGCGGCTGTAGCGTGCAGATAAATTGTCAGAACTGCGCAAACGGTGATCAATCTTAACCAGGAACTGATCCGTAGCATCATTCTGCTCGGGAGATGAAATGAAGTTTCCGGATGCACTATTCAGGTTTGGGCTGGGGAAAAGCCTGAACAGTTGTGCGCTGACGGGGTTCACCTGCACACTTATCGGATTGCCGTTCTTATCGGTGAAGTTGCCAGCTATTTCAGCCGGTGTAGGCACGTTTGTAATGCGGGTGATGCCTGCCCGCCGGCGAAACGCCTCGTAATTCAAAAAATAAAATGTTTTGTTCTTGATGATGGGACCGCCGAACGTCCCACCGAACTGGTTTAGCCGCAGCGCCGATTTGGGGAAAGAATCGTCGTTGAAGAAGTTCCGAGCATCCAGCACATCGTTGCGGAAGAATTCGTACAGCGATCCGTGCAACTGGTTCGTCCCTGATTTTGTGACCAGGTTAACCACTGAACCGCTGTTGCGACCGTATTCGGCCGCGAAGGTATTGGTCTGAACTTCAAACTCCTGGATGGAATCGATCGAAGGAATCTGGGCTGCTGCGCCGCCGAAATAGTCATTATTGTCCACTCCATCGACCAGGAAATTATTCGACGTGGAGCGCTGCCCGTTGGACGAGAAACCCGATACTCCTCCTTCGCCGCCCTGCTGTCCTCCTCCTCCGCCCGACGTGGCTACCCCGGGATTCAGCCGGGCCAATTGAGCAAAGTCGCGTCCATTCAGTGGAAGGTCCTCCACTTTGCGGTTATCTATGACTTCGCCCAGTTTGGAATTTTCGGTTTGGGTGAGATCGGCATTAGCCTGCACAGTAACCGTTTCAGCCCTTGCGCTCACCCTTAGCGCCAAGTCCAGAGTGCGGGTTTGATCAACACCGATTTCAATATCTTTTACGGTGGTTGTAGCGAATCCTTGCGCTTCGGCTGTGACCTCGTAGGTGCCGGTGGGCAGCGCGAGCGCGCGATAGAGCCCATTGCCCGCTGTGGTTGTTTCGCGTTGAAGCCCAGTTCCAACATTCGTGACGCGAACTTTGGCGCCGAATATCTCAGCCCCCTTTTCATCTCGGATTGTGCCAACCAGACCGCCTTGAGTGCCCTGCCCCCATAAATTTATCGCCACTAAGATGAGAACAAAAACAATGCTGCTCAATTCCTTGATTCGCATGTTGCCCCCTCTCACCACCGCCACGGCTGTGCTACTGCGACTCTAAAGCTCTCGACTGGCCAGTAATTTCGTCCTTGTAAACTACACCGTCCTTCATGACGAATTGGACATGCTGCAATAGTCGGACGTCGGCGAGCGGATCGCCCCTGACCGCCACCATGTCCGCGAACTTACCCTTCGAAATCGAACCGATTCGATCTGACCACCCCATCAGTTCAGCCGCATTGATTGTGCCTGCCTGCAGCGCTTGGACTGAAGTCAGGCCAAGTGTGACCATCGACCAGAACTCGCCCCCATTCTCGCCGTGCGGATAGACTCCCGCGTCTGTGCCCAGTGCAATCCGCACGCCGCTGTGAAAGGCTTTCGTCATGTTCTGCTTGGCGGCGGGAATAATGATGGCCGCTTTCTCCGTGACCCAGGGCGGCAAATGCATCTGCGGCGCGTGCTCCTCAAACCAGAAGAGCGGATAGGAGGTCGGAACCAGGAAAGTGTTGTGTTCCTTCATCAACTGGATGCCTTCGTCGTCGAGAAAAATCCCATGTTCGATTGAGTCCACGCCGGCGCGTACTGCGTCTTTGATCGCAACCGTGGAATGCGCGTGAGTCGCCACCTTTCGGCCCAGGCGATGGGATTCTGTAATCAAAGCCTGCATTTCGGCGGGACTGTATTGTTCCAGGCGGGGGTTGTCACCCTTCGAGAAGACTCCGCCGGAAGCGCAGAATTTGATAACGTCAGCGCCGTATTTCACCACCTCCCGAACCTTGTGCATCACAGCTTCCACCCCATCCGCCGCGCCCTCGGCGGAGTAATGAAATTGCGGCGGCAGCAGATTGCTGTCGCAGTGTCCGCCGGTAATGCCCAACGGCGGACCGGAAACCTGCATACGAGGCCCGATCACATCACCGGCATCAATGGCGTCACGCAGGGCGACATCTGCGTAGCCTTCTGCCCCTACATTCCGGACACTGGTGAAACCAGCTAACAATGTGAGTCTTGCATTCTTAGCACCGGTCAGTGCAGCGCGCGGGATGGAGACGCCGAGCGATTCGTAACCACCGCCTCCGGCGTCGAAAGTCAAGTGCGTGTGAACATCAATGAAGCCGGGAAGAAGGGTGGCGCCTCCGAGATCGATCATTCGCGCATTGGCCGGCGTGACAAGATCCCGGCTGCCCACTGCTTCAATGTGATCTCCAGAGATGAGCACGACAGGAGAGTCAAGCACCCGGCCAGATGTGGGGTCAAACAGCTTGGCCGCCCGAATCACGGTAACCACGATGGAAGGTTTTTCTTCGGCCCTGAGAGTAACACCAAACGCCAGGGAGGCGATCACCAGGAGTTCCGGGCTCAGTAGCCATTGGCGGAACCGCGATCTTGCCAGTCTCACCCTTACCTCCCGCCTACAGGGATTCGGCTCGACAACCTACTCCAGAGAAATGCTGCATGTCAAGAATATTCAAGTTAGTATATGTGTGGTATACGGATAATGCTCTGATCCTGTTCCTGGTTTATAGTTCCCGAACGCAGGGTGGTTTGTTTTTGAGGTTTTCGTGGCAAATGTCACAAATTTAGATCGGGCGCGGCCGACGTTGAAATCCAATCTCAGGCATCGCGCCTCGGGCCGCATAAATCCGCCTCTCCCCTCGAACAGCACCACGCTCGCAGAACGCATTTACCAACAGCTCAAGAGCGAAATTATTCATGGCACGTTTCAGCCTGGAGAGGCCATTAACGAAAAAGTGCTGGCTATCAGGTACAGGGGCAGTCGAACCCCAGTCCGCGAAGCGATCATGCGCTTGCAACAGGAGAGTCTGCTGCGCCTTGTGCCCCAGAAAGGGTATTTCGTCAGCCACTTAACTATTCATGAGCTGAACGAGATGTATGAGTACCGGGCCGAACTGGAAGGGTTTTGCGCGGAAGTAGCCGCGCGGCGTTGGGCTGACGCCGCTCTGATTGAGCGCCTGACGAAACTCGCACGGATACAGTATAAAAGCGAAGACCGCAACAGTTACGAACGCTTTATCGAAGCCGATACAGAATTCCACATCGGCATCGCACGGTTGAGTCGTAACCGCCTGTTGGTGCGTGCTGTCACCGAGGTACGCTGTCAGATGGAGCGCCTCATGTTTGCTGCCATCGACATCGGATACTACGGCGAGCTTCCCGCCCGCGAGCATACCGACATTGTGGAAGCGATCCGCAGACGCGATCCACGTGCTGCACGCCAGGCCATGCATAACCATATCGTCGGATCAAAAGAGAAAGTGATGCTCTTGGCTGCAGGTAGCCCTGCGCGGGCAAATTAGCATTTCGAAGACCTCAAAGCTCAAG
>DATEPX010000305.1:0-18702 GCA_035272945.1 Terriglobales bacterium
ATGCAGGAGCGAGTAAGTGCGACAGTGAACCCCCGGGTGCAAGACCAGGTGTTCACATTTGTCGTCGCTGACGCGGTCGCAAGTTGTTGAATGATATGGTCGGGGAGAGAGGATTTGAACCTCCGACCCCCTGGTCCCGAACCAGGTGCTCTACCAGGCTGAGCCACTCCCCGACGATGAGTACGGAGCGCTTGTTGCCACTCGGCAACAACCACGCACGTAGGAATTATAGCATCGTGCGCGAGCGCTCCTTGCAAGGCCTCGATGTCCTCCTTCCTCCCAATTCGGGCCTGCCGAGTGGCGCGGCCAAGTTGCGTGCGTAAGCCGGACAAGTGTTCCTGGTGCTCGCGCCCTATGCGGGCACCTCCGCTCCTTAGCTATTCTTCTATCCTTCGCAGTTGAGCGGGCAAACGAATACGCTCACGTTGATTCTGGTTGCTAAAGCCCGCGGCTAAGTGGCTGACGTAGCCCGAACCCAGTCCTTAAGCAGGAATGCCCATCGGAAAGGCCACGGGCCCATTGCCGACTACCAGATTGTGTGTGCGGAGAAACCAATCGAAAGAGGCAGGGCGAGGTCTTGGGTTCGACGTGGGTCCGCGCAGAACTCACTGAAAGCCAAAGCGAAGTCGCAATGGTGAAGATGTTCTGACTCCACTCTTGCAGCAGGTCGCCGCCGGTGTCGCGGCAGAGGCAAGCAAAGAGGTAAGCCCTTTTTGAGCGATCGAGCAAAAGGCTTCCCCCCCGTGCTGTGCGCGGAAGGGTTGCCGCACTGAGACTACTTTAGCCATCCCGAACAGAAGTGCGTACCTTGCAGCGCCTCTGACGTGGTCCGGGGGGAGCATCTTGGGATCGGGTCGGAGCCGCCGGATTCGGTGCGACATTTTTTCTAGCGAGCTGTTGCGTTTTTCAACAACCCTCAATTGATGCACTTCTGGAATCTGTTTCCCGGAATTGCGCAATCCATACACTTTCAAAGCACGAATCGGGGCCTGCAATGTGTGTCGAATTAGGAGTTTCGTAGTGGCCCTAGTTTTGCTGGCGAAAACGGTTTTCCAGTGATATTTTGCTTCACAAGTTAAGTAATGTACCCGCTCGTCCATTAGGCCGTCGCGCTTCGGTTACGTTGTGGGGCCGGGGTGCGAATTGAAAGAATACGACTAACAAACGACCGAACTGCTCATCGACATTTTGAACCAAGGCAATTTGCGCTATTTGCCTACGCAGTGCTCGTCTGAAAGGGAACGTCTTGACGTTCAATGCCAAGGGCTTAACAACGACCGTGATGCTCGTGCTGCTGTTCGGTGTCGGGTGCGCCGGCACAAAGATGGCTAGCACTCCCCCACCGCCCCCGGCAAGCAGCTCGCAACTCGCGGTTAGTCCGACGAGCATGACCTTCCCCAGCGTGGCGGTTGGAAGCAGTCAGAACCAAGGCGGCACTCTCAGCGCAAGCTCCTCCAGTGTGACGGTCTCGACGGCAAGTTGGAATGGAACCGGCTTTTCGCTTAGTGGCATCACTTTTCCGGTAACGATTCCTGCGGGACAGAGCGTCCCCTTTACGGTCACTTTCGCGCCTCAGACAGCCGGAGTGGCATCAGGCGCAGTTTCTTTTATGAGCACTGCTTCCAACTCGCCAACGAACGAGACCCTCGTTGGGACGGGCGTACAGGCGAGTCAGCACACCGTGGGTCTGAGCTGGAACACGGATACATCGCCCGTTCAAGGCTACTACGTATACCGTGGCGGCCAGAACCGTGGACCCTATGCGAAGATCTCGACGCTCCAACCCGGGACTTCTTACACTGATGCCAGTGTGCTTTCGGGACAGACCTACTACTACGTCGTGACCGCACTGGGAACCAACTCCCTAGAGAGCGCTTACTCCAATCAAGCTGTCGCGACCATCCCCTAGCGAAAAATCAGAAGGTCTCCTATCAGAGACAGAAGGTCGCGCTTTGACGACGACTGACGGCCGCTCAACTATTCCTTATTTCGTTCTCGAGCTTTTTCCCCTGAAGCGTGCCAATGGCGTTACGAACTCCTGCTCGCTAGCAGAACTCCGTATCGGCAGCCGTGGTTACCTGTGTTGCGAGCCTCACACCTGGCGTTCACCATAACGTGCGTTGCGAAGTTCAACAGCAGCCAATGGTGTTCGTCGTAGACCTTTTTACTGCCACACAGTGCCCTTCTGAGACCTTTGCACCTATGCGTGATACACCGAGAATGCTTCCTCCATCACCGGGGCAGAAATCTCTTATGGAATTGAGTTGCTCACCAAGGGCAAGCGTCGCGTGAGGGGCTGTTAGCGGCAGCGGAAGCAATGTTTGCCGAAGACTTAGCAGGTCGCAGCACGAGTCTTTTCTAAGATCGCCATTCACCGCCGTGCGCTCGGTAGGCCTATCAGTCATGCGGATGCGCAGATCGCAGCCATTGCCCAAGTGCGAGGAGCCAGGCTTGCGACGCGCAATGTTGCCGACTTCAGGGACTTTGAAGGTATTGACCCGTGGACGGGGGCGTGAACGCCATGGCGGCCACCTGTTTGGAGGACGAAGCTGGGGAGACCGTCACGCGTCTAATCCTTCACCAGCTTACTCGAATCAGCGAGAGAGCCTGGCGAGGCAGGGTGAAATTCAGGTGCACACTCCCATTGTCTTCGCTGATCCACGTGGGAGAACTCAGGAGTTGCAGCTGTCCGGCCGCCTGCAGTTGTTGGAACTGAGTCGCGGAAGGCGATTGTGGGGAACCCATTTGCTTCCATGCCGCATAGGCATTGCTGTGAGTGGAATCGATACGAAAGTGCTCCAGCATGCCTCGTTTAAGATCGCCCGCGAGGCCATCGATCGAAAGTGCAATAGCAGCGTCCGGAACAGGCAAATCGTCATCATGATAGTTCCAGATGAGAACCGCAATTTCGTGATCTCGCCGAGTCGCGATTGAGTCGATATCGGGTTTAACTCGTACTCCATCGCGAACGATTTCATCTTCTGCCAAGGCGCCCGAACTGCTCACCTCGACCCTATCGTCACTCAGCATGCCAAACATGCGAAATGCGTTCAGAACCGGCTTATCCACTCCGTTGGTGGCCAGCGTGCGAAAACCTTCAAAGTAGGGCTGGCCCTCGAACTCGAAGGCCCAAGTCACGGCGCCGAGAAGGCTGACGTGGTTCCGAAGCGCCAGCGCGAGAGTATCCTTTAGAACCTCGGCTTCATAGCATGCGTACAGTGGGCCGTTGCGATAAGAGTTTTGCGGGCTTATCCGGGCCGAGCAAGCCGCACATCCCTCTGGATCCGATTCGCCGAGAACAACTGGCGTGCTACGCCATTCAGGAAAAGATTGTACGATCTTGAAACCCTGCTCAATCGCGCCCAGCTGATGACTTATACCCATCCGGACGTGATCTCCCTTCCATTCCGGCGCTCCCTTGGGATGAAAACTGATGAAATCAAGCCGGGCTCCGACCTTGCCAGTGGCATAGTTCTTCTGGTGCGCACAGTGGTCGAGAAACATGCGCAGAAATTCCGCGGCGCTGGCTGAGGCAGGACCCGTGCTGTCGGGCCCACCAATGCGAGCGTCCGGAAACCCCCGCAGGACCGCGTCAACCGAGAAGTCATACAGCTTGAAATATTCTTCCGGCGTGCCTCGCCAATAGCCGATATCCGGCTCGTTCCAGACTTCCCACAACCAGCTCTTCAGTTCCGCGTCGCCATATCGCTGTCGCAGATGGCGGACAAACTGGAACACAAGGTCGCCCCACTTGCCATAGTCCTTCGGTGGATAAGCCCATCCTGTGTAAATGCTGCCGGCAGACGTTTGCGGAAAATTATGGCGATACGGCTCGGGATGAGTGGAGAGAGCCTTGGGCATAAAACCGAGCTCCACCAACGGCTTGATTCCCTCCTCATGGAAAGTGTCGAAAATGCGGTCGACGATTTGCCAACTGTAGACCGAATTCCCTGCGGAATCCTCGGTGTACACGTTGGTCGAGCCCCATTTCAAAGACGCAGAACCATCGCCACTCGTAAACAGATTGTGAACCCGCACATACACTGGCTGTAGGCTCAACCGCGCCAGTTCTCCCAACAGCTTTCGGCCGTTGGCAGCGTAGGTGTAGTTTGGTTCGTCATAGCCGAAGTAGTTCCAGCCAGCTGGCCCCTTCGCTTGAATACGATCCGCAGCAACCCGGATCACAACCGCCTCGGGATTCTGCTGCGGCCAACACGGACGGGTGACACACCAGAAGAGCATCACCAACGTCGGGATGGCACGGGACATCAGCATCATGCCCGGAAAAAATAACACACTGCTGGGAGTGTCGGACGTATCCCTGTGTCGAGCTCGGGAAGCTCTCCGGTATTTGCCGCTCACCGATGACATCCCGTCCCTCGCATTCTGGTACCAGACTGAGCCTCATGCGGCTTTTCCGAAGCTACCCTCAAAGGCCACGTTCCAGTCGCCCTCTCGATGAATATTTTCGACTTTTCTAGCGGCGCTTAAGAGCTTCGACGTCATCCAGAGTACGCGGCCAGTCCGATCCCAGCAGGCGAGACAGGCTTCGATCAGCGAGAACTTTCCCGTCAGTTTGCCACCGGGCGCAATCGTTAGTTTCATTGTCAGCGTAGCGAATTCGCTGGATTTTTTCGCCGCACCTCGGGCACAATTCCCCATAGCGTCCGTGAACAGCCCTGCCCCTGCCGAACGCGGTCACTTTCTCCGGAAACCCAGCCTCCGCTTCTGCTCGCAGCCGGTCGATCCTGAGCTTGAGAGTGTCGCGAGTCGCCGAGAACAGCCGCTCCCCCTCATTCGGTTCTAGCTTTTGCGTTAAGGCGATGGGAGACAACCGGCAGCGTGCAAGATCTCGTCTGAATACGCATTACCGATGCCACTCAGTATGCGTGGATTGGTAAGAGCCCTCTTGAGGGTGCGGTTTTCAGCCATCAGTGCATCACGAAACGAGCTGAGATTGCTGGTAAAGATGTCGATTCCTCCAGGATCCATGGCCTGTAGTCCCTCCTCGCCACCGAGGACTTGTAGTGAAGCACGATGCTTTGCGCCGGGTTCCGTGAGCGGGAGCGAGCCATTGGGAAAATCGAAAGCGGCCAGGCTATGCCGTCCCGCCAACTTGGCGCCTGGTGTCCGCTAGTGCAAGCGGCCGGCACGCATCAAGTGCAGCACCAGCCATAGATTGGCTTACACTCCAATGGCAATTCGTTTGCCGATTCGCCGCAGTTGGCGCACAATCTGGCCTTCGACATACGTAAGAGGCGGCTCTACGGAACCAAGCAGGAAGGGGCTGGCCAACCGTATTTGCTGGACCGGCTGTGCCACGATCCGCGGTTCAAGCGCGCTGATCTATGTAGGCAGCAATAGGAGGCAGTTCCGGCATATTCAGTATCTTGCAAGCGGAAACCGTGCTTTCGCAACCGCGCTATATAAGATAGAGCATGGCCAACGTTCGGATGGACAAGTGGTTGTGGGCTGCCAGATTTTTTAAGACGCGCAGCTTGGCGGCGCGGGCCTGTGAACTCGGTAGGATTCAAGCCAACAAACAGCCGGTCAAGCCTGCCCGCCAGGTTCACGTTGGTGAACTCTTACAGATCAGGACCGAGAGCGGCGATTTTGAAGTGCAAGTCCTGCTGCTCGGCGAGGTGCGAGGCCCGGCGTCGGTGGCTCAGAGGCTCTACCGCGAAACGGATTTGAGCCGTGAATTGCGGGTCAAAATGATAAAGGAGCGTCGCGCGGGGATGGCTTTCAACCCGGCACCGCAGAGCAGACCGTCCAAGCGCGACCGCAGAAAAATCATCCAGTTCCGCAACGATCGCGAAACGTAGAAGGTGCCGGGTGAGTCTGACCTGATGGCTGGCTTCATAGTCTCAGAGTCGCCGACAATTCATCGGGAATCATCGCCTCCGCTGGAGGCTTGATAACCGCAGTGTTCGTAGTGGTCATCATCGTCATTCGGTACACAGTAATCAGACGTTCCGCAGAAAATATAACCGTAGGGAAGTTCTTAAGACCTGAACCGAGGGGCGATCGATTGGACGGGCTGCGTTAAACGGGTCTCTTCATCCTTACCAGATTGTGTGCTCTAAGGCCAAATGATGCAGCAGGGAGATGGCCCCGATGCGATGGGAAAGCTTTTCAATAATAATGAACGGAGCGACAGGCAGATGAAGATGCCCCAGCGGCACGGCGGACGACTTTCCAAACCAGCCTCCACCGGGTCTTTACCGAACTCTGGTATTGACAGGAACCCCAAAGCAGAGCGACAATTCCACACGCTTTGCGCGGCAAATTCTGATCCCAGTATATTGCCCCGGGTGTCAAAACCTTCCCCATGTTATGAGGTCACGGGTGTGTTTGTGCGCTTGACTGCCAGCCAATCTCATTAACTTAGCGGACTGAGCCGGCACAACGCGCGGAGGAAGCATGACTATCCGCATTTGCGCTGCCCTCACCTTAGCTTGCACACTGTTTCTCGCTGTCACGAGCCTGGCGCAAGTGCCCGGACAAAACGTGAACATGGTTTCCGGCACGGCATGGCCGTACGGGGATCCTTTTCTGGAGCGGCAAAACGAGCCTACCATCGCGGTCTCGACTCGCAACGCCCAACACATTCTCGCGGGTGCCAACGACTATCGCACCGTCGATTTGAACTTGCCGGAACTCTTACCCGGCGAACCGGACACCACAAACCAATTCACGGCAGAACCCTGGTTAGGCCAGTACATTTCCATTGACGGCGGCGCGCGCTGGCAAAGCACGCTGCTTCCGGGTTACCGGCAGGATCCGTCTTGCCAGCTTCCTGGGCATTCGCCGTTGTGCGGATTCACCACTGCAGCCGATCCGGTAATCCGCGCGGGCACAAACGGGATGTTCTACTACGCGGGAATTGCTTTCGACCGTGGTTCGAGCTTCGGCCTGGTGTTCGTTGCCCGGTTCATGGACCTGAACGACATAGAAAACGGCGTTGTCTCAAAAAATGCATTGCCCGTCCAGTACA
This sequence comes from Terriglobales bacterium, assembly GCA_035272945.1. Taxonomy (GTDB): domain Bacteria; phylum Acidobacteriota; class Terriglobia; order Terriglobales; family Acidobacteriaceae; genus Gp1-AA122. The sequence goes on from DATEPX010000305.1 coordinate 6,998, forward strand.
TCAATACTGTTCCTGTCGCCTACGGCAGCGTGATGCCATCGCAATTTCTGGATAAGCCGTGGCTCGCCGTAGACATTCCACGCGGAAGCGCCACGTGCACGATTAACGTGCCTCAACCGGGCGGCGGCACTGTGCCGCAGACGATTCCCGCGGGCAATGTTTACGCGGCCTATGCCAATGTCACGCAGTCCGGCGGCACCGAACTGAGCACAATTTATTTCAGCCGCTCGACAAACTGTGGGGCCAATTGGAGCACGCCTCAGCCCATCAGCCAGCGCGGTGGAATTGCTCAGGGGGCGAATATCCAAATCGATCCAGAGACGGGTTGGGTTTATGTCGTGTGGCGGGTTATCCACAACGGGACAACGCAGCCCAACGACGGAATTGCCGGAGTCGCCTCCTTCGACGGCGGGCACAGTTTTACTCCGCCTCTCACACTGGTAAGCCTACCGCCGTTCAGTCCAAACAACCCCAATGGCCCTTCATTCTTCGATCAGAACACATCCGGAACGACGTTCCGGAGTACCGCGTTTCCGACCATGGCGGTGGCCGACAGCGGCATCAAGTTTGTGCCTGGCCCGATTTATATCGCGTGGTCACAGCGCGGCGCGGTACCCGGCACTCCCGATGCCAGGATCATGATGTTGTCTTTGCCGGGCAGTGTCATGCTCAGCACGACAGGGGTCACCCTTACGCCCTTTGCGGTCGACAATGGCGCGATCACGAATGATTCCAAAAGTACATTCAGTAGCCTCACACGTGGACATCAAATCATGCCCTCCATGACTTTTAATCAGGGCAAGTTGATGCTGGTCTATTACGACCTACGCCAGGACCACACCTATGGCGAGTTTTTGCCGACCAATCTCTCAGGAGGCGAACTGCTGCCCGATGCGAATGGAAACTTCTTCAACGAAACACGGATTCGAGTGGGCGATGCCGATCCGCTGGCAGTCTTTACCCCAGTCATCAATGACGCTAATCCACCTCTATCCCAGAGGCGTCACACGATGGATGTGACGCTGGCCCAGTCCAGCGGTGGCGTTCTGCCGAAGTTTACGTACGCTCGTGTGTCGCGTTACGACTTCGGACTCTTTGCAACCGACAGCGGCAATAGTCCATTGCATCAGCTTAAGTTCAATCCGCCAAACCTGCCCATGTTCATGCAGGGCCAGGTCCCGTTCACCGGGGATTACGTGGACGTGGGCGGTCAAATGTTCACGCTGGTGAAGTGCGGCGCGGGAAAGTGCTGGACATATAACAACCCTTTGCCGCCAAAAGTGGCAGGTACATTCCTTGCGGCACCCAAGCCGGCTCCGGCTTCGGCCGTTCACTACGCCACCTGGGCCAGCAACCAGGATGTGATAGCTCCCAAAAATGGCGATTGGAGCAAACATACGGTCATGCCGCTGATGGGCTCGGGCAGCGTCTACAGCCCGGGAGCTACGCTACCCAATTGCGATCCCGGAACGGAAGGCGACCGCAACCAGAACGTCTATTCAAGCCGCATCACGCAAGGGCTGCTGGTTTCTTCACCGCAAAACTCCAAGCCTCTGAGCTCGATCATCGAGCGCGGCTTCGTAGTCCTGGTTCAGAACCATACGACGCAACTGCCGGGCCGTTATTTCCGCATGACGATTGCTAACCAGCCTGTCGGCGGCTTCGCCTCATTCTCGCAGTTGGTGCCGCCCACCCCGATCCCATCCCCGCTGCCGACTAGTGTGAATGGGATGCCGTTTCCATTGACGTCGATCGATGTGACGATCGGAGCGCACTCCGGAATTTCGCGCACGGTGTTTGCAGTTTCCAGCAGTCCGGCAGCGACTATCGTGGTGAACGTCAACGAGATTACAGGTCTCGGCGGAACGCTTGTTTCTGGGGGGCTCTCCGCGTTCCTCGTTCTGAACGCCGATGGCACGGTTCCCGCTAATCTCGTGGATCCCAATGGCAGTACCGATCCAAACACCAACATTACAAATGTTGAACTTTACGATCCCGCGATTACAGGTCCGGCAATTACCGGTCCAGCGATCACGGGCCCAGCCATCACGGGGCCGGCGATCACCGGCCCTGCGATCACCGGTAACAACGTGACGGATCCAGCAATTACGGGTCCGGCGATAACCGGCCCTGCGATCACCGGGACATCGGTTCAGGACCCGGCGATAACCGGGCCGGCCATTACTGGCTCGCCGGTTTCCGACGGAACCTACACGGTCACCAATGACGGGAACACAGGAGCTGCACTCAATGTCAAATTGACAGGCTGCGAAGTGTCTCCCTGCAAAGACACGCCTCTGCAGCTGGTGATGAGCCAGATCTACACCACACCAGGAACGAATGGAAACTGTCAGCTGAATCTGCAGCAGCAAAGCATCACGCTGTCGAACGTGCCCACGGCGACTTTTACTCCGATCGACCAGTTGGGAAATCCGGCGATCACCGGAACGTCGGTTAGCGACGCGTCTATCAACCTGCCGCCGGGCGATACTGCCCTGGTAACGATCCGCGGCCATGTGGATCAGGCCACTTTGGCTACGATCCTGACCCAGGTCTCGCCTGTCGTAGTACCTCAGGCGATCGACAGCAATAACACGACGGCCACTACGCCGCCAATAATCACTCCGCTATTCATTACCACTGCATCGCTGGCGGATGGCATCACGGCGTTCGAGGGGGTATCCAACTTCGGCAGACTGAGCGCGCTGGGCGGAGCTCTCTCTCCCAATTGTCCCGGCACTTGGAGTCTCCTCCAGGAAGGTTCGCTTTTTGGGCTTTCTCCGGCATCGTTCACTCCGGGTAATCCCGGGACTTCGACGGTCATCCTCTCCGGTAGCCCCGGGCCGGGAACCTACACATTGTTCGTTCAAGTGCAGGACTGCGCATCACCCAAACCTAACGTCAGCTCCCGGTCACTGATATTGAATGTGTATGCGCCGATTGCATTGGGGAACCCCGTGTTGCCCACCGGTTTCGTCGGGGCCGGCTATCCGCCTCAGGCGCTGGTAACTGGGGGGACTGGCACTTACAACTTCGTTGTCAACAGCGGGGCGGTGCCTCCCGGCCTGAGCCTTGGAGCGAATGGATTGCTTAGCGGTACTCCGACGACAGTTGGGACATATAGCTTCAACGTGACCTTCGCCGACACAGCGCATCCGCCACAACACACGGCCGGGACCTTCGCGGTTGCAATCGCGACTCCACCCTCGGTCGGATTTGGCACGCAGCCGGCGAACTCTCTTGCGGGCCAGGTGATTTCACCGCCAGTGCAGGTGGTAGTAGTCGATAGTTTCGAGGATCCAATTGCGAATGCGACCGTTACCTTGTCGCTGGGCAATAACACCGTGGGCGCGGTGTTGTCCGGAACGACCACTCAATTAACCAACCTAAGCGGAACTGCCACGTTCTCCGATCTCTCGGTCAGCCGGACCGGCTCGTTCACGCTAGTTGCGTCTGTGGGTGGAGTAACTGCGACATCCACTCCGTTCACAGTCGGCTTCGTTCCGTATTTCGGGCAAGCAACGGATGGACTTGGGGACACCACGGGTGGGGGCACAAGTCCGGATCTAGTGTGGGGCAGTGTCATGACCACCGCTGATGGCAAGGTCACGTTAATGGTCCGGTACGCGGCCGGTACGTTTAATTCGAGCACAACTCAAGCACAGTTCCTGCTTGATACTGATCAGAATTTGGCTACCGGCAGCCCTGGCTCAAATGCGGGCTGCCAGAATGATTTCGGGATCCTGGCTTGGGATTACCTCGTCGTCTTGCGGTCTGGTTTTGCGCAGAACCAGGCGCAGATTTACAAAGCCACAGGAGGATGCGACAGTGTCGCACTGCTCGCCACGGCACCGGTCACCATATTCCCCGACGGAATGAACGTCACTTTCCCATTGTCAATGCTAACCAATACGCCATCGCCCACGACGTCGGGCCCGGCTACGAGTGGTCCCTGGAGGTTCAAGGTGACCACAGACTACAGCCTCGGGAACGGCAGCTTCTCAGGTCTTCAGGACACGATGCCCAATATTGGCTCGGCGGTCTCAACGGCTAGCACTCCTCTGCCCGCTTCACTGCCGTCGGGGATGGTGGCATGGTGGCCGGCGGATGGCTATCCAACCGACATCGTCGGTTTCAACAGCACGACCCTCGGAGACGCCACATATTCGGCCAGTGAGGTCGGCCAGGCATTTACATTTAACGGCGCCGAGAATGTGGATGTAGCCAATTCGGCGGGATTAAATCCGACTGCGGCGATCACCGTCGATGCTTGGGTGTATGCCAATAGCCTTGGTACTGCTTCCGTGATGGTCAAGAAGTCAGACGGTGCAAACGGCTATTCGTTGGAGATGCTCAATGGACAGTTTGCGTTCTACGTGTACATCCCGACAACCGAGCAATCGTGGCACGCGGCGTCGAGCACTGCACCGTCAACGAATAGCTGGTACCACGTGGCAGGGACCTATGACGGAACACAGGTCAGCATCTACGTGAATGGTAAGTTGGAGGGTAGTACGGCTGTAACGGGAGCGATTGGAGCCTCATCGAACGATCTGAATATCGGCAGCGATCCTTCCAATCTGCAAGATACCGGCAGGTACTGGAACGGGATGATCGATGAGGTGGAAATCTTCAACCGCGCACTCTCGGCAACGGAGATACAGGCTATCTACAGTGCCGGCACGGCTGGGAAAGACAAGTCACAGGCACAGCCGCCAGTAATCGGGTTCTAAGATTTCGTCAAGGCAGTTGGAGACGGCGGCGGGCATCCGCGAGCAGCGGATCCTGGCCGCCCTTTTCTTTGATTCCCACGAAGGCGGCGTAGGAATTCTTGGCGGCCCGGGACTTCAAACCTTCTTGCGCTCGGCCCAGATAGTAGTAGACGGGCGGAAAGATAAAGTAAGAGGGCGATTCGTCCAGGAACACAGCGCTAGCTTCTCCGCGCCGTTTTTGGCAAACTTCAAGGTCCGACTCTGCTTCCGCAAAAGCTCCGGAGGCGATATAGGCGCGCGCAGAATCGAAGCGGCCCATCCAGGTGTCCGCGATTTTGCGCGACTCAGTGAAAAGGCGGATCCCATCCTGAGCATTACCTTGCTTCAACGCCGCTTCACCTTCGATCAGCTTGGCGTATGCCTGAGGATCGTTTTCCAGCTTCGCCGAGAGCTGTTGCGCCAAGGCCAGCGCCTTCTGTGAATTATTCGTTTCCAGGTAGGCGCGAGCAGCCCAGAACGTCACTCCGGTCTCTTTGCTCTGCTGAAGCGCACGGTCAGCCGCACGCACCGCGTTTGCGGCGTCTCGGAGCAAAAGATGCGCTTGCGCGAGAACGGCCAGTTTGTTCGCAGCACCATCGGCATTCTTGTTGGCGATATCTTCGCCGGCGGCCTTTTCTAATATATTGATCGCGTCTCGCACCCGGCCTTCATAGAGCGCCACATCAGCCAGGCCGGAGGAGGCGGCCGAGGCTCCCGATGGACTGATCTTCTCTAACCTTTGATAAGTCTCGATGGCCTGTTCGGGATGACCTTCTCCCAGCTGCGGCAGGGCGGTACCCATGTATGCCATCACCAGGGACGGGTTCATCTCCAGAACCGCACCTTCTTCGCGGATTGCGGTCTCAAAATCGCCCGCGTACATCGCATACAGACCCAGGTTGCTGCGCTGGACGATGTTCTTGGGATAGATCGCCAGGCCCTTGCGCGCTTCCTCCAGGGCTCGCCCCATGTCGCGGCGGAAGAAGTAGGCGAGCGCAAGATTCGCCAAGCCTGCGCTGTCAGCGGGATATTGCCTGACCAGTTCGGTCTGCTCTTCAATGGCCTTGTCGGTATTACGTATCAGCAGATAGTACCCCCCGCGAGTGCGATACTTCTCGCGATCGCTCATGCGATCGATGTTCGCCAGAGCCAGTTGAAAATACTTTTCCGCCTGCTGAACCTGGCCCATGTTGTAGTAGGTTGCCGCCATAGTGGCGTAAGCGCGCCCCATCCTGGGATCAAACTCCAAAGCCTTCTGAAAATGCTCGATCGCGTCGTGCCACCTGCCGGCCAGCTGCGCAGTCTGTCCCCCAGAATATTCGTGCGCTGCCTCCAAGGATCCGGCAGTAAACGTTTCGGCAGCTGCGAGTTGGGCCGACTCGGATGAGGTGTCACCCAGCGCCCTTCGGACCTGCGCCGCTAGATTGCCCATCGCGATAAGAACATCTTTTTTGTCGGCCCGCTGATTGCGATTGCTGAACACCCTGCCGGTCACCCCGTCTTCGGCCCTCACCGAAACCCGGTAACTGCTTCCGTCGCGCATAATCGACCCGGTCACCACGGTCCCTATGCCCTCGCGCGTGGCGACAAGCCGGGCCAGTTGCTCGCTCAACACCATGGTCCCCGGCTGTAATCGTGTAGCCAGCTTGTGCGCTTGGTCGCGATTGTAGGAGGTTATGAAGGGTGCGCCTTCTAGGGCCACCGTGAATGCTGGCTCCAGAGTCCCGTCAAAGAGCGGCTCCCCAGTCTTGTTCTCAAAATCTGAAACCAGGACGCTCACGGGCGCGTGCGGACCTATCGGCGCCTTAAAGAGTCTTCTCCCGGCGACCACGCCAGCAGTCACCACCAGCACAGTGGCAAGAACGATGGTCAAGCGTTTGTAGAGACGGGGCACCGCGACGCTTGGTCCTCCGAGAACCCGGGTGGAGCTTTGTGCGCCAGAAGGTTGGTATGCTTCCAAGTCCGCGAGCAGCTCCGCCGCGTTCTGGTAGCGATTGCGGGGCTCCAGTTCCAGGCAACGACCGACAATCACACTCAGGACGCGCGGAACGCTATTGTCGAGCTGACTGGCGGGCAGAGCGCGTTCTTGGGTGCGCTTCATCAAACTCTGCAACGCGCTGTCCGCCGGGTAAGGCACCTTGCCGGTCAGCAACTCGTAGAAGATCAGTCCCGCGCCGTAAATGTCAGACTGGACATCGACAGGTTGTCCCTTCGCCTGCTCTGGCGCCATGTACTCAGGCGTCCCGACAAGAGCACCTGTGAGCGTCAGTCCGTTGCCACCCTGCATTCGCGCCAGGCCGAAATCCATCACTAGAACTTTGCCCTGCTTGTCGAGCATCACGTTCGAAGGTTTAAGGTCGCGGTGAATCACGCCTTCGGAATGAGAGGCGTCGAGAGCCCGGCAGACTTGCTGCATGACACGCACAGCTTCGACAGGGGCAAATTTTCCCCGTTCCCGCAGCAGCGTTTTCAAATCGCTGCCCTCGACATATTCCATGGTGAGAAACTTCACCCCATCGGCCTCGCCAAAGTCGTAGATCCGGATCACGTTCTTGTGCGTAACCTGCCGCGCCAGGATCAGTTCCTGCTTGAAGCGCTGGAGAATCGCTGGGGAGTACGCGAGTTCAGGACGAATGACTTTCAGAGCGACCAGGCGATCGAGTTCGCGGTCCTGGGCCTTGTAAACCGCTCCCATGCCACCTTCGCCCAGCAAATGAAGGATCTCGTATCGCCCGCCCAGCACAGTCCCCGGCTCGAGCCCAGGAACGGAGGTCTCATGGGCCAACGTCTGGTCGCTCGAGGAACTGCCCCCAGCGGCCGCTGCGGAAATGCTGCGCGTTCGAGCCGCATCTTTCATGGTTGGAAGTAAACTGCCCGGGGAAGCGATCCGGGTGTCGGCGTGGCGGTCCTGCGCCCGCGCATCTCGGAAAAGTATACCCCTCTTCTCCCGATTCGGGGCCTCCTTATATTTTATTTAAATATCACCCAAGTGTTCACAGGGGCTAGTCAGGTCCCACATCCGTCTGCTACGAGGGTCTTAGCGGTGCCGGCAGCATACGCCACTCTTGAGTTCGCCAACCAATCAGTTTCAAGCTTGTGCGGCAGCGCGGAGAGTGGGATAAAAAGAATCGTAGTTCATTGGGGCCTGCCACCGGCGCTGACCCGCCAGGATCTGAACCGGAAGCAGAGCTGCTTCTCGTGAAAAACCCAATCGCGAGAGAATAAAGCTTTCCGGCTAGAGTTTTTAAAATGTGATTCGAAGGGTTGCCCGGTAATTATCGACCATTCGGAAACCCGCCCCTCATTTTTTGATGACCTCTTGCTAACCGAGGGGAGCAGATCTAGTCTAACTCGGTAACCGAGAGGAGACCTTGTGAGCAAGCCTTCCGATCTGGTCCAGGGGACGCTGGACATGCTGATCCTCAAAATACTGGCGTTGCAACCCTTGAATGGATGGGCCATCAGTCAGCGCCTGAAGCAGATTTCCAGCGATGTGCTGGGCGTCAGCGACGGTTCTCTCTACCCAGCGCTGCATAAGCTGGAACATCGCGGCTGGATTCGGGCTCGGTGGAGGTCGAGTGAAAATAGCCGTCGCGCCAGGTTCTATTCGCTGACGCGGCTGGGGCGGAAGCAGCTCGAAAAAGAGACCGCCAACTGGAACCGCGTCTCGGCCGCAATCTCCGGCATAGTAAAGCTCAAAGAGGCTTGAACATGGATCTCGAACAATGGTTCTACTCCCTGCGATTGCGTGTGCGCGCTTTTTTCCATCCCAATCAGGTGGATGAAGAAATGAAAGAGGAGCTGCGCGAGCATCTTGAGCAACAAATCAAGGAAAACGTGGCCAGAGGCATGTCGCCGGAACAGGCGCGCTACTCTGCGCTGCACACTCTGGGCGGAATCACGCAGATCGAACAGCAGTGCCGAGACGCTCGCGGCGGAAGCTTCTTGGAGGACTTTGTTCAGGATTTGCGTTACGGGTTCCGGCAACTGCGCCGCAGCCCAGGGTTTTCTGCGCTGGCAGTTCTGTGCCTGACCTTGGGCATCGGTGCGAATACAGCAGTGTTCAGTTGGGTGGAGGGAATTCTGTTCCGGCCCTATCCACTAGTCGCACATCAGCAGCGGCTGTTCGCAGTTGCCGGAACCGTACCGGGCAAGAGGATTGAATTGCTTTCATGGCCGGACTTCCTCGATTTGCGGAGGAGTTGCACATTATGCGAGGAATCCTTCGTGACCAAGATCACCGGCAGCACGCTGAGCGTTGGAGATCACGCAGAGACCGCGACTGGAAGCATCGTGTCAGCCAACTACTTCGACGCGATCGGCGTTCGTCCTGTTCTGGGGCGTAGTTTCGAACCGCGCGAGGAGGTAGGCAGCGACTCCCATCCTGTCGTAGTGATCAGCTATCAGCTGTGGCGAAAGCGTTTCAAAGGGGACTCGGAAATCATTGGCAAGACGCAGCGCTTCAATAATGTCCCGCACACCATCATTGGGGTCGCTCCCGAGGGATTCTATGGGACTTTCGTGGGCTGGGCGATGCAGTTCTGGGTCCCGGCTTCCATGGAGGAGAGCTTCGAGAGCGGCGGTTACAAACTCGACGATCGCGGCGCGCGATGGATTGAGGCTTATGTGCGGCTCAAGCCGGGGGTCACTCGCACACAAGCGCAGCAAGAAATCTCTGCGATTGCGGCTCGCCTCGAGACAAACTATCCAGCCACAAACCGTGGGCGCGGCATCGGACTATGGCCGTTGTGGCAGACGCCGTTCAACAATGCCGGCACTCTGCTGCCGACACTCGAGGTCATGGCGGCGGTTGTCGCTCTTGTTCTGCTCATCGCCTGCGCGAATGTGGGCAATCTGCTGCTGGTCCGCTCATTCGCCCGTCGTCACGAATTGAGCGTTCGGCTCGCGATGGGAGCCAGCCGCGTGCGTTTGTTGAAACAACTTCTTACCGAAGGTCTCATCCTTTCAGCACTGGGCACAGCCGGCGGACTTCTGGCGGGGTATTGGTGCCGGCACGCCCTGGTGCTCTTGCTACCAGCGCGGTCGGGAGTCGCCATGTACTTGCCCGGGGAAATCGACGGGCGCGTAATGTCGTGGAGCGCTGGTATTTGCTTGATCGTGACGCTGATTGTCGGGTTAATCCCGGCGTTTCAAACGCGGAACCTCGATCTTGCCGGACCCTTGAAGGCCGAAGCCTCAGGCGTGGTTGGCGCCCGGGGAAGAGCGTGGATGCGCTCCGGGCTCGTCGTCTTACAGGTTTGTTTGAGCTTCATTTTGGTGGTTGGAGCGGCCTTGTTGCTCGAAAGTTTGGGAAAGATTCGAACCACAAGCCCGGGCTTCACCACAACCAGCGTAGTGACAACCGGTGTGTCGCTGGTCGCGGCGGGTTACGACGTGCCGCGAGCCAAAATCTTTCAAGACGAACTGATTGACCGCCTCAGTGCCCTTCCGGGCGTGGAGTCCGTCGCTTTTGCCCGGGTAACGCCATTGGGCTATGGCACATACTCTTCCACGCCGATTGCGGTGGACGGCTACCAACCTCCACCTGAGGAACAACCTGCGATTGAGTACAACCAGGTCAGCCCGGGTTATTTCGCCACCTTAGGGATCCCTCTTCCCTCCGGTCGCGAATTCGCACGTGCCGACGATGAAAACGCACCGCTGGTCGCCATCGTGAATCGAACTATGATGACACGGTACTGGGGCGGTCAGGATCCTATCGGCCGTCGACTCCAAGTAAACGGCCGTTGGGCACGAGTGGTCGGTGTGGCCGCCGATTCAAAGTATGAGAGCATGCGTGAGACACCAAGGCCATTTTTCTATGTGCCTCTGCGGCAGGATTTTGTGCGGGGACCCGCATTGTATATCCGCACCAATCAACCGCTGCCGAACATGCTGGCCGCGCTTGTTCGCGAAGTGCATGCTTTGGACGCAAACCTCGCGCTTTACGAGATGATCACACTTCAAGAACAAGTAAACCGCTCGACCTCGCCTCAACTCGTAGCCGTCACCTTGGTTTCGATTTTGGGAGGCTTGGCGCTTCTCCTCGCTGGCGTTGGCTTGTACGGGGTGATGTCTTATGCTGTCGCGCAGAGCGCGCGTGAGCTGGGGCTGCGCATGGCTCTTGGCGCCGGCGCGGCGAACCTGCTTCGCCTGGTCATTTCGCGCGGCCTGCAGCTAACGGCAGGAGGCGTCCTATTCGGTGCGGTTACAGCACTCGCTCTGACGAGATTATTAGGAAAGCTTCTCTACAACGTGAGCCCGCATGATCCGTGGGTATTCGCATCGGCTCTGGCAGTGATGACAATGACTGCAGTCTCAGCCTGTCTGTTGCCCGCCTGGCGCGCAGCGCGGACCGATCCCGCCCGCGTTTTGCGGGATTGATCTCTCATTCGCGATATCCCGTTCAGGAATTTGTTTTCTGCGACTTGAGTAACGTGCAAACCTCACCTTACCGAAAAACGCCGTAAAGCCCCGCCCTTCAGGGCTGGTCGCGATATAGTTTAAGATGAATATCAAGTTTGATCAGGCGAACAAAAGACGATATAGTATCGGCCATGAAAAAGACGAAGCGGTTGAAAAAGAGACGAATCCTGACGGTAAAGGAATTTCGCGCGCGCTTCGGCGACGATGACCAGTGTGCGCGCTACCTGGCCAGCGAGCGCTGGCCGAACGGTTTCCGGTGTCCCCGCTGTGGGGGTCGCAGTCGAGGCTATATGGCGAGTCGGCAGGTGGAAGAATGTGCCGCCTGTGGGTACCAGTGTTCGGTGACCGCGGGAACCATTTTTCACAAGACCCGGGTTCCCCTCACCGGTTGGTTCTGGGCGATCTATCGTATGGGCCAGGACAAGAAAGGGATTTCCGCTGTGCAACTGAGCCAGGAGATCGGCGTCTCCTATCCCACGGCTTGGTTGCTGCAGCATAAGATTCGCAAGGCCATGGCCGACCGCGATC
>DATEPX010000306.1:0-40134 GCA_035272945.1 Terriglobales bacterium
GCGACGTGATCAATGTCGCGACTGAGATGGTGGATGTGAGCAATGGCTCGCAGATCTGGGGTGAGCAATATCGGCGAAAAGTTTCCGAGATCGCGACCGTGCAGGACGATATTGCGTCTGATATTTCCGACCAGCTGCGGGTGAAGCTGACCGGCGAGGAGAAGAAGCGGCTTGCGGAGCACGCAACAGAAAACAGCGAGGCTTACCAGCTGTACGTGAAGGGCCGCTATTACTTGGAAAAGCGCACTCGCGAGAGCCTCTATAAAGCTGTAGATGAGTTTAATCAAGCGATTGGCAAAGATCCGAACTATGCGCAAGCCTATGCAGGATCAGCTGATGCGTACATAATTCTGCTTGATCGCGGAATCATTCCCACAAGCGAAGCAGCGCCAAAAATCCGCAGTGCAGCACAACGAGCATTGGAGATCGATCCAAGCTTGGGCGAAGCGCATGCCGCTTTGGCGGTTCTGAAAGAAACGGTGGATTGGGACTGGGCTGGAGCGGAAGCCGAGTATCACAAGGCGATCGAACTTAACCCGAACGACGCGCTGTCTCACCATTTTTACTCGGTCCTGCTAGAAAACCTTGTGCGGCTCTCAGAAAGCTGGGCGGAGAATCAGAAGGCCTTGGCGTTGGATCCAGCCTCGCCGCAAGTGAACGTCAACGAAGCAGGACTCCTTACCGACATGCACCGCTATGATGAAGCTCTCAAGAAGCTGAATAGCCTCATTGCTGCGAATCCAGAGTTCCCCCCTTACTATGCATATCGCGCGCTGGTGTACTGGTACGAGGGAAATACCGACGCGTTCGTGGCAGACTCGATCACGGCGATGAAGAAGGGCGGCAATACGGACAAGGCGGAGGCGTTCGCGGCGGGATATCGACAAGGCAAGCTGAAGGGTGCGTGTACTAACCTGATCGAATTGCTGAAAGGGAAGTCGCAAATCGAGTATGTCTCGCCTTACGAGGTAGCAATGGACTACGCCCTGATAGGAGATCGTGATCATACATTTGAATGGTTGGAAAAGGCCTACCGGGAGCGCTCAGGACGTATGGAATACCTTAAGGCGGAAGACTTTATTCAGCCGTTCCACTCCGATCCACGTTATGTGGACCTGTTGCGGCGCATGGGACTGCCGCAGTAAGAAGAGTTTTCACCATTGAGTGTCAATCCCGACATCCCTTTCCCGAAGATGCCAAGGCTCAGTGCGCGAAGCTGCGGGAGAGGGAAATTAAAGCTGGTGACGGAAGGGGAGTCGGGCCGCCAAGGTACTCGCGCAGCCGACGAAGCTTGCGTCCTGCGGATTCTGGGGAACGCCGGAGTTGATCGTGCAGCGGATTCTTCGCCACAAGCCGAGTGCCCGATAACGCGTACGAATTACATTCAGACTCCCACCACGGACGTAATCGATGCGGTGGAGAAGTTCGAAGAGTTGTTGAAAACTGGTCCTCCAGTCTTCTAATTAGCTGCCAGTAAGTTCTTGAAAAATTTGGTGGCGGCGGTTGGACTCGAACCAACGACCTACGGATTATGAGACCGTCGCTCTAACCACCTGAGCTACACCGCCATGCACGATCAAGGGAAGACAGGAGTGGAAGAAGACGCTGCCTCCAGCAAAGCCATTGCTGAAACCGAAGCCCACTGGATCAAAGCACAGCCAATTACTTGATTCTAGAGACCACCTTCTGACGTGTCAAACCTTGCTCTTCACCCCAAAAACATCCGGCTGATGGGCCGGCTATGTTTATGATGGAAGCCCGAAAACAACGCGATGAAAGCCATTGCGGTCATCCCCGCTCGCTTAGCTTCGACTCGATTGCCCCGAAAACTGCTCCGCCCACTTGCCGGAGAGCCTCTGCTGGGTCACGTGTACCGCGGCGTGCGTTCATCCCCGCTGTTGAATGAAGTCATCATAGCCACCGATTCCGACGAGATTATCCAGGTCTGCCGCCAGAACGGCTGGAAAGCTCAGATGACCTCGGCCGCGCATCGCAGCGGCACCGAGCGCGTGCGCGAGATCGCTCAGTCGGTTGCTGCCGAGGTTTACGTGAACGTCCAGGGCGATGAGCCCATGACCCGTGCGGAACACATCGCCACCTTATTGGATCTGATGAAGGACCCGTCTGTGCAGGTTGCAACCTTGAAAACGCGAGCCGCAGCCGAAGATATCAACAATCCCAATGCCGTGAAGGTCGTCACCGACACGGCGGGACGAGCGCTCTATTTTTCTCGTGCCACCATTCCCTTTGACCGGGATGGAACGGGCGAGCCGCGTTGGTATAAACACCTTGGCTTTTACGCCTATCGCAAAGCCGCACTCGAACGGTTTGTCTCCCTTCCTGAGTCATCATTGGAGCGCAGCGAAAGGCTGGAGCAGTTGCGCTTTCTGGAAAATGGAATCCCGATCTCGGTGGGCGAGACTCCTTACGACACGATTGGAGTGGACACGGAAGAAGACCTTCAGCGGGTGGAAGCGATTCTGCATGCTCAACAGGCTCAATAATAACGCGGGTGAGTAGCCGGCTTGAGTTTCGCCCAGGCTTTCGCTGCCGCCACTCGCTTGGTGATGGCCGGATGCGAGTGGAAGAACCACTCCACCCACTCCGAAGGAGCGCGTTCGGCCAAATTCTGGTCTGCCAGCTTGTTCATCGAGGAGATGAACGGGGTCACGCTGGCAATCGACTCGAAACAGTAGCGGTCAGCCTGGCGCTCGTTATGGCGAGAGTAGGCATTCAGCACCGGCATAAGCAGGAAAGAGAGCACGGTCGAAACCAGTACCAGCAGGGGCAAGTTGGCGAAGTCGGAAAGCGTGACAAACATGCCATGCTGTTCGACTGAGTAGTTCAGCGCCATGTCGCCAACCCAGAATCCTACGAAGGTAACCAGCGCCTGCACGGCAATGCTCTTCACGATGTGCTTGTGGACGTGGTGGCCGAGCTCGTGAGCAAGTACGGCTTCGATCTCGTCATTCGAGTAATTCTGCAGGAGGGTGTCGGCCAGGAGGATCCGGCGGGTTGCGCCAAGGCCAGTGAGCGCCGCATTTGCCTTCTTACTTTTCTCCGACAGCTTCCATTCATAGACGCCCCGCACACGGGTTCCAGCGCGTTCACTCAGGAGCAGCAGCCGTTCCTTCAGTTCATCGTTTTCCAGGGGCTCAAACTTGTAGAAAAGCGGGAGAAAAACGATGGGCGCAATCTGCGCGAAGAAGAGGAAGAGCGCGATGAACACGAACCAGGTAATTAGCCACCAGTTCTGAGGCGACTGTCGTATGGTGAAATAAAGGATTTCGACCAGAATCGTGGCCAGTACCAACCCTACTACCCAGCCTTTTAGCTCGTCCCACAACCAGGCGTGCAGTTTCTGGTTTGAGAGCTGATATCGGTGTTCCAGCTGGAACCCGTAATAATCCAGACCAAAACCCAGGATCTTGCTGATGAGCAGGAGCATGAAAACGTAGAAGAAAACTGCTATCGAGTAGTTCTGGTTCGCTGCCCAGTAGGCGAGGTCGCGTAAGGTGCCGGTCCAGCCCGTGATGAGCAGAACCAGCAAGAACGCCAATCCAAGGAGGAAGTCTGCAACCCCTAGCCAGCGACGGATGCGATTGTAGTGCCTTGCCTCGGGCGTGTCGGAGGTCGGCGATTGAGCTGCAAAAGTCATTCCTATTGATTATCGCTTAAAGACCCGCCATCGTGGAGACTCGCCTGGACAATGTACGGTTAACCGTATTAGCGCCGCCGTCACGGCTGTCACGCGGGCGTCCCGCCCGCGCATCCGGCCGGCAAGATGCCGGCGCTACCCCGCGTTGACGAACGCTTCGCCGATCGCCAGAATTTCCTGAGTCAGTTCCGGAGATGCGGCCTCGGCATATAGCCGCAGCAAAGGCTCCGTCCCCGACGCCCGAAACAGGATCCACGGCTCCGCGCCATTGCCATTGCTGGGCGCTTCGAGGAAGAACTTCACTCCGTCGAGGCCTTCCTTCTTTAGGACCTTGTATTTCCCAAGACTCTTTGTGCTGTCCGCACGGGCACGGCTGATAGCACTTTGCTTTGCGTCTTCGGGCATATGAAGGTCGAGACGTCCGTAGAAGTGTGGGCCGTACTCTTTTTGCAGATCGGCCACCAGCTGACCCAGCGGCTTTTTCTCTTCGGCCATGACGTTGGCCAGCAGCAACGAGTTGAGGATGCCGTCGCGCTCTGGCAGGTATCGGGAGTAACCGATGCCGCCTGATTCTTCTCCGCCAATCAGGATCTCGCGTTCCATCATGAGATCGGCGATGTGCTTAAAACCGATGCTGCACTCGTTTAGCTTGCGGCCGTAGCGCGCGGCGATGCGGTCGAGCATGCGCGTCGTGTTAAACGCGCGCACCACCTCACCCGGCCATTTTTTTCGCTCCAGCAGCCAGCGCAGCAGGATGGAAAAAATCTTGTGCGAATCGACAAAAGTTCCGTCTTCGGCAACAGCACCGATGCGGTCGGCGTCGCCGTCGGTGGCCAGACCGGCGTGGCAGCCTTGTTTGACCATGGTTTCCTGAAGCATCGCCACATGGGGCTCGATCGGCTCGGGATTGATTCCCGGAAACAGAGGATTCAGATCCTGACGAATTGCAATGTGCTCGATGCCCCGTTCCGCGAAGATTTTCGACAACACGCCTCGCCCCGAGCCATGCATCGAATCAATGGCGAACTTAAACTTGGCCTTGGTAATCAGGTCCAGATCGGCAAAACGACAAATGGCCTCGATGTAAGCCGGCTTGAGGTCGACTTCCTCAATATGGGCAGGGTCGCCGTTAGGCTTGGTGCCAGCACGAACCTCGTCCTCGATGAGCTTCATGATCGCCGGCGGGGCCGAGCCGCCGAATTTGGCTTTGAATTTCACGCCATTCCAGTTCCAGGGATTGTGGCTGGAAGTGATGACCACGCCGCCCGCGGCCCCTAGCGTCTTTACGGCGTAGGAAATGGCCGGAGTCGGTGTGTAATCGTTGGCCAGCGTGACGGAAATGCCAGCGCCTGAGATCGTCTCGGCAGCCAACCGAGCCACCCGCTGAGAAGCGAAGCGAGTATCGTATCCGACAATGACGCCTCGCTTGCGATCCTCATTTTTCAGCACATAGGAGGCGATGGCGCCGGCCACGCGCCGCACATTGTCAAAAGTGAAATCATCGGCAATGACGCCGCGCCAGCCATCGGTTCCAAACTTGATTTCCGCCATGGATTGCTTTCTGCCGTGATCTAGATCGTCTTGTCGGGCGCATAGCTTCATAGATTTGTCAACAAAACGCCAATCGCGTAAATTTAGCGGCCGAAGCCGGACATGTTCTAAAGCGCTTCCGGCACGTCTGAAGACGTGCCCTGATACACATGTGGCGCTTCTCAGCAGGCTATTCAGCCATACCGCCCAGAACCTGTCGCTCGCTCAAACTCCGCCTGGATGCAAAGCTTATGAATATCGCTTGTGTCTAGACTAATTTCGAAAGCTTTTTCTCGTCCAGGTACATCACAACTCTACCCACATCCTGTGACCGCTCCCGCGTTGTGATCAACAGAGCATCGTTGGTTTCGACGACCACCAAATTGTCTACGCCGACGGCAGCCACGAATTTGCCTGGTGCATGGATGTAGTTGCCCTGGGCATTCAGCGTGTAGCTGCCATCGCCCGAAATCAAGTTTCCGTCGGCCGGCCTCAACTTCGCAGTGTGGTGCTCGTGCAGGGCCGTCCAGGAGCCGAGGTCGTTCCAGCCGAAATCTGCCGGGATGCAATAGATGTTGGAAGCCTGCTCGCCTCTTGCCGAACGCGGCTCCACTACCGCGTAGTCAATACTGATGGTCTCGCATTTGGGATACAACTTGCGAAAGGCGCCCTCGAATCTTGCTGTGCCGAACGCCGCAGCGATCTCTTCCAGCCGCGGTGCGGTATTAGGAAGATGTTCTTTGATGGCATCAGCCAGTGTCCGCGCCCGCCACAGAAACATCCCGCTGTTCCAGAAGTAATTCCCTGCTTTGAGGAATTCGGCAGCGCGGCCGGCATCGGGCTTTTCTGTGAATCGGCGGACACGCAGGGCCTCCCTCTCGAGCGGAGAGCCGGATTCGATATAGCCATAACCGGTTTCGGGGCGATTGGGTCGAATACCCAAGACCACGATATTATCGCCTGCTGCCGCAATTTGGATCCCGTGCGCAATCACGTCGCGGTAACGCTTCTCATTTTCAATCACGTGGTCGGACGGGAACAGGCCGATGACTGCATCCGGATCGTGGCGTAACAAAAGAAAGGCGGCGAGTCCGATGGCAGGCGCGGTGTTGCGTCCGACTGGCTCAGCGATGATTTGCTTTTTAGAAAGGCGCGGCACCTGCCTGGCAATCGCCGCCTGCAAATCGCCGTTGGTGATGATCCAGAAACTCTTGGGAGGGGCTAAGGGCAGAAGTCGAGCGACCGTCTGCTGAATCATAGTCTGCTTGCCGTCCAAGGCTAGCAGTTGCTTGGCGCGGCGCTTGCGGCTGAGCGGCCAGAACCGCGTGCCCCGGCCACCGGCCAGGATCACGGGATAGAAAGTAGGTTTCTTGGCCATTCAATCTTTCGAACTGTGATGCGTGCATGGCGAGGACAATGCGGGGACGGGTCTCTGACCCGTCTCCACACAAAACACTCGCTCAGGATGCTGCTTCCGACGTCAACGTCGTCACCGGCTCCGGCAGCGGCTTGCCAGGCACGTACGCGCGTATAAACTCCAAATTCCACTGCGGCCGCACGTCGAAGTTCCACGTGCTCGCCGGTACTACTACGGCATCCCCTTTGGCGAAGGTGACGGGCTCGGTGCCGTGGTCTTCTACTACTCCGCAGCCTTTCAGCGCTACCAGGATCTGAACGGAGCGTATTCCCGATTCATCAGTGGTCGCAAACGATTTCAATTCGCTCAGCTCGAACTTTTCGACTACGAAATAAGGCGCGCTGACCAGTTGTTCGCAACGTGTTCCATTCTGCGAGGCCGCGGCAGGACGCACCACCTTGCCCGATCCCGGCTGCTCCTTAACCGCCGCCAACCCTTCTTTCAGGTGCAGTTCACGCGGCCGGCCGTAATCGTATAAGCGATAGGTTGTATCCGATTGCTGCTGAGTCTCGACAATGACGGACCCTGGGCCCAACGTATGCACGGTTCCCCCTGCGACATAAATCAGGTCGCCGCGATGAACATCAACCCAGTTGAGCAGCTCTTCGGCCCGGTTTTCCCGGATGGCTTGCTCCAGTTGAGCAGA
This sequence comes from Terriglobales bacterium, assembly GCA_035272945.1. Taxonomy (GTDB): domain Bacteria; phylum Acidobacteriota; class Terriglobia; order Terriglobales; family Acidobacteriaceae; genus Gp1-AA122. Next base: position 7,252 of record DATEPX010000306.1, read on the forward strand.
GGTTGCGCCATTTCTAAGGCCGAGGGCCACCTGGGCGCCGGGTTGGGCGTGCGCCACATACCAGCATTCCGTTTTCCCCCAGGGTTGCCCGGAACGCCGCGCGCATTCGTCATCAGGATGAACCTGTACCGAGAGTTTTTCGTGGGGGAAGAGAAATTTCACCAGGAGAGGGAATCGGTTGCCATCGGGAGCGGCCTCCCCCACCAGCTCTCTTCCGTAACGGTTGCTGAGTTCGCTAAGAGACTGTCCCGCCAGCGGCCCGTTTGCCACGATACAGTGATCCCCCGTCAGCCAGGACTCGCCGATTTTCTGTTCGAACTTGTGATTGGGATAAATCGGAGACAAATCCAACGTGCCCCACGGGCGCGGGTCGAAAACGGGCACCATCAGAAATGGATACAGTTCGCTCATCGGGAACGCGTACCAATACCTCCGCGCCTGCCGAGGACGCCCAGCAGGATCACCGCCCTTAGAAGCTTAACCCAGCAAAGAGGCTGCCTGCGAAAAACCCTGATTACAAAGAGGCAAAAAGCGTACGCATGCGCTCCAATCCACGATCAAGTTCGGCTGTCGAGGTGGCATAGGAGACACGAATATGCTCACGCGTGCCGAATCCCCCGCCGGGCACCGTGGCCAGGTGAGCCTCGCGCAGAAGCTTGCCCGCCACATCGGCTTCGGACTTCAGACCACTCCGGCCGAAGAAGGACGAGACATTAGGGTAGGCGTAGAACGCACCCTGCGGCATGGTGCAGGTCACACCAGGTATAGCGCGCAGCCCCTTAACCACGTGATCGCGCAGGCGGATGTACTCCTTGCGCATCTCCTCGACGCATTCCTGCGGACCCGTAAGGGCGGCGACCGCAGCCTTCTGCACGATCGAGGTGGGATTGGAGGTCGATTGGCCCTGCAGCTTCTGCATGGCGCTTACGACCGGGGCAGGACCCAGGGCGTAGCCCAGCCGCCAGCCGGTCATGGCATAGGTTTTTGAGAGCGACCCGACCACGAGCATGCGTTCGCGACCCTCGCGCAAGGACCCTACCGAGAAGCGTCTTCCGCTGTAGTTCAGATAGACGTAGCACTCGTCAGAGATGACCCAAATGCCGCGCTGCGCTGCCAGCCGGACCACCGCGGTCATATCTTCAGGGCTCATCACCGCTCCTGAAGGATTCGAGGGCGAATTGAGGATGATCATCCTCGTGCGTGGCGTGATGGCGCGCTCCACCATCTCTGCGGTTACCGCGAAATCTTTGCTTTCGTCGGTTTCGATGAAGACCGGAACGCCGCCTGCGTAGCGGATAATGTCCTTAAAGGAAACCCAGTAGGGAACTGGAAGGATGACCTCGTCCGCGTGGTCCACCAGTACCTGGATCGCGTTGAAGAGCACGTGCTTGCCTCCGACCGAAGCAATCGCTTCCTCGCGGCGATAATCCGAATCGAAATCCACGGAATGCCGATGCACGATCGCGTCGCGCAGCTCCGCCGTTCCACCTACAACCGTGTACTTGGTGAAGTTGGCCTGGATGGCCGCGATGGCCGCGTCTTTAATGTGCTGCGGGGTGCTGAAATGCGGCTCGCCTGCGCCAAAGTCCACGACATCGATACCCTGGCTACGCAGCTTGTCGGCTTCGGCGACCACTGCCATAGTGGCAGAAGGCTCGATCCGGTTGATGCGTTCCGTGAGTTTCAAGGCAAAGGAAGGTTCGGTGGCTACGGTCATTGCTTTTTTCCTGTTCTGGTTTTTCGAACGTTCTGTAATTTTATTGCCGGATCCATTTTCTCACCGAGCTTCTGTTCCACGAGCTCAGGAACCAATCCCCTGACACTGCCGCCTAGCTGGGCGATTTCTCGTACCAGCCGCGAACTCAGGTATGAGTAGGCCTCGGCCGGCATCATGAAAACAGTTTCCAGGTTGGGCGATAGCTTGCGGTTCATTAAGGCCATCTGCAGCTCGTACTCATAATCGCTGATAGCCCGAATGCCCCGCAAAACGGCGCTGGCCTTCACTTTGAGCGCATAGTCCACCATGAGGCCTTCGAACGAGTCCACCCGGACGTTTTTCCACTGCTCGGTCATGGCCTCCATCATCTGCCGGCGCTCGCCGAGGCTGAATAGTGGGTCCTTCTCCGGATTGCGCAGAATCCCCACAATCAGCTGGTCAAAAATCTTGCTGCCCCGCTCGATTAAATCGAGGTGCCCGTTTGTCAAGGGATCGAAGGAGCCGGGATAGATGGCTATGACTTTCTTCAATTGTCCTCGCTGGCAAGGGTCAGGCTGGAGTACAGACGATTCTAGTCGGCAGGAAAGAAAGTTGGCAATGGTTCGTCGTTGGTCGCGTTGGTCGCCGGTCATTGGTCGTTAGCCAAGGCGCGGGAGCCAAAGACCACCAACAACCAAAGACCAACAACAAGCAACCAACTATCTTCTTGCCGCCGGCACCTTTGCCGTCTCTGGCGCGGCGCTCGGCATGGTAGTCACGCGCCCTCCGGCAGCGGCTTGCGCCTGGGCCTGCGTATGGGTCGCAGGCGTGAGTCCCAGCACTTTTCGGACCTCGGTATCCAACTTGGCCAGCGTGTCTTTATTGTCTTTCAGGAACTGGCGAGCATTCTCGCGGCCCTGGCCAATGCGTTCGCCCTTGTAGCTGAACCATGAGCCGGATTTCTCAATAATGTTGTTATTTACGGCCAGATCGAGCAGGTCGCCTTCCTTGGAAATGCCCTCGCCATAAAGAATGTCGAACTCGGCCTCGCGGAAAGGAGCCGCCACCTTGTTCTTTACGACCTTTACTCGCGTGCGCGAGCCGGTAACTATGTCGCCCTCTTTGATCGCAGCAATGCGGCGAATATCAATGCGCACCGAAGCATAAAACTTCAAGGCGCGTCCGCCGGTGGTAGTCTCCGGGTTGCCGAACATCACGCCGATTTTTTCGCGGATCTGGTTGATGAAGATCAGGCAGGTACGCGATTTGGAAACGATGCCGGTCAATTTGCGCAGCGCCTGCGACATCAGGCGCGCCTGCAGCCCCATGTGGCTATCGCCCATTTCGCCATCGAGCTCAGCTTTGGGCACGAGGGCCGCCACCGAATCCACGACCAGCACATCAAGGGCGCCGGAGCGCACCAGGGCTTCGGCGATTTCGAGAGCCTGCTCACCGTAATCCGGCTGCGAAACGAGCAGGTTGTCGACATCGACACCGAGCTTCTTCGCATAACCTGGATCGAGGGCGTGCTCGGCATCCACGAAAGCCGCCATGCCGCCGGTTTTCTGCGCCTCGGCGATGACCTGCAGCGCGATCGTGGTTTTGCCGGAAGACTCAGGGCCGAAGATCTCGACGACGCGCCCCCGCGGGAAGCCGCCTACGCCCAGGGCGGCGTCAAATGAAATCGCACCCGTGGGGATTACAGAGATGGGAACGACCGCCTCCTTCGACCCCAACCGCATAATAGAACCTTTGCCAAACTGCTTTTCGATCTGGGAGAAGGCCAGATCCAGTGCTTTTGCACGTTCGTCAGCCATAATCATCCTCTTCCGGGACTCGGGAGCTACAACCTAGCCTACAACGTCGAGCAAGCCAGCAACAGTTCACGAATCACAGGAATTTCCACAGCCTTTTCATTTTGGGGAAGTGTAGCAGATAGGCGAAAGAAAAGCGAACACTAAGTGGCTCGCTTAGTTACGCCGCGTCTTGGCCGGGTTTCCGCTGAGGAGGGACATCTTCCGGCCGGCGGTACTCAGTGTGCGGGTGCGCCGGCCGCTCGGGATGGTCGGCAGCATCTTCGGAGCCCTCGACCTGTTCGGCTTCGATCGCCTGATCGGTATCCGAGAGTTCTTCCACGCTTTCCCCCGAAGCATCCTCGAGGTGGGAAAGTTGCTGTGCGTCGGCGGATCGGCCGCCACTCTCGGGACCTACTTGTCGGGGATCGTTTCCGGGTTCACCGGGCTGGGCTTTGTTGTCATCGTGGCGCTTTGCAATAGGTAGCTGGCTCCTTGAGCGAATTTGATGTGGAGATTCTGGGGGAAGGGATCGGTTGCACTGCGCAATAACGATGTGAAGGGAAGCTATTGCGGCAGCGATTAGCGCTGCAAGAGGTCCACAGGTTCCCCGACGTCATGGACTCGGAAATACTCGGATAAAGACGGGTATTTCCGCGCCACCGCTTCGTACATGGCATACGCGACATTGCGATAGGACGTGTGTCCGGCTGGCGTGGTGCGCAATTCCGAAATGTAGACCGCCTCGGCGAAATCCATTTTGAAGAGCGTGCGTTTGCGGAAGGCCAGGGGAATGACGTATTGCGCGTCTTCCGCAGATTCTGCTCTGGGTCGCTCGGCGAGCCGCTGGACAGCTGCAACGGCGCGCTTCATTGCGGATTCGTAGCTGGCGCGTGCGTCGGCAGCTTCGTACTGTTCCGGCACATCGTAGCCGTGAGCGGTTGTAAAACCCTGTCCGATCTGAATACACCGGCGATGACGGTGCATGTCGCGAAACCCGCCGATGTCCATCAGAATGTCGAACCGGAACTTCTGTCCCGCACAGAAGGCGCGCAGCATCTCGTCGTGCTTGCCGCGATGCCGCAGGCCAAAATCGATGATTTCACGCTGCATTATTGCGCCGAGCCCGTCCAACTGGTCTCGAATTTGGCGGTAGGGATAATGGCAGTGCTCGTAAAGCAGAGTCGTTGCCAGTTCGAGTTCAAGCGGATCGTCGTCGAGCAGGTCAACCAATTCGGAGCGATTGATCGTGGCGTTCTTCATCAACTCTGAAGCGGCTTGCTTCAACTCTCGGCGAGTCTCGATTTCGTAAGTGTTGGGATCGGCGTATTTAACCAGCGTCGGCGCGACGCGCACATCCTTGAGAAGTTCCTTCGCCACTCGCTCGCCCAGTTGTGAATTCGTCGCCCGAATCTCCTCCACCAGGCTCTTGAGCAACTCGTTATTGATGTTGTACGCGGGTTGCGTCGCGGCATGCTTCAGCAAATCGCCAAGGTGCCGGACTTCTTTATGTGTGTGCGACAACAAGTGGGCGACTTGGCTTTCCAAGGTGCGGGCGTTAACAATTTCGCCCAGCGACGTGTTGGTGGCAAGCGGCAGCAGATAGCGTGTGATGTCGAAGGCCCGTGCTCGCAAGGTGCGCTCATAGGCTTCCTGCTTCATGTCAGTCGGCCTGGGGGTGATTTCGGCCCGGTAGCGGAACATCACATCAGATTGCTTCTCATATTCGGCAAACAGGCTGTCGATGGTCTGCCGATAGAGAGTACGAGCCTCGTCGTCATTGCCGAAATCAGGCGTGTAGTAGCCGCTCTTCTTGAAATCCTGATAGCGGGTTGAACGCTCCTGCCCGTCCCATCGCTGTTCGTCCGCGACAGCAATAGCCGCCAGAATGGACAGCCTCTCGATGGCTAGCGCGATGTGCGCCAAATCTGCGATCGAGCGGTGCCCATACTGGAAATAAAAAGTGTTGAGAAACTTTTCCGCCTTCTGCTGGTTGATTTCCCGCAGCGACTCCTTCATGGAGAGCGCAGAGCGCGAGTATTTGGCCATGGCGTAGGCCTGAACCTCGGGCTCAACCCCGTAAACGGCGTACACATCCACCGCGGGTGACTGGGAAGGCGATCCGTTGCTGGGCGATTCGGTATTTTCGGACTCAGACATCGGAGAATTCGAATCTTACTTGCAGGAGCGGCGGGGCGCAATTGGATGAGTAGAGACTCTAAATTACTGCCTTCGCAATGGTTATCTCATGCCTGTGTGGAGGCAGGTCTCTCACCTGCCTGGGCCGGGTCCAGGACCCGTCCCCACACCGGACGGGCGAGACTAACTTTTGTCACTTTCCAGTTCGTACCTGAATCCTATATAAGGGTGTATTCCCCTGTCGCTGATTTAAGCGTCATAAATTCATGCGCAATCTTTTTCTATCTTACGTCGTTGGAATTGCCTTTTTATCCGGGCTCGCTCTAGGCCAAGGTTTCGAGCCGGCGGCTTTTGGAGTAATTGACGCGGCCAATCCGGCGGGCGGGACGATTCTTGCAGCGACCCACACCCCCGATCTTGCCGCTCCAATTCCTCTGCCTCGCATGGCCCCAGAGTTGGCACTGCAAGCTTTTCAGGGGCGGTCTGTCATTCAGAATCAGCAGCTATCTTCTTATTCGGCTACTACCGTCGTCCATGCCGAATTGCCCGACACCGCCCAGCAGGGCGAATTCGAGCTGCAGCGCCACTTCGAGGCTCCACGAACTCTCCAGTTCACCGCGCTTCGTTATTCCGGGGATGGATTCGTCAAGAGCAACATTATCGTACGGCTGCTGCAGTCGGAAGTAGACCACGTCAAGCAGGATGACGGCTCCCTGACCGCAATTAACGACAAGAATTACAAATTTTCCTACAAGGGCACCACCGAAATGAACGGGCGTCTGGTGCACACCTTCCAGGTCAAGCCGCGAAAGAAGCGTCCTGGCCTGTTCAAGGGCCGCATTTATATCGACGCGTATCACGGAAGCCTGGTACGAGCCGAAGGGGGCGTGGTTAAGTCGCCTTCCTTCTTCATCAAGAAGATCGAATTCGTGCAGGACTACGAGGACTTCGGCAATTTTACCTTCCCGATTCACATCCACTCTGACGCCCGCGCAAGGGTCATTGGACGCGCCGTGGTGGACATATACCATCGCGACTACCGGCAGGTTGCGGCTGGTATACAGTCTGCTCAACAGAATTCCTCGGCTCCGCCCCTGGCTTCGGAATAAGCGACAAATGACACCATGGCAGCAGCTGGAATTGCGCTGCCGAAGGTGACTCCGCTGCTGCATTTTGCGAAACGGCTGGATGTGCTTGTCTGGGCCGTTAAGCGCGTTGCTTAGCAGGAACAACAACTTGCGACAGAGCTGATTTGTCCCTATGCTTCCTTGGTGCCGGCTGGCCCAGAAAAATTGCTCTTTCAGCTGTTTGTAATTTTCGTCGCAGCGAAGATTGTCGGGGAGATCTTCGAGCGGTTGAGAATGCCGGCTGTGCTCGGCGAAATCGTAGCCGGCGTAGTTCTTGGGCCGTACGCATTTGGCATTATCCATCCTACCGATACCATTTATTCCATCGCAGAAATCGGCGCTATTTTCGTGCTGTTCCAGGCCGGGCTTGAAACCCGACCGCAGGACCTCATCCGAATCAGCCACAAAGCGCTACTGGTGGCGGTGGTGGGCATTGTTGTTCCTTTCATTCTGGGATTCCTCTACATGTGGTTGCGAGGAGACGGAACCACGGAAGCCACGTTTGTCGGAGCGGCCATGGTGGCCACGAGCGTAGGCATCACGGCGCGCGTGCTGGGAGACCTAGGAGTTCTGGACAGCAGACCCGCCAAAATCATTCTCGGGGCGGCCGTGTTCGACGACATCTTGGGGATGGTGCTCCTGGCCGTGGTCGCAGGACTGGCCTCAGCAGCTGGAATCCAATGGTTGCATTTGGGAGTGCTGACGGCAGAAGCAATCGTATTCGCCGTACTCATGATCTTTCTGGGATCGCGCATGGTGCGGCCTCTGCGTGCCCGGGTGGAGACGCTTTCTACTCACAACGCTCCGCTCATCATCGCACTGGCCATTTGCCTGCTATTGTCGTGGATGGCGGCTAAAATCGGTATGGCTGCTATCATCGGCGCGTTCTTTGCAGGACTGATTTTTGCCGACTACTCGCCGGAGTGGGAATTGCTGCCTCGAGTCAGTTCCATCACCGACTTTCTGGCTCCTTATTTCTTCTTCTCGATTGGCGCCCGGTTCGACGTGGGATTGTTCACCGGAAATGTCCTGATTGCTGCGATTGTGGTTTCGGTACTGGCCATTATTTCCAAGTTGCTGGGCTGCGGCCTGCCCTTGCTGGGAGAAGGATGGCGCACCGCGATGACCGTCGGAATCGGCATGATGCCGCGTGGCGAAGTGGCTTTGATCGTTGCCCTGGTGGGACTGAACTCGCATATCGTAACCGAGTCCACCTACGCCATCGTGGTCTTCATGACTGCCGTCACCACCGTGCTCGCGCCGCCCATCCTGCGCTATGTTTTCCGAAACGAGGTCAGAGAAGCAGCCGCCGCGTTGCACGCTCATCCCTCCTAGGTATAATTCCCGCTGCTAATCCACCGGAGAAGAAATTCATGACCCTTTCGGGACGTGTGGCGCTGGTCACTGGCGCATCCCAGGGTATTGGCCGCGCCTGTGCCTTGAGTCTGGCGCAAGCGGGCGCAACCGTAGCCTTATCCGCACGCAATCAGGAAAAACTCGGTGGGGTGGCGCGGGAGATCAACGGTGCTGGTGGGAAGGCTGCGGTATTTGCCATGGACGTCGCCGACGAAGAACAGATTAAGACCACCATCAAGTCAGTGCTGGGGCAGCTTGGGAAGATCGACATCCTGGTCAATAACGCCGGCATAACCCACGACCAGCTCATCATGCGCATGAAGCGCGCCGATTGGGACGCAGTGCTCAATACCAATCTGACCTCGGCTTACCTCTGCACCCAGCAGGCGGTCGGATCGATGCTCAAACAGCGCTGGGGACGAATCATTAACATTGCCAGCGTATTTGGCCAGATAGGACAGGCTGGGCAGTCGAACTACGCTTCTTCCAAGGCGGGATTGATGGGCTTAACCATGGCGGTCGCCCGCGAAGTGGCCTCGCGCAACATTACCTGCAACGCGGTTGCCCCCGGCTTCATCGAAACGGCCATGACGGGTTCGCTCTCCGACGAACTTAAGCAGTACGCAGTCAAAATGATTCCGTTAGGACGCGCGGGCACCGCCGATGATGTTGCACACGCGGTACGCTTTCTGGCTTCCGAGGAGGCGTCCTACATCACCGGCCACGTGCTCAACGTCAATGGGGGCATGCTCATGGGGTAGCGCGCGCCATCCCGGAATTCGCCATCGTGAACGCCGACTCGGCAGTACGCGTCGCGCAAGCGCGTGAGCTATTCCTTGAATACGCCGAGTCACTGGGGTTCAGCCTTGTTTCCAGAGCTTCGACAAAGAGCTTGCGGAATTGCCCGGAGACTATGCCCCGCCCGACGGTCGTTTGCTGCTGGCCGAATATCAAGGCGAGATCGCAGGATGTGTAGCCTTCGACCGCCTAGAGGGTGAGATTTGCGAGATGAAGCGATTGTATTTGCGTCCCAAGTTTCGCGGCAAAGGCCTGGGGCGCGCGTTGGCGATGGCCATCCTTGCGGAAGCGCGTGGCATCGGATACTCCCGCATGCGCCTGGATACAGTCGAGCCGGTCATGAAAGATGCGGTTGCGATGTATCGCAAATTAGGCTTTAGCGAAATCGCGCCTTATCGCCCCAACCCGATAGACGGTGCAATGTACATGGAGCTGCAACTGTAAACCGGCGATAGAGACAAGATCCTTCGGGACCTTACGGTTCTCAGGATGACTACATAAACTCAAGGATGAATCCCATGAGGAAGCTCATAGTTATTCTGCTAACACTGGCCTGCGCATACTCCTGCTTCGCGGCGGAGGGCAAATCCGTCTCCTACAAAAGCGGCGACGAAAACGTGCAGGGCATGCTGTATACCCCGGCCGGCAAGGGGCCGTTCCCTGCGATCATTGTTATCCACGAATGGTGGGGACTGAACGATTGGGTCAAGGAGCAGGCATCGAAGCTCTCGGACCAAGGCTACGTGGCGCTGGCGGTTGATCTTTATCGCGGCAAGGTGGCCAGCACACCTGATGAAGCCCATGAACTTATGCGGGGAGTTCCTCAAGACCGCGCCATCCGTGATCTGCGAGCGGCTTTTGATTTTCTTAAATCGGAAAAGAATGTGAAGGGCGACCGAATTGGCTCGATCGGTTGGTGTATGGGCGGCGGGTACTCGCTGGATGTCGCGCTGGAGGAGCCAACTCTGGCGGCGGACGTGATCCATTACGGCCACCTCGCGGTCGATGAGAGCAGCTTGAAAAAGACCAATGCACCGATATTGGGCATTTTTGGTGCAAAAGATCGCGGCATTCCTGTCGACGATGTAAGAAAATTCGAACAGACCATGAAGCAATTGGGGAAAAAGATTGAAATCGTGATTTACCCTGACGCAGGGCATGCCTTCGAAAACCCCAACAACAAGGATGGCTATCGCCCTGACGATGCGGCAGATGCTTGGAATCGCACAGTAGCTTTTCTCGAGAAGACCCTAAAGAAATAGCCTGGAATTTCCCAACTGGAATCTTTCCCTAGGCTGCGCTGCGCAACGTCCTGATGGTTTCTTGTGCAATGAAATTCTTCTTGCCAGAAGGTACTACTCTGGTTACTATTCAGCCATCATTGAAAACCCTGTTGGATCTCTTCCCCTATGAACATCGGCGAGACGATTAGAAACTACCGGCTGCAGAAGGGCATGTCGCAGGGGGACATCGAAAAGCGTACGGGATTACTTCGATGTTACCTCTCGCGCGTGGAGAACGGGCACACGATTCCCTCCCTGGACACTCTCGCCAAGATTGCTGGCGCCATGGAGCTTCCACTGTCGCAATTTTTTGCCGACTCCGGCCACACCAACGGTTCCCGGGGAATGCCCCAACTGAGCGACGATGAAGTCCGCTTCCTGAGCCAGATTCGCCGCTACTCCGCCAGTCTCAATGAAAGCGATCGCAAGCTGGTGTTGGCCATGGTGAAGAAGATGGCCGCCAGCGCTGGAAGATAGCAAGAGAGCTCTCAGCTTTCAGCCATCAGCTCTCAGCATCCCAGCTCAAACATCAGTTCTTCGTAAGGGATGCGTCTGTTCGAGGGGTTCTACTCTGTGGTGGAAAAACTGAAAGCGGCGTTTGGGTACTTTCGTACCATATCCGCCCTGCCCCAGCGACACCTCGTCACCCCATGCATCTGCCGCTAAGCTGCTGGCAGGAGAAGTCTGCCCGTGACCATCGACGAAGAACTCACTCTTCTGGACTCTAACCTGCGCCGCCTGAAGATTGAGTATGAGATTTTCTTTAACAATCCGACCAAGAGGCCGCCCACCGACATTGAATGGAAAGTGCTGAACCTGCTGCGCAAGTTCAGCGACGGCGGCAAAATGAGCTTCTCCCAACGCTACCGCTACAATGAAATGGCGCAGCGCTACGCCATCTACAGTGATCTTTGGCGGAAGAAGAGCCGAATTCGTGAGGAAGGCTACCGCCGTCCCCAGGATGCGTTGCTCTCGGTGCAAGGAGTGCGGGCTGGAGAGGAAGCTAAGCCCCAGGCGCATCCTGTGTACGGTGTCGGCCACTCTGCGCCAGCAAGCTCGAATGAGGCTGCCTTTAGGGTGCGGTGCTCTGATGCTGCGTCGGAGCGGGACAAAGTAGAAACCCTGTTCCGTGCCCTAGCCGATGCAAAAAAGAAGGCTGGCGAAACAGTCTCCGGCAATCTCGATTCCTTCGCTTCCTTTGTGCAAAAGAAAACCGCAGAGATTCGCAAACAATACGGTTGCCACGCAGTCGAGTACACAGTGGAAACCCGGGACGGACAGGTCAAGTTGAAGGCGAAGGCCAAAGTCTAGTTCCCCGTTCCCAGTTTCCCAGTTCACCAGACCAAAGACCAACGACTTTCCTGCTAGAATTTCTCCCTGCCATGTCCAGGATTCAGCGCGCCATCCTTAGCGTCACTGACAAAACCGGCCTAGTGGAGTTTGCTCGCAAGCTCGCCGGCATGGGAGTGGAGCTGGTTTCCACGGGCGGAACCGCCAAGCTGCTGCGCGATTCCAGCGTTAAGGTCAAGGACGTCTCAGAGTTGACCGGCTTCCCCGAGATGCTTGACGGGCGGGTGAAGACTCTTCATCCCAAGGTGCACGGAGGCATCCTGCACCGGCGAGAGAATCCATCGCACCGCACCGCGGTCGCTGAACATGGCATTCAGCCCATCGACATGGTGGTGGTTAACCTATACGCCTTTGAGAAAACGGCGGCCAGGCCGGGCGTGCACTTCGAGGAATTAATCGAGAACATCGACATTGGCGGACCATCGATGATCCGCTCCGCCGCCAAGAATTTTCAGGATGTCGCAGTGGTTACTTCCCCCGCCGACTATGACGCGATTGCACAGGAGATGGCCTCGCATGGGGGTGAATTGTCGCAGCAAACCAGGTGGGGTCTGGCCCAGAAAGCCTTTTCCACCACCGCTGCCTACGATTCCGCCATCGCTTCCACTTTGGAGAGAATAAGCGCCAATGGACGCTTCGAGCTGCACGCCGACATCGGATTTCCCCAGACTCTACGGCTGCAGTTTCAGAAAAATATGGATCTCCGGTACGGCGAAAACCCGCACCAGAAGGCCGCGATGTATTCCGACGGATCGGGCCTAGGGGTTGCCAATGGCCGCCAGCTCCAGGGTAAGGAACTTTCCTATAACAACATCGTGGACTTGCAGGCGGCTTGGGATCTGGCCCAGGATTTTTCCGAGCCGGTCTGCACCATCATCAAGCACGCCAATCCCTGCAGCACGGCCACGGGTAAGACTCTCGTGGAAGCGTACAAGAAGGCCTTGGAGTGCGATCCGGTATCAGCTTTCGGCGGCGTAATCGGGGTCAACCGGCCTATCGATAACGAAACCGCCGAAGAGATGGCCAGACTTTTTGTCGAGGCGATTGCAGCGCCGTCATTCACTGATACGGCCCAGGCCAAGTTTGCCGCCAAGAAGAACCTGCGCCTGGTGGAGATTACTCATGCCCCGCAAAAATGGGTGCTGAAGAACGTGTCCGGCGGAATTCTGGTCCAGGACAACGACCTGCACCAGCTTCAAGAAAGTCAGTTGAAGGTGGTTACCAAGCGTCCACCCACCCCGGAAGAAATGCGCGCCTTATTATTCGGCTGGAAGATTTGCAAGCACGTGAAATCCAACGCGATCGTCTATGTTCGCGACGGACAAAGCGTGGGGATCGGCGCCGGCCAGATGAGCCGGGTCGATTCCTGCAAAATTGGCGCAATGAAGGCAGTGTTGCCCCTCAAAGGAACCGTGGCAGCTTCGGATGCGTTCTTCCCCTTTCCTGATGGGGTGGAAGAGATTGCAAAGGCAGGCGCTACAGCAATCATTCAACCCGGAGGTTCAGTGCGGGATCAGGAAGTCATCGATACCGCCGACCGGCTGGGACTGGCGATGGTTCTCACCGGAATTCGCCACTTCCGGCACTGAAGTTGTTGATTTCTGGATTGTTGATGATGGAATGAGCGACGCCCCTCGTTTCAATCGACAATCGACAATCAGAAATCAGGCAATCAACAATCCTTTCGTCCCTGTCCTTCCGGCAGCATACTTAGTAATTTCCGTTCTGCCGTTTCCCGCTTAAAATGTTGTGGAGGTTACAATAGAAGCACCCGCCCGCCGCGGTTCGGCATCCAATCGCTATGGCTTTGGCAGGTCAAGGGTTATCCATGAAAAGAGTGCTCCACTTCACTTGCGTGCTGCTGATAGCAGTCGCGCCCGCTGTTTCCCAGCAAAAGCCGGGACTTACACCGGAGACCCAGACGTCTCCCCAAACCTCCGGCCGCAAGGTGGACCGGGCCTCCGCCTACTACCACTACTCCATGGCGCATATCTACGAGGAGTTGGTGGCCGTATACGGGCGCAGCGACCTGGCCAACAAGGCCATTGAAGAGTACCGCCAAGCCATCGATGCCGACCCAAGTTCGTCGTACCTGACCTCCGGTCTGGCTGAGCTCTATGCCAAAACCGGGCGCATCCGCGACGCTGTCCTGGAAGCTCAGGACATCATTAAGCGCGATCCCAACAACCTGGAGGCTCACAAGCTTCTCGGGCGCATTTACCTGCGCTCTATGGGCGACATCCAGGCAGGCAGCCAAGGCGGTGGGCAGAATGTCCTCAAACTCGCGATCGAACAATACGAGCAAATCGTCAAGCTGGACACCGATCCCGCGAACCTCGTCGACGACCACTTGCTGCTCGGCCGTCTTTATCGGCTGAATAACGATCTGCAGAAAGCCGAAAACGAATTCAAGACGGCGGTGAAGTTGCAGCCGGACTCTGAGGAAGCGGTTACGACGCTGGCGTATCTCTACAACGAAGAGGGCGATTCGGCTCGCGCTATTCAGGCACTGAATTCGATTCCTGACCCTCAACGCTCCGCCAAACTGTATTCCGCGCTGGGATACACCTACGAGCAGCAGAAGGAATACAAGAACGCCATTGCCGCGTACCGGCACGCCATTGAACTGGACCGGGACAATCTGGATGCCATCCGCGGCCTAGCTCAAAACTTGATGAATGACGGCCAGATGGATGCCGCCCTCGATCAGTACAAGATCATTGCGGACGCTAATCCCGATGACGCCCAGACCTACGTCCACATGGCGGAAATTTATCGCAAGGACGGCAGGTTCGATCAAGCCCTGGATAGCCTTAAGAAAGCCGAGTCCATGGTGCAGGACTCGATCGAGATTCCTTATCAGATTGCTGCTGTTTACCAGGCCGAAGGACGTTATGACGATGCCGCCCAGACTTTGAAATCACTCCTGGACAAAACTGAAAAGCCCGACACCAGCTATAGCCAGAGTGAGCGCAATAACCGTGCTGTCTTTCTGGAGCGTCTCGGCAGTGTCTACCGCGACATGGGCAACAACCAGTTTGCGCTCGACACCTTCCGCAAGATGCTGGCTCTGGGCGATGAGAACGCGGTCCGCGGCTACCAGCAGATCATTGATACATACCGCGAATCCAAGCAGTGGTCGCAGGCAGCCGCCGCCGCCAAAGAAGCTGTCGAGAAACTGCCCAACGACCGTGGTCTGAAGATGGTGTTAGCCTCCCAGCTGGCCGACAGCGGTCAGCCGGAAGTTGGCCTGCAACAGGTGAAGTCGCTGCTTACAGGTAAACCGGAGGACCGCGAGGTATACATCGCGCTGGCGCAGATGTACAGCCGGCTCAAACGCTGGAACGAAGCCGAAGAAGCTATCAGCAAAGCCGAACAGCTCTCCACCAAGCCCGATGACAAGCAGTACACGAACTTCGTGAAGGGCTCCATTTACGAACGGCAAAAGAAGTACGAGCCGGCAGAAACCCAGTTCAAGCAGATACTGGCTGCTGATCCGCAAAATGCCATGACCTTGAATTATTTCGGCTACATGCTCGCGGACCGCGGCGTTCGGCTGGACGAAGCTCTGGGCTACATCAAGAAGGCTGTGGAACTTGAGCCTGCAAACGGGGCTTACCTCGATTCGCTGGGCTGGGCCTACTTCAAACTCGGCAAGTACGACTTGGCTGAGGAGAACCTGAACAAAGCCATCCAACACACGCCCAATGATCCTACGGTTCAGGACCATTTGGGCGATGTCTACCAGAAAACCGGACGCCTGCGGCAGGCTGCCGCGCACTGGGAACGCGCTCTGCAAGAATGGAACAGAACCATTCCTGCTGAGATGGAAGCTTCCGAGATGGCCAAGGTCCAGAAGAAGCTTGAGTCCGCGAAAATTAAGCTGGCCAAGGAAGAGCCGCAGCAGAAATAGTACCCAGTACCGAGTACCCGGAAAAGGAGTACTCGGTACTGCTACACTTCCCCCATGCTCGCTGACTACGCTGTGCGCGCGGAAGAATCGCGCGGACGCCGTTATCCCGAGCCCAAGCATGCTTATCGAAATGATTTTGAACGGGACCGGGATCGCGTAGTCCACGCCCGCGCCTTTCGCCGTCTGCAGGATAAGACCCAGGTTTTCACCCGCCGCTACTCCGATCACTTCCGCAATCGCCTTACCCACACGATTGAAGTGGCGCAGATTGCCCGCACCATTGCCGGCCAGCTGGGGCTGAATGTCGACCTGGTGGAGGCGCTGGCTCTAGTACACGACCTTGGCCACCCGCCCTTCGGTCATGCCGGCGAAAAAGCGCTGGACGCGCTTATGCGCGAGCATGGATCTTCTTTTGATCACAACCTGCACGCGTTACGCATCGTCGAGGACTTCG
Source organism: Terriglobales bacterium (assembly GCA_035272945.1). GTDB lineage: Bacteria > Acidobacteriota > Terriglobia > Terriglobales > Acidobacteriaceae > Gp1-AA122. The sequence continues at coordinate 23,161 of DATEPX010000306.1, forward strand.
AGCTGCGTTACGCTTCTTTTCGGGGCTTGAATCTGACGTTTGAGGTGCGGGAAGGGATTATTAAACATTCGCGCGACTACCCGGCAGCAAGTTTTCCCGAGTTGCGTGAGTACTGTCTCGACCAGCGCCCGCCGCTGGAAGCCCAGCTTATCGATCTTGCCGACGAGATCGCCTACAACACCGCCGACCTCGATGACGGCCTCGAAGCCCACCTGCTCACTCTGGATGAAATTCGCCGGGGAGTTTCTATGCTCAATGGCTACTACCGGGAAGTGGAGAGCAAGTTTCCAGTCGCGATCGAAAAGCTCAAGTTCAACGAAGTTCTCAAACGGATGCTCAACCGGTTGGCCGATGACCTCATCCAGAACACTCGGCAAAACTTGCAGAAAGCGGGCATCCTTAGTCTCCAGGATGTCCGCTCACATCCGCAGCGCCTGGTGACCTTCAGCGAAGCGGTGGAATCCGATCGCCGGGAGGCGAAGAATTTCCTATACACCAGCCTGTATTTCAGCCCCTCTCTCGAGCCGGAAAAGCAGGATGCCGAGCGTGTCATCAGCGAGTTGTTCGCTTACTGGATGAAAAAACCGGAAGCCTTGCCCAGCAGCTACCAGGAGAAGGCGCAGCAGGAGCCTCTGCCCCGCGTGGTGTGCGACTACATCGCGGGGATGACGGACAATTTTATTTGTGAGCAGTACGATAGATGCCTGGGTAGCCGAATCGCCAGCTAGTTTCCTGTCGGCAACTCCTGTGTGGAGGCGGGTGGGCCAAGCTGACGGTTGGCTCAGGATGACGACCGGGACACTATGTCGTCATTCTGAGGGACCCGCCAGGTCTCGAAGAATTCTGGCGTTCGGTGGCAACGCGTTCTTAGTGTGCCTCCGTGGCCAATCTCTTTCCCGCAACCCGAGCCACCACGTCGTACAGCACCCTGGGTCCGCGCCGCACTTCTTCCACCCGAATGCGCTCGTCGTTCCCATGTTCGGTGCTACCCTCTTCCGCGGTTGCCGTGTAGGGAGAATACCCATAGCAGTTGATGCCTAGCGGCCGGTAGCGCTGGTTTTCGGTGTAGCCACTGGTGAGCCGCGGCACCACCGGAGTGCCTGGGAAGTATTGCTTCGACACCTGGCGAATGGCATCGAACAGTGCCGTGCTGGTCGGGGAATAGTTCGCCAAGCGGAACTCGGGGTTCTCAGGCTGCACCGTCACATTGGGATCGTCCACAATTTTCCGGATCGTTACGAGAAACTGTTTCGGATCTTCACCCGGCAAGAGACGTACATCCAGGTTCGCCCACGCTTCCGGTGGAATGACGTTCGTCTGCTCCGAGCCTCCCAGCATGGTCAAAGAAATTGTGTCGCGCAGCAGATAATTCAGCGACTCATCGCGTTCGATGTCCTCTTGGAACTTTTTGTTCTGAAGGTACTGCCGGATATTCCGGAACTTGCGTGCCCGGGCCGGCGGCTCATAGGGAGCCATGTCATGCAGGAACTCCTCGACAACCGGCAACACCTTCAGGGGGGTGCGATAACTGGTGATCTGGTCCAGAGCGTGAACCAGGCGATTAGGCGCCGAGTCGGCGATGGGCCGCGAGCCATGTCCAGGACGTCCGTGCGCCACGACATGTAGCCAGAAAGGAGACTTTTCTCCCACATCCACGCTGACATACTTGACCTTGCCGTTCTCCAGCAGGTTTTCGCCGCCTTCATTGATCAGGAACTCGGCATTGCCCAGCAGGTCGCGATGATGGGCGATCATCCAGTCCGTCCCGGTGCCGGCCGCTTCTTCGTCGCTTACCGCCAGGAAGATCACGTCTCGATCGAGCGGTACCTGCTCGCGCTTCAGCATGACCATGACCACGAGCTGCGCCAGGCCTTCATCTTTCATGTCTTGCGCGCCTCGGCCATAGATCGAGCCGTCCACGATCCCCCCGCTAAAAGGAGGCACTTTCCAATGAGCCGGATCACTGGTGACTACATCCATGTGGTTCAGCAGAATAATTGGGCGCTGCGCCTGAGCACTGGTATGAGCAAGACGCGCCCACAAATCGGCGCGGCCGGGAAGATATTCGAAGACCTGGTTCTCAATCCCCTCCTGGTCGAGGATCTTCTTGAAGAATGCAGCTGCCCGCATTTCATTGCCTGGAGGGTTCGTCGTATCGATGCGCAGGTACTCCTGCGTCCACTGCACGGCCAGATCAGAATATTGCTGCAAGCGTTCAGCGGGAATCGCCTCCGACGCCCGCTTGGGCGAATCCGCCGCTATCGCTGGTAAATAACCAACTGCCAGTAACACCAGGAAAACAGGAATCCGGCAGCTCCAAATTCCCGGTTTGAACATGCGGCCTCCAGAGGCAGTAGCCAAATTGACTGCGCAGTTTTTATACCGGGTTTTCCGCTGGGACACCAGCGAGGGGGGTGAAGGGGGAATCGCATGTTATCAAGCAGAAATGCCCGATAACGCCGATCTGAGGAGGGTGTCGGTGAGTGCGCTCTGTCCTGTTACTCCAAGTTACCGAAACGGCCCGCCGGGTTTTCCGGACCCCGCAGTTTTTATATCGGCTTCTGCCAAATTTACCCTAAAAGGACATGTCCTTTCGTTTGCCGCCCACCCTCGCCTTGGAATATGCTTGTAAAGGAAGGGGTTAGTAGCTGCTCGTGTCCCAGCAGTTTGGCACGAGAACTGTTCTAGAGGTTGGGAGGCGTGGTTTCCGGACTGCGCCGATAGGCTTCAAGTTTTGGGCATGCGTGGCGTCAGCGCATGCCGGCCAAGCCGACAGGCTGCCGCCGTTCTTATCGCAAGGCGACGCAATCAAATCAGAACGTTACAGGCCCGCCAGGCGGGCTAGAGTGGAGCCCTAGCTCCCTCATCTTTGGAGGAAGTTCACCATGAAGAACCGCACAATCCTCGCTCTGCTGCTGACCGCCGCACTCGCCGTTCCGGTCGTGGCTCAGCAAAACAGCGCCACCCCGCAGGATCAGTCGGCCACGCAAGCTGCGCCGGCTTCCCAGAACTCTCAATCCACAACGGGGGCCAGCGGGAAGGAACCCTTGCAGCCGCAGACTCACGAAGGCTTCTGGGGCCACCTGAACCCGTTCGCCCGTAAGAAGTACGTGCAGCGGCAGACTCAGCCGATTCGCGACCGCGTGAACGAGCTGGACGAACTCACCGCCTCGAATAGCAAGATGATCAAGGACGTCGACAGCCGGGCTACGCAGGGTATCCAGCTGGCCGCATCCAAGGCGAATGAGGCCGATCAGCACGCCGTTGATGCTGGCAACCGTGCCCAGCAGGCGCAACAGACCGCGCAACAGGCTACGACTCGTCTCACGACCGTCGAGCAGGTGGTGGGCAACATCGACCAATATAAGGCAGCTACCCAGACAGAAATCCGTTTCCGTCCCGGCCAGAGTGTGCTGAGCAAGAAGGCCAAGGAGGCTCTCGACGACATGGCCACCCCTCTGAAGAGTCAACGTGGCTACATCGTCGAAGTGCAGGGCTTCTCCTCCGGCAAGGGCCAGGCCGCCATCCAGAACTCGCAGAAGATGGCCGATTCGGTGGTCCGTTACCTGGTGCTGAACCATGAAATTCCGGTGTACCGGATTTACGTGGTAGGCATGGGCAACGCTCCGTTGGCTTCGGAAGACGGCAAGGCGAAGCGCATCAGCGGTGGCCGCGTGGAAGTCAGCCTCCTGAAGAACGATTTGGAGCAGCTTGCTTCCTCGTCAACCGCCGCACCCGCTGTTCCTGCACAGACCCAGCAGCAGCCGCCGCCTCAACAGCCGCAGCAACCGCAGCAGCCGCAGTAGACAGAGCAGCCTAATTGAGTTAAGACCGCCGGGCCCAAGGCCCTCGGCCCTCTCCCAGAACCTCTTGCGCAAGCAAGAGGTTCGTGTATTGGGCGAAAATAATCTCGCGGGGGGGGGAGGCGCGACTTGCCGCGTCCCACCTGGACCGCATACAGACAGTCAGTTCGGCTGTCCGACCGAGCGAAGCTCGGCTTCTTGGATTCTGGCAGCGTGCAGCGGTGTTTTAAACTATCCCACCCCGCACCTCTTGCCGTCCGGTCGAAAGTCTCAAAACCACCGGCGCCGTGGCTGAATAAGAGATGCTACCTACCAGAGGAACCGTAAACACCCAACGGTCTTGGCACTCGCTTTTCTGAAGGCCGTGTGCACAACCATATCCTGAAAAGTGGGAGAAAAATCCCGTGTTTCCAGTAATCAAACCAAGTCGCTGGCGCCCGAGATAAAACCATGCGGCACACACGAACACTCCGACCGGGACAAGCCATGACCATCCCGCAGTTCTGGACTCAAGTCTGGCCGCGACAAGACCGCATAATGCCGCGAAGATGACACTAGTAGTCCACGGGGCAGAAAGCAGCCCAATGCCGGAGTATGGGAAGAATCGAGAAGGATGAAATTCGGATTGGAGGGTCGCAGGTAGGAATACGGCTACTAGAGTGTTTAAAAGGACACAAACGAAGAAGCGGAGTTGACCTAGCAAAGAATGCCACGTTAACGGTGTAGGCTTCATAAAGGCGACCGGAACCCCTGAGATACAGGACGCCGCCACGCTTTCACCGGGAGTATCGTAACATCACGCCCAAGGCCGGCAGCCTCGCATCTGCAAGCGCATTACGAGCGAGACCTGCTATGCTTTTCGTGATAAAGCCTATGGAGGCTCTCTACTACTCCAAGCTCGACTCGCGCGTAGCGGGCCCGCTGATAATCGGCGTTTCCGACCGCGGACTGATCCTTCTCGAATTCGACCGGGGCAACTTCCCGCCAAAGAAGAAGAACGTTCTCTGGACCGAGTCCCGAGAGGTCCCGCAGGACTATGTGCGTCAGTTGAATGAATACTTCCGAGGTCGGCGTCGTGAATTTGCCTTTCCACTCGATCTTCGCGGCACGCCGTTCCAACTGCAGTGCTGGCGCGCCCTGCTTAAAATTCCCTACGGTGAGACCCGCACTTATGCGGACCTCGCTCGTGCTGTCGGCCGGCCTCATGCCTATCGTGCAGTGGGTATGGCCAACAATCGCAATCCGATCGCGATCGTTGTGCCCTGTCACCGGGTGATCGCTTCCGATGGAACTCTTTGCGGTTACGGCGGCGGTCTCGACGTGAAGCGCAAGCTCCTCGAACTGGAAGGCGCGTTGCTCGCCGAGAGCGTCGCTTGATCGCCTGCAATGTAGTTATTCTGAGCCAAGCGTCAGCTTGGTGACGAATCTCTCGCGCACGGCCGACCTTCTATAGCGCGGCACGCCAGATTCTTCGCAGACGGACATGGGCTCGAAGACATCCCGAATTTCCTTCCTTTCCGTTTTCTGATAACTTCTCTCGACTTTCCTTCGCCGAGGAGGCATCACGGTATCCGCGCTTCGCAAAGCTGGTCTGTTCTATTTTGTCTGGCTGACGTTCTCCTACTGCACCGGGGGACCGTTCGGCCTCGAGGACATGGTCACTACTTCGGGTCCGGGCATGACGCTGGTCTACCTGTTGACTCTGCCGTTGTTCTGGTGCATTCCGATCTCTCTGATCGCGGCCGAACTAACCACCGCCATGCCCGTGGAGGGCGGCTTCTATCGCTGGGTACGCGCCGCTTTTGGTGATTTCTGGGGATTCCTGGCAGGCTGGTGGAACTGGTCCGCTTCGTTCTTGCTGGGAGGTGCCTATGCCGTCCTCTTTACGGATTATCTGAAGTTCTGGTTTCCCGGAGTTATCGGCTGGAAACACTACCTGGTCTCGGTAGCATTGATTGCCCTGATCACGTATGTGAACGTGCGCGGCATTCAACTGGTTGGCAAACTGGCCACCGCGCTGGAAATTTTCATCCTGCTGCCGATTCTTGTCCTGGTCACCCTCGGCCTGAGCAAATGGCACCACAATCCCTTTATCCCATTCGTGCCGCCCCATAAGCCAGTGTTCCAGGTATTCGGAGTGGGGCTGGCGCTGGGATTGTGGCTCTACTCCGGCTATGAGCAGTTGTCCACGGTCGCCGAAGAAGTCGAAAATCCTCAGCGGAGTTACCCGGTCGCCCTGGCCGTTGTTGTCCCGTTATCGATTGCGACTTACTTCCTGCCCACGCTTGCGTCTCTAGCCGCCCTGGGAAACTGGCAAAATTGGAACACCGGTTTTTTCTCCAATGCGGCCCAACTGATCGGCGGCCCGTGGATGGGCCTGTGGATGACCGTTTCGGCCATGATCACCAACGTGGCCCTGCTGAACAGCACTGTCCTGACCTCGACGCGCATGCCCTTTGCCATGGCCGAGGACGGCTACCTTCCGGCAAGGCTGACGGCACGTCATCCGCGGTTCGGTACGCCGTGGTTTGCCATCTTGGTTTCCGCGACCATCTATGCGCTGCTCGCGTTTCAAACGCTGACCCGGCTCATCACGATTTACAACTGGCTGCGCGCGGCCACGACCATCCTGACCGTGTTGGCAGGGTGGGGATTGCGGCGCAAAAAGCCAGAAATGAGTCGGCCTTTTGTCGTTCCGGGACGCCGAGCCGGACTGATTTACGTGGTCTTGGCGCCCATCGTAATGAGTATTCTCACTCTTCTCGGAAGCGATTCATTTACTTGGCATTGGGCGCCGCTGGCGATTGCATTGGGTCCTGTGGCTTACGGCATTGCTTATATCTTTCGCCGTCGCAGGCCTCTGGTCTCAACCTCTACGGCATCGTCCTGATCGAATCTTTTTACCCCGCGATTCCAAGCGCGCGCCCCTCGTCTTGCCATTCCGGGCGGTTTCCCATTTTTCGCTCCGAGCTGTTCCCCTCTTGTCATTCCGGGCGAAGCGAGGAATCTGCTTTTGTATTTTCTGAACCCTTCTCCCTCAACGTGGAACCACTAACTCACCCAATCCAGGAACTTGTACCACGCGCCCGCCAGCGGCAAGAACCACGGATTCCCGTTGTACAGCCCGAGCGGCGCGCCTGGGAACGGAATCCCGGCGTAAGGGTTGTCATCCTTCCCGGTCGCAATGAATTCCGCGACTCTTTGGCCAAGATACGTTGCCATCGCCACACCGTGCCCCGCGTATCCCAATGCGAAGTAGATGCCATCCATGCGTCCCGCGTGAGGCATGATGTCGAAAGCGAAATCCAGCGTGCCGCCCCAGACATACTCAACCTTGGTTTCGCGTAGCTGCGGATAGACGTCAATCATCCCGCGCCGCAGAATGCCAGCACTTTTTCGAATCGTGTCTGCCGTTTCCGGAAAGAAGGCTGCTCGCCCACCGAAGAGCATGCGTCGGTCGGGCGTGAGGCGGTAATAGTAGAGGTAATTCTTGGAATCGTAAATCATCCGGTTGCGCGGACTGAGTTCCTGGGCCACGGCTCCCGGCAAAACCTCGGTCACGATGATGTACGAACCAATGGGAACAATCTTCTTCTCTAAGGCCGGTGTGATCCCGCCGGTGTAGCCGCTCGTGGCGACCATTACATCGCGTGCCCAGAGTGGCCCGCGCGACGTGTTCAGATGCCATCCCAAACCTCCGTTCCTGGAGCCGCCCTCGATTTTCTCCACTCGCGCGCCTTCGTAGATCACAGCCCCGGCACGCTGGGCAGCACCGGCCAATCCTGACACGTACCTTGCTGGATTCAGGCCAGCGCTCGTTTCGTCCACCATGCCGCCGTAATAGATCTCCGAGCCAATTTCGGACCGCAACTCGCTTCGTGGTATGACCCTCAACTGGTGATTGAATTCACGCTCAATCGCCTCAGCCTGCCGGGCATAATCGTCGAAATGCTTCTGCTTGCAGGCAACTTCGAGGTGACCACAGCGGGAGAAGTCGCATTCAATGTTCTCTTCCTGGACGACCTTCTCAACGAAATCAATCGCAGACAAAGATGCCGCATACATCTTTTGTGTCTTCTCGCGGCCGTACATGGACATCAGCTTGTTAACACCGAGCTTCATCCCGGTGAGTACCATCCCGCCGTTGCGCGAACTCGCGCCCCAGCCGATGGTCTCTGCCTCCAAAATCGCGACGCTCGCCCCCTGCTTCGCGAGACACCGCCCCGCAGAGAGTCCCGTAAAGCCCGCCCCAATTACGGCAACATCAACATTCTCGGGCAGAGATCGAGACGGGTCCGTCTTGGGCATTTGAACGGTGTCCAACCAGTAGTTTTTTTCTTTTAGGGTCATTTCGCGGATAACAGAGCTATCGCTTGCCTATGCATGTCGTTATCCTGAGGCGCCGCTGAGCCGCCGAAGGATCTTAGGTGCAGCGTGGATGCTTTGTCGCGCCCTCGCCGCGAGCATTGTAGTGCAGGCACTTGAGTGCCTTGAAGCCACTTTGTGCCCAAATTAAACTTGACTCATGCACGTGCATTCCGGCCATCGAGCGAGCAGCAACCCTTCTAGCGTACTGAAGATCTCCTCGCTGGTGACGCTGGGCTACATCGTGCTGCTCGTAATCGCCGGCATGCGCGCCCATTCTCTGGCGCTGCTTGCTGAGGCTGGCCACAACCTGTCCGATTTCCTGGCCCTGCTGCTCTCGTTGACCGCAGTCTATTTGCAAGCCCGCCCGCCCAGCGCGACCAAAACCTACGGCTATCATCGCGCCGGAGTGCTTGCTGCTCTCGTCAATTCAGCTTCGCTGGTGGCAGTCTCGTTCCTGATTTTCTACGAAGCTTTTCGCCGTCTGCAGAACCCGCAGCAGATTCATGCGAGCGTAATGATCGGCGTCGCGGCCGCCGGTGTGGTGATGAACGGCGTCATCGCCGTGCTTCTTTATCGCACCAGCCAGGACGTAAACATCCGCAGCGCTCTGCTGCATGAATTGGGGGACACACTTTCCACCGCGGCGGTCATCGTCGGCGGCTGGGCAATCGCAATGACTGGCCAGTCCTGGATCGACTCGGCACTCTCCTTCGGGATCGGTGCGCTGATTCTGTGGTCGTCCTTCGGCATCGTCCGCGAGACCCTGAACATCCTTCTGGAAGGCACGCCCCGCGGCATGAAGCTAGACCGGGTAGAGAAAGCTATTCGTTCGATTGACGGCGTGAATGACGTGCACGACTTGCATGTCTGGAGCATCAGCTCAGAGGCTCACGCGCTGTCCTGCCACATCGCCATCGCTGACATTCCACCCTCTGCCAGCGAGCGCATCCTGCGGGACGTCAAAGACCGGCTTCTGCACGATTTTCGTATCGATCACACGACCATCCAGTTTGAGCACGTGGAGTGCGAAGTCGCACATGGCTGCGTGATTCCCGTCAACGACGCGGAAGAGCATCACCACTGAATTCTGGTTCGACCCTGACTAGGTTCTTTCCGCGTGCTGCCGCTCATAAATCTCTCTTACGCGCTCAATTGTGTCCGCCTCTCCCGGCAACTTATCCGGCCGCAGGCGCACGATCCTGGGAAAGCGCAAGGCATAACCGCTGTTGTGCCGGTCGGAGCGCATCATGTTATTGAACGCGACTTCCACGACGATTTCCGGCTCCACCTCCAGCAGTAATCCATGATCTACGACCGTGTGTTCGAGAAACCATTTGGTCATCTCGGCGATTTCCGAATCGGTCAACCCCGAGTAGGCTTTCCCGATATTTACCAGCCGATCTCCCTCGCGGACAGCGAATGTGTAGTCACTCAGCACTCCGATCCGTTTCCCGTGCCCGTACTCGACCGCGGTAACCACGACATCTAAAGTAGCTAGCTCGCGTTTCATCTTCAGCCACGATTTGCCGCGCCGGCCGGGTGCATAGACCGAATCAAGGTCTTTGATCATCAAGCCTTCGTTGCCCCGCGCCTGCGCCGCAACAAACAGTTCCTCCAGTTGCTCCGGGGCGGACGCCTGAAATACAGGAGCCCGGATCACATGCGCAGCAGCCGGCAACTGGTCAGGCTCGAACCAAAGTTGTCCCTGAGCCGGTCCCCCGCGCGCAGTCACCGCCCCCCTGGGCGCCGAAAGCAGCCGGTTGAGAATCTCCGCCCGCTCGCGCAGTGGCCGATCAATGACCAGTTCGTCTCCGGCATAAAGCACATCAAAGGCAAGATAGGCCACCGGTACTTGCCGCATCAGGTTTTCGCTGACCTTTTTTCGCCCCAGCCGCTGTTGCAGCGCGCTGAACGGCAGCGCTCGTCCCTGCTCCGGAGGATGTTTGGGCGGATAACTCCATGCCACGATCTCGCCATCAAGGATCACCTCTTCCGTCAATCCCGATAGAGCGTCCCGCAATTCCGGAAAAGACTCGGTGATCTCGTCTCGAGTCCGGGAAAAGATCTTCACTCCTCCGCCTGAACCGTGCGCCTGGGCTCGGATACCGTCGTATTTGTCTTCGACGGCGGCGTCTGAGAAGTAGCTCAGACCTTCCTCAGGAGAATCGACTGGACTGGCCAGCATGAACCCCAGGGGATGAAACAGCCGCATTTTCGCCTTAGCCAGTCGGCCCTGAGCAGCCAGCCGCAGTGTCTCCCCGATATCACCCAATAACATGTTGGCTCGCTGGACGTCGGATAAGATCAAGCCGTAGGCCTTCGCGATCGCCTCTTCCACCAGGCTCTCTTTCAAGCCGATGCGCAGGTCGCCTGTCATGATCTTGATCAGGTACTTGGCTTCGAGCGGGGTCGCACCCGCCAGCAGTTCCCGTAACAGAGGGTCCTTGGCAGAAGGTCCCCGTGCTTTGGCGATCTCCCGGAAGCGCTTCTGCACCTGGACTGCATTCAGTAAGTCGCTGTCAGGTTTTGGGGGCAGCACCTCGCCGGCAACAGCTCCGAGGTCGCCGTGTTTTCGGTAGGCAGCCGTGAGCTCGGCTTCGTTCTTACCTGATAGTTCCTGGATCAGCTGCCAGACGAGCGCTCCACCGACTCGCAGTGGGCCAGCGTCCCACACGGGAAACGGGCGCCCGGACAGGAATACGGCCGAGACCGCCGCTTCCTCCGGCGGCCGCGACTTCAGGTAGTCGGCGACAATCGCGATCTTCTCCAGCTTCTTCGTCGTGCCCGCGATGCGCTCACAGGCTTCGCCCAGCTGCTGCATGGCAATTTCGATGCTCCCTCACTCCGGCTGGACTCTAAGCGTTTCATAGACTGGCACTTAGATCACGCAAGTGGCTGTCGGAATTAGCCCGGAGCTGTGATAATCTTACGGTTTGAGGCGTCTGCCCGGAAGGAATCATCTAATTCCCATGCATCTGTCGCGCTCCATGTGGCGTTTTCTGGTAGCCGTTCAGCTTCTCCCTGCCCTTGAAGGCGGCGAGGAAACCCTGGTTGGCGGCCAAGCCGTCCTCGAAGGCGTAATGATGCGTTCCCCGCACGCCTGGGGAATTGCGGTTCGCAAGCCCTCCGGCGAAATGGCGATTCATAGCGAGCCACTGGAGCGCCTTTCGGAAAAGCACAAATGGATGGGTTGGCCGGCGATCCGTGGGGTGATGACCCTCGGCCAGGCGATGACTCTGGGCTTCCGCGCGCTGCGCTATTCCGCCAACGTGGTGCTCGACCAGGTGCCTGCTGACGAGGACGGCAAGAAGCTCAAGATCAGCGGTTGGCTGGCGGCAGTCAACATCGTCATCTCGGTAGGCTTCTTCATTTTCATGTACAAGTTTCTGCCGCTGGTGGCAGCCACGGAGTTGAAGCGCCTTAACCCGCTTTTCGGTGAGCGGATCATTTTCAATCTGATAGACGGTTCAATCCGCATTGCGCTCTTCCTGCTGTTCATCTGGGGCACATCGTTACTTGGTGACATCCGCCGCGTATACCAGTACCACGGCGCCGAGCACAAAACCGTCTTCGCCTTCGAAGCCGGCGATCCGCTCGAGACCGGAGAAGTGCAGAAGTACTCGACCTATCACCCGCGCTGCGGTACCAGCTTTCTGATGACCGTGATGATCATTTCAATCCTGGTCTATACCCTGGTTCCGGCGGTAACGTTCTGGGGACGCTTTGTGGCTCGCATTGCTCTGCTGCCGGTAATCGCTGGGCTCTCGTACGAGGTCATCCGCTTCGCCGCTAAGCATCGTGGCTCGCTCTTTGCACTCATGACGGCCCCTGGCCTGTGGCTGCAGCGTATAACCACGCAGCCCCCGTCCAATGACCAGGTCGATTGCGCCATCAAAGCGCTCGACCAAGCCATGGAACTGGAAAAACAGCATGGTGGAGAGTTAGTGATCGCCTAGCGGCCCCCGCCGCGAATCCTCTGCGCTCACCCTTTTACAACTACAATAAATAAATCCAAGGTAGAGACGCGGCTTGCCGCGTCTGACTTTCCCGGAGTTTCCGAGCCGCAGCAAGCCGCGGCTCCACCGAGAACAAAATGTTCGAAAGATTGGACCAAATCGAAGCCCGCTACGAGGAGTTGACCCACGCCCTCGCTTCGCCGGAGATCATGAATGATTCGGCGAAATACCAGAAGACGGCCAAGGCGCACAGCGAAATCACCCCGGTGGTCGAACGCTACCGCGAATACAAGGACCTGAAGAAAGGCATCGCCGAAAGCAAGGCTGTGCTGGCCGACGAAAAAGATCCTGAGATGCGCGCCTATGCCCAGGAAGAATTAGACAAACTCGAAGCCCGCCTTGCGCAGGCTGAACAGGAACTGAAAGTCCTGCTGCTTCCCAAAGATCCCAACGACGAAAAAGACGTCATCCTGGAAATTCGCGCCGGCACCGGAGGTGATGAGGCCACGCTGTTTGCCGCCGAGATGTTCCGCATGTACACCCGATATGCCGAAAGCCAAGGCTGGAAAGTCGAAGTGCTTAACACGTCCGAATCGGGAGTAGGCGGGCTTAAAGAAGTGATTGCCATGATTTCTGGCGACCGGGTCTACTCGCGCCTGAAGTATGAGAGCGGGGTGCACCGAGTGCAGCGGGTTCCGCAGACCGAGCAGCAGGGCCGCGTGCATACCTCCGCGGTCACGGTTGCCGTGCTGCCCGAGGCCGAAGATGTGGATATCAGGATCGAGCCGAAAGACTTGCGGATCGACACTTTCTGCTCCTCGGGTCCGGGCGGACAGTCCGTGAATACGACTTATTCGGCGGTTCGCATCACGCACCTTCCCACCAATACCGTCGTCAGCTGCCAGGACGAAAAATCACAGATCAAGAACCGTGACAAGGCCATGCGTGTACTGCGCTCGCGTCTCTACGAGATGGAAATGCAGAAGCAGCAGGAAGCCTTGGCGAAGGAACGCAAGACCATGGTGGGCAGCGGAGACCGCAGCGAAAAAATCCGTACTTACAATTTCCCGCAGAACCGGGTGACCGACCACCGCATCGGGCTGACCATCCACCAGTTGGAGGCTGTGATGGACGGCAAGCTCCAGCCGCTGGTGGAAGCTCTAGTGACCCATTACCAAGCCGAAAAGCTCAAGCACGAAACCGCGTCGGTGGTGTAAGCAGCGCCGCCGTCTCGGCGGCTGTCCTGCGGGCGTCCTGCCCGCTGCAATGCCGTCTGATGAATGCCGGCGGGACGCCGGCGCTACCATGTGTTCAAATATTCCGGTGTACCTGAAAGACGCTCTCGCTTTCGGCATCAATCGTCTCACCGCCACTCATGTCGGCTCGCCGCGCATGAACGCAGAAGTCCTTCTGATGTTCACACTGAATTGCGATCGTGCCTACCTCTACGCCCATCCAGAACGACAGCTGTCCGGAGACGAAAAGAACCGCTACGACGAAGCTCTTGCCCAGCGCTCCCGCGGAGTCCCCTCACAATACATCACCGGCCACCAGGAATTCTGGGGCATGGACTTGATCGTGTCGCCAGCTGTGCTGATCCCCCGTCCCGAAACTGAACACGTGATCGAAACCGTGCTACCGTTAGCCCGAGCCACGACTAGCCCCAAGATCGCGGATGTTGGCACCGGCTCCGGCTGTATCGCGCTTGCTTTGGCCAAGGAGTTGCCCGAAGCAGAAATCCACGCCACCGAGATTTCTCCCGCAGCCCTTGAGATTGCCAGGGCCAATGCTGTCCGGCACCAAATGGAGTCCCGCATCCAGTTTCATCAGACCGATCTGCTCAAGGACCTCGAACCCAACTCGTTCGACTTCGTAGTCTCCAATCCACCCTATGTAGGTGAATCCGAAGAGGACCAGGTTCAACTCGAAGTCCGTAAATTCGAACCGCGCAGGGCGGTGTTTGCCGGCCCAACTGGCTTAGAAGTAATCGAGCAGCTCATTCCAGCGGCTTGTGCTGCCCTCAAGCCCGACGGCTGGCTGGTGATGGAAATGAGCGTCTCGATTGCTGACGGAGTCCGCCAGTTGCTCGGGAGTTGGCGGGACATGCGAACCGCGAACGACCTTCAGGGAATCCCAAGGGTAGCCTCCGCCCGAAAGGCCCAACAGCCATCCCGCTCTAGCCGTTTTCAGCTACTCCGGCTACACTATTGGGGCTGCGTTTAGCCGCTGTTTAGCAAGTCGCACAGAACTCAGGAGAGAGAGGGCTTGCCCCGTCTCCGAGAAATCGTCAATGCGTCCACCGATTCTTGCATTAATGATTCTGGCCTCAACTGCCTTGGCCAACGCTCAAACTGTGATGGAGGGAACCGTACATGATGTTTCTGGTAATCCCATCCACGCTGCCAAGGTTGTTCTGCAACACACCAGCGGCGTACCCGCGCAGATCAGCAGCACTGACCATGACGGCAGATTCCACTTCGCCGCCGTAGAAGCTGGCGCGTATGAGATAAAGACCGACGCTCCGGGCTTTTATCCTGCGGCGTACAAGCTCACCGTCCGTCCTCGTCAGCCGGTCTCGCTCACGATCGAGTTGCAGCCTGCGGAGGCCGTACGGCAGAGGGTTGAGGTAAAGGAGCTCTATCGCATCGTTGATCCTGAGAAGACGGGCTGCTCACAAACTTTCACTCACGAGGACCTTGAGGCGCTGCCTGACCCGCTGGTTGAGAATACGAACAACCTAGTCGCCAACCTCATGCCCGGAGCCAGCCAGAGCCACGACAATTTCATTAACGTGCGGGGCAACGAGTTCTCCCTGCACGAGTTCATCAACGGAGTCTCTTTCCTCGACAACACGCAGCCCCAGTTCGGCCCGGGAGTAAGCCCGCAGATCTTTGAAACCGTGGACCTGATGACCGGAGGCTTCGCTCCCGAGTACGGCAATCGTTTCGGCGGGGTGCTCGACATCACGACCCGCTCGGGCGCAACGATGCAGGGCCACGGCGATGTGAACTTCCGCGGTGCTACGGTGCGCAACTACGACCTGAATGCCGACTACGGCGGCCAGGTTGGCAAGATCGGGTACTACTTGTTTGCCGACGGCTTTACCTCAGGCCGCTATCTCGACCCGCCTGAGCCCGTGGAACTTCACGATTTTGGTCAAGGCTCCCGCGCCACTGCCCAGTTGGACTGGCACTCCAGCACAGATACATTGAAGCTGCTGCTCATGGGCGGCGGCACGAATTTCCAGCAGCCAAACCTGACTGAGGATCAACTCGCCGGCCGCGATGCAGACCGCCACCTTCGGCAGCACACCGCCATCCTGAACTGGCTGCGCAATTTCTCGTCGAACACGTTGATCTCCAGCTCGTTCTACGAGCGCCTAGGCTGGGATCGTGTTCTGCCAACGACCGACCCTATCACGCCGTTGTCAGTCGCTTCGCGCAGCACGCTGACCGTAGGATTCAAGAGTGACCTGTCCCACCTCTGGCACAGCCACGTTCTTAAAGGCGGTTTTGACCTGCTCCGCCTACGCGAGGCCGAGAGCTTTTTCTTCGATAGCCGTGGCGACCCGGACGTCTTTCCTGCCTTCAGCGGCGGAAAGCACGGTGGCCAGGCCAGCGTATACCTGCAAGACCACTTTTCGCCATTTCCGAATCTCTGGGTAGATGTCGGTGCCCGCTATGATCACTTTCAACTGGTGAGGACCGGTGTCCAGCTCAGTCCCCGTATCGGGCTTGCGTATCACATTGACCGCACAAATACTGTGGTTCACGCTGCCTATAACCGCTTCTTTTCGCCCCCGCCGATCGAATACTCGCTCCTGGCCAGCTTCATCGGCCATAACGCCGTGGATCCTGACCAACGTGTGGGCGATGTGCAGGCTTATACGCAGAATTATTTCGACGTGGGATTAGCGCAGGAACTCAACCCGAGAATCAGCCTGGAGCTGAACGCGTACCTTCACACCGGGCACAACAGCTTCGAAAATCACGAGATCAGCATCTCCCGCATCTTCCTGCCGATCAACTTCCACACCGCGCGATCTGCCGGCGCTGAGCTGATCGTGAACATGCGCCAACTCGAGCGACTCGGAATCAGCGGCCGTTTCCAGTACGCTGCGGCTCGAACATTTTTCTACGGCCCAGTCACGGGCGGGTTTACCGGCGACGAGATTCTTGCCCCCGGCGAGCGCATCATGCCTGCGTTCGACCAGACCCATACCGGCACGGCACAGCTCTTCTATCGCAATCCTTGGCGCGGCTTCTGGGCTGGCAGTGCCATGCGTTACGGCAGTGGAACGACAGTCGAAAGAGGGCCTCGCCTGCCGCAACACCTGACGGCCGACGTTGCTACTGGTCTGAACTTGTGGAGTGCCGAGCCGCGCCGCCTGGACCTAGAGTTCGATATCACGAACGCTTCAGATAGCCGCTACCAGATTGCCAAGGAGAGCGAAGAGATTCCCATTCAGTACGCGCCTTCGCGGACGGTCGGCGGCAGCTTGAAATTCCACTTCTGAGCTTCTGTTCCGAGCTCCTTTCCCTTGTCATTCCGTTCCTTCCTCTTGTCATACCGTCAAGCGGAGCGAGGAATCTGCTTTCTTGTTGCTGTCGAAAACACCAGATTCCTCACGGCTGAAGCCGGTTTGACAAGGCTTAGTATCTAGCCGCGTGAATCTGAGAATTGGTCTCTCAGATTTTTTTAGGCAGCAGCTTATCGATGAGGTTCTGAATGGCGGCATCGGCCTTGTGGTAGGCGGTTTCGATTTTAGCGGGCGGTCGGGGGCTGCGTTTGGGTCGGTGATGAAACAAGCTGTTAGCCAGGGGACCGCAGATGCGCTTGTGAAACAG
>DATEPX010000307.1:0-2961 GCA_035272945.1 Terriglobales bacterium
GAGACGTACCCATTGGCAGAGGCACCGAAGGCCTACGACCGCGTTGCGGAGGGCAAAGCCCGGTTCCGGGCCGTCCTCACAATGTAATCGGCGATCCGAGCTGTCAAGAGGCAGTCTCGGGAGGATCACGGACAACTCGGAGATTGGACCTGCGGCGCTAGTTCGAGGATTGATCGGTGGCAAGGAGGCCATCGATCATGAAGCGGAAGTCGCCCCCCCCGGAGAAAACGTACCACGACCAAATCTGTCCTGCGCCTGCCTGACCTGGAGCACGCAAAGGCCGCAGTCTTAAACAGCCTGACCAGCCCGGACGCGCAAAGGGGTTATCGGCACGCCATCGATGAGTTCGTTGACTGGTATTGTTCCGAGCCCCGCCTGGCTTTCAATCGGATTGTGGTTCTTCGTTACCGCTCACACCTGGAATCTCGTCAGCTAGCGCCGGGCACAATAAACTTACGCCTTGGTGCAGTGCGCCGCCTTGCCTACGAGGCAGCCGACTGCGGTTTGCTCAGCGCCGATCTGGCAGCTGGCATCCGCCGTGTTAAAGGCGTAAAGAAGCTGGGCGTGCGTCTCGGCAATTGGCTAACCGCAGAGCAGGGCGAAAGACTCTGGCAAGCACCTGACAAGGAGCGGTTAAAGGGCAAGCGGGACCGAGCACTTCTAGCGCTTCTACTGGCTTGCGGCTTGAGAAGGCATGAAGCCGTGGCTTTGACATTGGATCATCTCCAGCAGCGCGAAGATCATTGGGCCGTAGTCGATCTATTGGGCAAGGCTGGACACGTGCGCACGGTTCCTGTTCCCGGCTGGGTGAGATCCGAGTTGCAGGAATGGTTAAACGCGGCCGCTACCGATCGAGGGAAGGTGTTTCGCCGGGTCAACAAAGTCGGTAAGGCTTGGGGAGAGGGCATGACGGAAAAATCGGTGTGGCACATCGTGAAGGAGTCTGCCAACGCGGTCGGCCTCGACAAACTGGCCCCTCACGATCTCCGCCGGACGTGTGCTCGGCTCTGCCACGCTTCGGGCGGAGAATTGGAACAGATCCAATTTCTTTTGGGACACCTCTCAGTTCAAACCACGGAACGCTATCTTGGCTGCAAACAGCGAATTCAATCCGCGGTCAATGACCGAATCGGCATCGAGCCTCAGCTTTGAACTGGGGCTTCGAATATGGAAGGGTTGCCGACCACTACTCGATAACAGGCTGACCCCAGCTGAGCTGGAGGGCACGAAGTCGTTGTACTCTCTTCGGCTACGAACGATATAATCCTCCCCACGATATGATCCTCGCGGAGAATTGCATGGGAACAGGATCTCTGCAGGGCCGCGTTTGACCGGTCATTAAAAGACCCTGCCGGTTTCTGGGGCGAAGCCGCGGAAGCAGTCCACTGGTACAAGAAATGGGACAAGGTGCTCGACGACAGCCGCCAGCCGTTCTATCGCTGGTTCGTTGGCGGCGAAGTGAACACCTGTTACAACGCCCTCGACCTTCACATTGAAGAGGGCCGTGGCGATCAACCCGCGCTCATCTACGACAGCCCGGTCACTAGTGCCAGCAAAACGTTCACTTACCGCGAATTGCGCGACAGGGTAGCCGGTTTTGCGGGAGCGCTCGCGCGCTTGGGTGTCGGTAAAGGCGATCGCGTGATCATCTACATGCCGATGGTCCCGGAGGCGGCTGTAGCAATGCTCGCGTGCGCCCGCCTGGGGGCAGTCCACTCCGTGGTATTCGGCGGCTTTGCTGCAAACGAACTCGCGGCGCGCATCGATGATGCCAACCCGAAAGTGATCGTTTCTGCTCGTGTGGTGTAGAGGTGAAGAGAATAATTCCTTACAAACCCCTCCTCGACGAAGCGCTTCGAATTGCCAGGCACAAACCCGGGAGATGTGTGATTCTTCAGCGCGACATGCAGCGCGCTGAGCTCATGGTGGGCCGCGACTGCGACTGGAATGAAGTCATGGAGGCGGCAAAGCCACACGAATGCGTTCCGCTCGCCACAACGGATCCTCTCTACATTCTCTATACCTCCGGTACCACCGGACAGCCGAAAGGGGTTGTTCGCGACAATGGCGGTCATCTTGTGGCGTTGAAGTGGACCATGAAGAACATCTATGGTGTTGATCCGGGCGATGAATCAACGTGGCCGGACACCGTTTGTCCACAGGCGCCATGGAGGAAGTTCTGGCCTCTCACCCTGACGTGGCCGAGTGCGCAGTGGTCGGCGTGCATGACGAACTGAAGGGACAGATTCCGGTGGGTTTCCTGGTGCTCAAAAAAGGGGTTGACCGCGATCCACATGAGATTGTCACAGAGGTCGTGCAGATGGTCCGGCAGAAGATCGGCCCGGTGGCGGCGTTCAGAACCGCGGTGGTTGTGCCGGCTCTGCCCAAGACGCGGTCCGGGAAGGTCCTGCGCGGCACCATGCAGAAGATCGCCGACGGGAACGATTACAAAATTCCCGCCACGATCGACGATTCGAGTGCGCTGACCGGGGTCGCAAAGGCATTAAGTGAGGTAGGATACGCCAAAAAACAAGGCGCCAGCGCTGCCTCTCCAAGCTCCTGATCGAGGTGCTGCGATCTGACGAATTGGGCGAACCAAATGGGGCCCGCCAGAGATGTGCCTGGATGACGCAGGAGCAACAAGAGATCATGCGCTTCCCAATCAAGAACTGAACCGACTACCCGCGATTCGTCGGTCAGCGTTTACCGATTCGGCACCGAGCAGTTGACGGGCAACCCTGAAGGAATCCCCAGGTAAGAGTTGCCGACCTCCGGGATCGAATGTTCTATACAGTTCGATTGTGCCTACTAATGGTGGAGACAGTGGCACACATAATAAATCCTATTTCGCGTCGACCGGAGCAGTGATGATCGTGCCGCTGAGTCTGGCTTATCAGATGTAGACGCGGTGCAGCATTTCGGCGGCGCTCTCGTCGAGTAATTCGGCACGCCGAACCTCTT
>DATEPX010000308.1:0-4633 GCA_035272945.1 Terriglobales bacterium
CTCAGCTTCATCGAGCCGTAACTGCAATTCTTCGTGAAGATGCGAGTACAGTTCTGACATGGTTTGCGGACGGTGAGCCATCCAGAAGTTATTGATGTCCTCCAGACAGCGTTGTCCACGCAACCATGTTTTGCGGAATCGTGTAACGGATCGCACTGTTTTCCCCCGAAGGTGTCAGCTTATTTTTCTGGCGGATTCTCGGATTCCTATGCCTCTTGACCGGCCGACAGTGTTGACGGAGCAGGCGAGTGGGATAGGATACTCACCTGTGTAGGCACGAGCGGTATCCCCACACCAGAAGAGCCAAAAATCGGGATTGGGAACGCCCGGCAAAGGCGGCCGGGCGGTCTTCGCGTTTTAGGCCCAAGGCCTCCGCTCAGAGGCTTCACCAAAGAAATGGGGCTTGCTGTTCTGGCTCGGCGCACCGCCTGAGAGTAGGAAGAGGAAGCCAAACTCTCCCGCACAGACGAATCGTGTGCGGGAGAGTTGTGGTCAGCCGATTTCTTCGGAGCCAGCCCCGTCGCATCGGCCTTGGGCATCCGCTTGGGCGCGACCCCCGCGCGGACAATCGATAGCTACAACGGCAGATGGTAATGACCGTTGGCCTGCACGATCCAGCCCAGCTGGCAAGCTTCGCTGATGGCCAGTTGAGCCGTCCGTTTGGAGCACTCCGTGGCATTCATGATCTGGTCGCGCAGTTGGTTGTAGTGAACTTTGTCACCCACATCTGCCAGAGCCTGGGTGACATCTGCCTTTTCAACTTTGCGTCGCGTCGCCGCTGTGGCGGGCGGCTTCTCGGTCGAGGAGAACCACAGAGTGCGGGGATCGAGTTGAAGCAGCCGCGAAGGCAGCGAAGCCGCATAGCGAAACTGAAAACGAAGCTCGATGGTAGAGAGGTGCGGAGCAGGCCGCGTGAGCAGCAAATAACTGTCGCCCACGGCATGCAGAGCACTGGAGCCGCGAAAGGCGCTGCCGATCTCGTGACGGCCGATGGATTTTCGAACATGATGCACGACGACGAGAGCGGCGCGGGAGGCATCGCGCAGGCGCAACAGCGACTGGCACAAGGCGGCCATGGCGCGGGTATCGTTTTCATCCTGATCGTGCGTGGAGTAGAGCGGGTCGAGAACCAGGACATCAGCGGCGGCGGCCCGCGCGGCAGCGACAAAGTGATTCAGTCCCTGCGCGGCACTGAGCAGATGGCCTGAGGCGCGCGTATCCACGAGAAGATGCTGATCGGCGGCCGCTCCCAACGCACGGCGCATGAGCGAGAGACGGCTGACAAACTGCGGGACAGGAAGTTCGAACTGGCAGATGAGCACACGGCGCCGAGCCGGGATGGAAAAACCAAGGCGGTCCACGCCGGCCGCGAGTGACAAGGCAAGGTTAGCCACCAGCAGAGACTTGCCCACCTTGGGCTCTCCGCCAACAAACAAGATGCCCTGTGGTGGCAGCAGTCCCGGTTCCACCAGACCGGCCGGTGCAGTCGACGGCTGCTGTTCGAGCAACTGCGCTAGAGACAGTACCGTCGGTGGGGCGGGCTTTGCGGCATCGCTCATAGCATCGCCTCCTTGGTGGCATCCAGCAGGATCGCTTCCCCAACCGTAGCCTCTTTGCGAGAAGCTGCCAGACGCAGAGCGTTCAGGGCCAATTTATTGACCTTGCGGAGAATGCCTTTGGTGGCTTGATAGAGAGCCTGTCTCGCAGTGTCGTCAAACAGCGGCTGGGTCACGCCGGCGGCCTTGAGTTGCTGTGCGAGATAGTCGTCGAGTTCTTCGCGCGAGAGTCCTTCGAGGTGATACTGCACGGCGATGCGCTGGCGCAGCGCTTCATGCAGTTGCAGGGAGAGGGTGCGGCGCAGCAGCGGCTGGCCTACCAGCAGCAAGGTCAGATAGCGACTCGAATCCATATCGAAGTTCAACAATAGGGGAAGTTGTTCGAGCACGGGATGACCCATTAACTGGGCCTCGTCGCAGACAAGAATGGGATGCTGCTTTTTACTCTGATTGAGGCGCACGACGGTCTGGGAGATCTGGCGCACCAAATCGCCGCGGTAGTGGGCGGGTTCCAGATCCAGATCCAGTGCCAGTTGGCGGAGCAGATCGAGCGTGGATCCGGAATTCCAGTGCAGATACAGGACCTTATATAGGTTGGGATTGAGCGCGGCGGTGAAGCAGCGGACGGCGGTCGATTTACCGGCTCCGACTTCCCCGGTGAGCAGGCCGACGCCGTGATGATCGGCCAGGAACTGCAACCGCGCCTTAACTTGATCCCAGGCCTGCGAAGAGAATAACTGTTTGGGATCGGGGCTGTCGCAGAAAGGCGTTTTCTTGAAGCCGAAAAAAGTTTCCATCATGACGGTTACTCCTTCTCCGGTTTCTGTTTGAGCAGTTCGACGAAGTTGATGCCGGTGGATTCGGGTTCCGCCGAGGCCGCCCGTTTCACGAAGGGCAACTGACCGTTGACCACCGGATCGACGGGCCGCGCAGTGACATCCAGTTTTCCCTGAAACCAGATCTCGACCTCTGCGGCATCGAGAGGATCAAAGCGCACCTCGACGGTGTGTCCAGCCAGATGAGGCGGAGCCTCGTAGAGAAGCTTGTGCAGCAGGAAGGTGGAATCCCGGCGCACCAGGCGATCCAGGCGATGGAAGAAGAGACGGCGCAGATCGGTGGCGGGCGGGAGTTGGCGGACCTGTTCGCTATCACGCTGCCAACGTGCGAGCGGAGTGCCTCCGAGCGCACTATGTTCGGAGCGATGATAAACGCTTTCGATCCAGATCCACAGACGATCGTTTAACTCCTCGAGGGAGAGTGTATGTTTAGGATCGAGGTTGGCGAGGAATTGCTCTCTTACCGTGCGGAAGAATCTTTCCACTTTGCCGCGACCTTCCGGCTGGTAGGGTCGAGAGTGCACAATCAGAATACCGAGTGAGGCAGCAATGCGCGCCAACTGCGGCGAGCGATAGATCTTCGCATTGTCAATGTACAAGCGGGCTGGTAATCCTCGTGCTGCGACGGCGTGACGCAGACAGTCGAGTGAGGCATCGAGTCCTTGGCTGGCATAAAACTGCGCATGGGGAATGAGCCGGCTGGCGTCATCGAGAGTGGCGTGAAGAAAGGCCTGCATGCGGCCGCCACCCTTCACCCGCCGGACCCAAGGGCCGAACAGCATGTCGGCCTGCCAGATCTGATTGCTGAGTTCGGCCTCAAACTTCTTGTGCGCCGGTGGGGCGAGCAGTTGCTTTTCCGAAAGGCCGCGTTGTTTGAGGAAGCGGTAGAGTGTGGAAGCAGAGATCGCGGGCGTCTCCTTATCGGAAGACAAAGCCAGTTCGCGCAACAGAGTCGTGCCGGTGCGATGCGGGTTCTCGCGCTTCAGGCGTTCGATGAGGCTGGCCAGTTGCGGGTTGATGACGCGCGACTGTCCACGGTCCTGGCGAGGCTTGGGAGCCAGCGCTTCGAAACCGCCGTTGCGGTAGCGCAGCGCCCAATCGAGCAGTGTATCGACGGAAACCGCCGTCCGTTTCGAATGGGGGATGTCGTAGGTGCGGCTGGCGATCTCCTGGGCCCGGCGCGTGAGTTCGCCGCGGGGAAGAGTTTCGATTACCAGCTGAGCGATTAGCCCGTAGCGAAACAGGGCCAGTTTTTCGGCTTTGGTATTCATGCGGAAAACCTCCATGCCCCGGACGATAATCAGGAGCGGCGATCTTCCGCCATGCAAATGCTGTGTGGGGAACCTCAGGGAGCGGAGCACTCGGCGGCCAGCGTGATTCGCCGCCCTGCCGGAACGAGACACGCGGGCCAGCCCAGCAGATGGACACGAAGCTGCGAAAATAGGAAACGATGCGCGGCGATCCATCCGATGGCTTCGAGCATTCGCAGAGCTATGGAAACGAAGTCCGCCGCCGGGTCCCGAGGGTGGCTCGGCGTCACCAGCGGCACCAGCGCCAGGCTCAGGGCGGGCGCCTGTTTTTGAAAACGGCGGATCCAGAACTGCCCGCGCTGGTAAGGCATCCCAGGTTGCGCGGCTGCGGGGGCGGCGGCCACGAGCGTGAGACCGTTGAGCAATCGGGCGACGAGGAACAGCGCGATCACGGAGATGCTGAATCGTAGCCAGGGCAGGACGAATTCCGGTAGTAAAGAGACTGTGCGCTTACAGGAACGGCACAGATAACGGCGGACGCGGATGACTCCGTCGAAGGCGGTATCCACGAGTGAACGGAAGTAGAAGCCATGACCGGTCAAAGGATGTTTGGCTCCGCATTGCGGGCAGTGATCCGGACGGTAGCGATCTGTATCGGCGATCTCGTCCAAGTAACGCTGGATGGAGCCGGCGAATGGTTGTAGGATTTGCATGGAAGCCTTCCTGGGAGTGTCATGACTCCCTGGTTTGGTCTAAGGGAGGGCTCGGTGATTCCTGTGAAGAAAACCGCCGAGCCTTCCACCGCTCGAGATCCTACATCGAATTCAACGAACCACAAGCGCAGGGATACCGAGCATCGAAATGTAACCCGGCGTGATCCGTCCGCGGTTCACGCTGCAACCCGGTGCGCTCTCGCGATCACCACCCTACTTCCCTGATTCAATCTGAGGAATATTACTTTCGAAGAGGGAAAAAAAAGCGGCTCGTTACA
>DATEPX010000309.1:0-7754 GCA_035272945.1 Terriglobales bacterium
CACCCCCGAATACAACCATGCCACCTCGGCGGCGTTGAAGAACGCGATCGATTTTCTCTTCCACGAATGGAACAACAAAGCGGCAGGATTTGTGGGATATGGCGGCGCTGGCGGTGTCCGAGCGGTGGAGAACTTGAGGCTCGTGATGGGCGAAATCAAGGTTGCGGACGTGCGAGCACAGGTGGCGCTTTCGATGTGGACAGACTTTGAGAACTTCACGACCTTTAAGCCGCACGAACAGCACGACAAGGCAGTGCATGCGATGGCAGATGAAGTGATTGCGTGGGGCGGAGCACTGAAAGGGTTGAGAGCAACTCACTGAAAAAATAATCGGCACGTGCCCGCCGCCCTCACGCAGAAGCGGAAAGGAGCAAGCTGATGATCGCAGAGTTGGGCGAGACCCAAATGCAAATTGGTATTGACAGCTTCGCAGCAGCATACGACGACGCGAGTCTTGCCGTCAGTGCGTCGGACCGTCTGCGCAACCTGGTCGAACAGATCGAATTTGCCGATCAGGTTGGTTTGGATGTGTTTGGCATCGGCGAACACCACCGGCGCGATTACCTCGACTCGGCGCCTGCAGTCATTCTGGGAGCAGCGGCCGCACGAACGCACCGCATCCGTCTCACTAGTGCTGTAACGGTCCTGAGTTCAGCCGATCCGGTACGGGTGTTTCAGAACTTTGCCACGCTCGATCTTCTTTCGCAAGGCCGGGCGGAGATGGTCGTAGGCCGTGGTTCATTCATCGATTCCTTTCCGTTGTTCGGCTTCAAACTCGAAGACTACGACTCGCTTTTTGCAGAGAAGCTCGACCTGCTCCTAAAGATCCGCGAGAACGAGCACGTCCATTGGTCCGGCAAACATCGGGCGGCCCTAACAGGTCAGGGTGTCTACCCGAGACCGGTGCAGAATCCTTTTCCGATATGGCTCGGAGTTGGAGGGACTCCACGATCGTTCGCTCGCGCCGGGGCGCTTGGTCTTTCTTTAATGGTCGCAATCATCGGCGGTGAAACGCGGCGATTCCGACCTCTCATTGATCTCTACCGGGAAACCGGCAAGCGGTTCGGACACTCGCCCGATCGCATGAGAGTTGGTGTACACGCCCTGGGCTATGTCGCACGTACGACACAAGAGGCCATCGACGACTTCTTCCCGGGCTACGCCCGCGCCGTCGCCTCTGTCGCGAAGGAGCGCGGATGGCCGGCCGTCACCCGTGCTGGATTCGAGGCGCAACGAACCCCGGAGGGCGCGCTACTCGTCGGCAACGCCGAAGAAGTAATAGAAAAGATCGTTCGGCACAGTGAAGCGCTTGGTGGTATCTCCCGCCTCACATTTCAAATGAACGCGGCCTCTCTACCTCATGCGAAACTCATGCAAGCCATCGAAGCGATTGGCACTCGCGTGGTGCCTGCGGTGCGCGAACGACTCGCAGGCAAATCTGACATAAGCGAGACGTCTGTCATGAGTCGATTGTAGTGATGGAAGACTCGCAGCGGCTCGTATTCGCGAATGGATCGAACGAGAAAAGGATTGAGGGCACATACCGATGAAAAGCACATACAAAGCTGTAGAAGTATATGAGCCGGGCAAGTTTCGAGTAGTGGAACGACAAGTCTCCGAACCCGGAGCCGGGCAGGTCCGGATTCGGGTGGAAGCATGCGGAATCTGTCACACCGACGCGGCCACGGTCATGGGCGTTTATCCGGGTTTAACTCTGCCGCGCGTTCCTGGACATGAAGTTGTCGGTCGCATTGAAGGGTTGGGTGCAGGTGTGTCCCGATGGAAAATCGGTCAACGGGTTGGTGTTGGCCTCATCGCCGGTGAAGACGGGGTGTGTGAATCGTGCCGACGTGGAGACCCCGTTAATTGTCAGAACCCTGTGACATCGGGGGTAACCGTGGATGGAGGATATGCGGAAGTGATGATCGCTGAAGCACGCGCCATCTCTTCCGTTCCGGATGAGCTCACATCCGCGGAAGCCGCTCCTCTCCTTTGCGCGGGCATTACGACCTATAACGCTCTTCGCAATGCGGGCTTCCGCGGTGGAGATCTCGTCGCGGTGCAGGGCCTAGGTGGCCTTGGGCATCTTGGGATCCAGTTTGCACGGCACCTGGGATTCCGCACTGTCGCAATCGGGCGTGGACGCGACAAGGAAAAGCTTGCGAAAGACTTGGGTGCGCATGTCTACATCGATACTGCCGCCGAGGATGTTGTAGCGGTATTGCAGCGTATGGGCGGGGCCAGGGCGATTCTTGCAACAGGAACCAGTGGCAGCGCCATGGGATCACTTGTGCCCGGTCTTTCAGCCCACGGCAAGCTGATCGTGGTGGGCGTACCGCAGGACCCAATCCAATTGAATGCATTCCCGCTCGTCTTTGGAGGGCGCTCGATCTACGGGAGCCTGACGGGGACACCGATAGACGGCGAAGACACGCTCGCCTTCAGCGTCCTCGAGAATATCCGACCCATGATCGAGACAGTCCCGCTCGAACAGGCTGCGGATGCTTACGCTCGCATGATGGAAGGCAAAGCACGGTTCCGCATGGTGCTGGTTACAAAAAACGGAGCCGCTCAAGGCACACCGCGCAACTGAGGAAGAAGGATCGAGGACAATTTAGCATGAGGGGACTTCGGGACAAGGTAGCCATCGTTGCTGGAGCGGCGCCGGGGAACATCGGCGGGGCCACAGCCTTACGCCTTGCGCAGGAAGGCATGAAGGTCACCGCGGCGGATTTCAATGAGGCGGCTGCACGCGCTGTCGTTGATCAGATCAAGTCCGCGGGCGGACATGCCGTGGCCAGGGCATTCGACATCACCAAGGAAGCCTCGTACGAGCTGACAGCGCAGCACAAACTCACTTCGACTCCTCACACGACCCAGTCAATTTGTGTTTCCCAGCGACGAAGAACCAATCCCGAACCCAGCCACAAGAACCCTCTAAACCTTCCCAAAAGAGCCACTCACAATCGTGGTTTCGCCTACAACCGAGACCATTCCGCCCGGGCACATGGCGGTCTATACGCTTATGCTATCGTCAACGACTGGATTCCAGGGGACCATCAATCTGACCTGCACCGGCGGGCCGCCGAATTCAACTTGCACGGTCATTCTATCGTCAGTCACGCTGACATCTGGGTCTGAGACGGCCAAGGTTACGGTTGATTTGGCTGTGCCGAGGGGCGCGTCCAAAGGTACGTCCATGCTCACATTCACGGGAACGTCCGGAACTCTGACGCACAGCACGACTGCGACACTGAAGGTAGGAAAGTAAATGGGGGGCAGGCATAAACCCTGCCCTCAATCGCATTGCGGAACTATGAGTCAAACCTCGCGCGGACTAATCTTTTGGCCGTAGAAATATGGATGCGACGTGGGGAATCTTTCGCCATAAGCGTCTGCCGCAGCAGAAGGTAACAACTGGCCGTTTCGAAATCGAGCGGAACGGTGAAGTCGCCTATCTTGAATACAGTTTGAGCGGAAGTGTGCTTGAGCTGACCCACACTGAAGTTCCTAAAAAATTGCGTGGTATGGGGCTCGCTTCCTCTCTGGCAGAAACGGCTCTGCACTGGGCCCGCGAGAACAGCCTCAAGGTAGACACTATTTGTCCATCAGTGCAGGAACACGTAGCGAAGCACCCGGAGTACTCGGATCTTGTTATGCGATGACGTGGCGACTGATGATTCGTGCGAATCGGGGTGCCTTCAGGTCCGCGTCATGTGCGCCCCTTTATGCGACGCCTGTCAGCAATACCAATCCGCCTTGTCAGCGGTAGTCCACTCTTTTCATCCTCGATCTGTACTGAACGGTAAGAAAATACTATGATAGGGAGATGAAACCGCAGAAACCGCGGAAGCCCCGGACGCCTGCTGGCCGGCCACGCTCCTTCGACTTGGACAAAGCTCTGGATGCAGCGCTGCAGGTATTCTGGCGCAAGGGCTACGAGGGGGCCTCCCTATCGGACTTGACCCAGGCGATGGGTATCAACCGCCCCAGTCTTTATGCCGCATTCGGTGACAAGGAAACTCTGTTCCGCAAGGCACTTGACCGCTACGCCGAAGGGCCAGCCGCCTACGTGGGCGAAGCTCTCAAGCAACCGACGGCACGCACTGTGACCGAAAAGCTGCTGCGTGGAGCCGCCGAGTTGCTCACTGATCCACACCATCCGTCGGGATGCCTAATGGTGCAAGCTGCGCTCGTGTGTGGAGAAGCTTCCGATTGCATTCGCAAGGAGCTAGTTTCGCGGCGGTTGGCGGGCGAGGCTGCTGTACGCCGGCGCTTCAAACGCGCGATAGCGGAAGGGGATCTCCCGGCCGATTCAAATCCCGCCGACCTCGCGCGCTACGTAGTGACCATCTCTCAAGGCATGGCCGTGCAGGCGGCCAGCGGCGCAAGCCGCGAGCAATTGCGACGGGTGGTAGGGGCGGCGATGCGCGCTTGGCCACGGTGAGAATCAAGAATCCAGCCCACAACCTCGTTGCGCTCGGCGACGCCGCTACTTGAAACTCGGCTTCGGCGGTGTGCACACCGAGTCAAACCAGCGACTGATGTACACCTCGGCGTGGGCTTCACCGCAGTAATGCCGGGCGCCGGCCGCGTTGGCGGCCTCAGAATTCCATCGCTGCACTGTAAGCTCGGAGTCTCCACACCGAATCACGAACCAGTGAATGGGATTACTGGTCACGAGTCCACAGACTTCACATCCGAATTCCTGCAGCGCTGTCATGTTTTCAGTTCCGTATATCAGTTGCCGATCGCGCTTACTTCGCGGTAGAGGCTCGTCGCGGATTTGGCGTCAGCACCGTTAATTCGCCGACTTGCTCCCTCTTCACGGCACCGCGAAGGTGGGCGGCATGGTCCATCATCCAAAGCTCGGGAATGATTTCGCCAACCAGTTGCCCATGACAGAAAAGTCGCACCACTGAACTCTCAGAAACTACAATGCCCACCGCCTTGGTCACAGCACTCATGTTGGCAGCGGCAATGTGACGGCTGCCGAGTCCCAGCGGCACCTCCACTTGTGCCGCCACGGCATCGAGGTAGCGGCACGCGGAGAGGACAATTCCGTCGTGACTCACCACGAACCCGCCATCCAGCTGCGCTAATTCCTTAATGGTTCCGCGGAGATCGAGATTGGTGACGTGGCGCGAAGACTCAGGATGCCCCAACAACGGGTCCAAAATCAACGGTCTGGATCTGGCGAGCACGGCATTCTCATCTCCCAGGGTGAACAGCGTGCCAACGCGTTTTCCCTCTCGACCCTCGCGAGCAATTTCGACGGCGAGCCCAATCAGTGGCTCAAGAACGTCGGGATCGTATTCCGTTATTTCGCAGAGAATACTCTCAAACATCCATCGCGCTCCTCGCGTTAGGTCAACGCCAGTTTGACTTCATCGTCGTCATAACGAACCAGTCACGACGAACCAGTCACTAACCAATTATGCGACTTCCACGGGCTCTCTGGTTTCTGTTTCCTTTTTTGGCGAGAACGAAACCAGCAACCCTTTGACAATAACGTACAGCACGGGAATAAAGAAGAGGTTAAGGACGGTGGAGAACAACATGCCGCCAACGATCGTGGTTCCGACTGAGTGCCGGCCCAGCATGCCGGCCCCGCTTGCGAAATAGAGGGGCAGCACACCGAGGATAAATGCAAACGACGTCATCAGGATCGGACGCAACCGCAACTCAGCGGCTTCCATCGCGGCGTTTGTGATGGAACGGCCTTGCTCGATCAGTTGTTCGGCAAATTCGACGATCAAAATCGAGTTCTTCGCCGAGAGCCCGATCAGCATGACCAGTCCGATCTGCACGTAGACGTCATCCACCAGGCCGCGCGCAGAGATGAACAGCAACGCGCCGAGTACCGCGGTTGGAACCGCCAGCAGGATAATAAACGGCAACGCGAAGCTCTCGTACTGCGCGGAAAGAGTCAGATAGACCACCAGAATGCCAAGGCCAAAGATGAGGATCGCCTTGCCGCCAGCTTCCACTTCCTCCAAGGCCAGACCCGTCCATTGGAAGGACATTCCTTGCACCATGTTCTGCTTCGCCAGTCCCTCCATTGCCTTCAGTCCCTGACTGGAGCTGTATCCAGGAGCGGCGGCACCGTCGATTTCGGCAGAGCGGAACAGATCGTAGTGATTGATGACCTGCGGCCCGGAGGTCTCTTTCAGCGAGACGATGTTCCCGAGCGGAACCAGGCCGCTGGTGTCGGAGCGCACATAGTATTCCCGCAGGTCTCGCGCGGTCATGCGGAACGGCTGATCGGCCTGCACGTAAACGCGATACGAGCGATTATTGAAGTCGAAGTCGTTCACATACTGCGAGCCCATGTAAACACCCAGCGCTTGAGTAACCTGGCTGATGGGGACGCCAATGGCCTTGGCTTTTTCGCGATCGATCTGCACCAGCTGCTGCGGATCATTCGCCGTGAAACTGGTGAACAGTCCAGTCAGATCCTGCCGCTGGCGGCTGCCGGCAACGATCTTGTGCGCGACGGTGTCGATGTCCTGCAGGGTGTTGCGACCCAAATCCTGCAGTTCAAACTGGAATCCGCCAAAGCTGCCGATGCCATTGATTGCGGGCGGTTCGAACGGCACCACGATCGCTCCCGGGACCCTGAATAACTTGGGAGCGACCCGAGCCACAATATCACTGGCGGCGTGCCCTTTGCCTTTCCGGTCGTCGATCGGCTTCAGGGGAGCGAAAATTAGCCCGTAGTTCGAAGAACTCCCGCCCGCGAGCGAAAAGCCGGGGACCGCGAAGGTGCCGAAAACGTCCGGATCCGCTCGCAAGATCTGTTCTGCTTGCCGCGCGATGTCCGTCGTGTAGGCCAGAGAAGCGCCCTGCGGCGCCTGGACCACGACGATGAAATAGTTCTGGTCCTCCTGGGGTACAAAGCCGGTGGGGACGTGAACGTACATATAAGCGGTGGCGGCCAAGCCGGTCAAGAACAGCACGATCATGGCGTAACGATAGTTGAGCACCCAGCCAATCACTTTTCCGTACGCGCTTCCCAGACCATGGATCACGCCGTCCACGCCATGGGCGAACTTCCTGTATCCGCGCGACAGCCAGCCGATCCCTGTCCAATCGAAGACAGAATACTTGTGCTCTTCATTGCGCAACAGAATCGCCGCGAGCGCAGGCGAGAGTGTAAGCGCGTTAAAGAGGGAAATTGCAATCGAAAACGCAATGGTCAGCGAGAATTGCCGGTAGAGAATTCCCGTCGTGCCCGGGAAGAACGAAACCGGGACGAATACCGAAATCAGCACCAGCGACGTTGCCACCACCGCGCTCGACACCTCCGCCATGGCGACAGATGTCGCGCCGTGCGGATCAGTTCCATCCAGGTTTATATGGCGCTGCGCGTTTTCTATGACTACGATCGCATCATCCACCACAAGTCCCGTCGCCAAAGTAATTCCGAAGAGCGTCAGGGAATTGATCGAAAAATCGAAGATCTTGATGAAAGCAAAAGTGCCAATGAGCGATACCGGAATGGTGACCGCCGGAATAATCGTGGCACGCCAGTCCAACAGAAACAGGAAGATCACAATGATGACGATGAGGACCGCTTCTTCCAGCGTCGTTACCACTTCTCGCACAGAGTCACCGACGACGGTCGTCGTATCGAAGGCGATCACGTACTTAATTCCTGGCGGAAACGACTTGGATAACTCCTCGAGTGCGGCCTTGGCGGCCTTATCCACCTGCAGAGCGTTGGCGTTCGAGAGCTGCTGCACGCCGACGCC
>DATEPX010000310.1:0-3151 GCA_035272945.1 Terriglobales bacterium
TATGCGAGACGGTGAATCAGGTAAGGATAGCCGTGGAAGTTGAAAATGATCGGCTTGTCAGCCGTGAAGAGAGAATCAAAGTCACGGTCCGTTAGCCCATGCGGATGGTTCTTGCTGGGCTCCAATTTGAAAAGATCCACCACGTTGACGAAACGAATCTTTATGTCGGGGAACTCCTCCCGCAGCAGCATTGTCGCGGCCAGCGCCTCTTGGGTCGGTATGTCGCCGGCGGAGGCCATCACGACATCGGGTTCCACACCCTGGTCGTTACTGGCCCAGTCCCAAATACCGATGCCCTTGGTGCAATGCTCGATAGCCGCATCCATATTCAGGTATTGCAGGTGCAGCTGCTTGTCTGAAACGATCACATTGATGTAGTTCTCACTTCGCAGGCAGTGGTTGGCTACCGACAGTAAGCAGTTGGCGTCGGGCGGAAGGTAAATACGCGTGACCGCGGCGCTCTTATTTAGGACAACGTCGAGGAAACCGGGATCCTGGTGCGTGAAACCGTTGTGATCCTGACGCCAGACCGTCGAGGTGATCAGAAGGTTCAGTGATGCGATCTTCTGGCGCCACGACAGATTGTTGCAGATCGAGAGCCATTTCGCGTGTTGGTTGAACATGGAGTCGATCACGTGGACAAAGGCCTCATAGGAGGAGAAGAAACCATTTCTGCCGCTCAGCAGATAGCCTTCGAGCATGCCCTCCATGGTATGCTCGCTCAGCATCTCAACCACACGCCCATCGGTCGCCAGTTCGCCACCGTCCTGGTCTTCGGGGAAATAGTCGGCAATCCAGAATTTCTTGGCGACCTGGTAGATAGCTTGTAGCTTGTTCGATGTGGTTTCGTCTGGGCCGAAGACCCGGAAGTTGTTCATGTTTTCCTTCATTACATCGCGAAGGAAGTTGCCCAGAGGCGGGACGTTTTCGGTTTCGAGGGTTCCCGGCTGGTCCACTTTCACCGCATAATCGGCGAAGTCAGGCAAACGCAGAGCCCTCCTAACCCTTCCACCGTTGGCATGAGGATTCGCGCTCATACGGCGGTCCCCAGTTGGCGCCAGCGCTTTGAGTTCCGGAACGAGCTTGCCATCCTGGCCAAAAAGCTCCTCCGGTTTCTGCTCATGCATCCACTTCTCGAGTATGCGCAGCTGTTCCGGGTTCTTCTTGACATCGGTCAAGGGCACCTGGTGCGCACGCCAGAACCCCTCGAGGAAGTGACCACCTACTTCTCGCGGCGCGCCCCATCCTTTCGGGGAACGCAGCACGATCATCGGCCAACGCAGCCGCTTCGCAACGCCGCGGGTACGGCATTCCTGCTGATGCGCTCGAATTTCTGTGATGCAGTGTTCCACCGTAGCCGCCATGGCCTGGTGCATGCTTTCAGAATCCGATCCCTCAACGAAGTGTGGCGTCCAGCCATATCCGCGCATGAGGTCTTCCAGTTCCTCGTGGCTGATGCGCGCCAGCAGAGTCGGGTTATTGATCTTGTAGCCGTTCAAGTGAAGGATGGGCAGTACCGCTCCATCGCGAATGGGACTCAGGAACTTGTTGATGTGCCACGAAGTTGCCAGCGGTCCGGTTTCCGATTCACCGTCTCCAACCACAGCAGCGACAATCAGGTCAGGGTTATCGAACGCAGCGCCGCAGGCGTGGGAAAGCACATATCCCAGTTCGCCGCCTTCGTGGATCGAACCGGGAGTCTCTGGCGTGCAGTGACTGCCGATGCCACCTGGGAAAGAAAACTGTTTGAAGAACTCGTACAGGCCACGTTCGTCTTCGCTCTTTTCGGGATAGATCTCGGAGTACGTTCCCTCGAGATACCCTGGGCCCAGAACGCCGGGCGCGCCATGCCCAGGACCCGCCATGAAAATCATGTCCAGATCGAACTTCTTGATCAGCCGGTTCAAATGGATATACATGAAAGCGAGGCCGGGGCTCGAGCCCCAGTGTCCGAGCAACCGATTTTTGATATGCTCCGGCTTCAGTGCTTCCTTCAGAAGGGGATTGGCCTGGAGATAAATCATGCCGAGCGCCAGGTACTTGCAGGCTCGCCAGTAGGCGTCGGTCTTTCTTAATTCCTCTGAACTCAGCGGCGACCCTTGAATGGTGGATCTCGCTATTCCATAAGCGCTGAGGGAGGTTGAGGTTGTTGATGGCTCTTCTACTTCTAAGACAGGGGTCATTTCTTATGCTCCTTGTGTCAACGCGGTGGAGTCGGAATGGATTTTCATTTCGTTGTGCAGTGGTTGGCTCTTGCTGCTCGCAGGTGGCGAAAGCGCCTTTTGAAGAGTGCAACCCTTAGGCCAGTTGTAAGCCTTTGAAATGTTAGCCGAACGTCGACGGAGTGGTGTCAAGACTATAGCAAGTGACAAAGGCTTGGCGGGGCCGTATTGTTGCGCTGCGAAGGAACCCATACCGTGCCCCAGCAGCATGAATGGCGCATCGGGGATCTCCTCCTTGGCGATGTGGCTCAGCCGAACCATGTCCTCTACTAAAGAGTCAAAGCCGCCCTCGCCGAAATCTCCGAGATGTGCGGCGGAGGGCGCAGTGCGGCCGTGTCCGCGGTGATCGTTTCCATAGACAGTCAAACCGGCCGATACCAGCACTTCGATCGTGCCGACGTACCGCCCGATATGTTCACCCATACCATGCGCAATCTGGACCACGCCGCGCACCGGGCCGAGGCTATCCCACCGGGAACAGGCGACGTGCAATCCCTCGGTGCTGGTAAGTCGAAACTCGGCGGAAGGTATCGTTGCAGCATAACCGCTTTGCACTGACATAACCTCCTGAAACGCCTGTCGATTAGTTTCCCTTGCTCGGAGCGGGGCCAGGAGGCGGCGTCAGCAGCTTCACGATTGCCCGCTCCATCGTCCGGTTCATCTCAGATACAACGGCGGGTACATCGTGCTGGCCGACTGTTCCAACCTCGGAGACCGCATTGGTCCACACTGTCGCACCGGTGGCAAGACTCGTCATCTGAGCGGAGATTGCAACTTCAACCTTGACGCCACCTTCGTAGTCAATTTCCTCAAGCTTCTCCAGTCGCCCGCTAAGAACGTAATTGATGTCGGGGCGTCCGTCATACAGCTTTACCTGGGTGAAGTTTCCGCTCGCACGCAGACGATCCGCCACGGCGTTGGTCAGGAAC
>DATEPX010000311.1:0-4092 GCA_035272945.1 Terriglobales bacterium
TGACGAAGTGCGAGGATCTCCGCCTGCAGGGCGGTACGGGTCCGAAAACTAGAGGCTAACAGAGCGAAAAGGGCGACGAAAAGAGAGCTCATCGTGGTAGCTACCATGATCTCACGAATGATTGGAACCTCTGCGTTTTCAAACCGGACGGAGTTCTCGGTAACGACACCCATCTGAGGCCGGCACAACGGAATCTTCTACTGGCTGGAGGTTGGCGGGAAGTTGTGATAGGTTACATGTAACCATTCGTGGAGGTGAAATGGGAACACGGAGTTCATCCAAGTCGTCTCGGGATAAGGTCAGGGCGCATCGCAAGCGCCTGCGCCAGCAGGGCTTGCGGCCTATTCAGATTTGGGTACCTGACATGAGATCGCCTGCTTTTGTGACCGAGGCGCACCTGCAGTCCCTGGCTGTCGCCAAGAGTCCTCACGCCAAAGAGGATCAGGACTTTATCAACGCGGTCTCCGATTGGGGCGCGATGTGAAGCGCGGCGAGATTTGGACTGTTGCGGGCGGTAAGGACTGCGCGGGAAAGCCCCGTCCCGCTGTCATTATTCAAGACAACCGTTTCGACGCGACGGATTCGGTCACGGTGTGCGCATTCACTACCGACCCAACCGATGCTCCTCTGTTTCGGTTGCCGGTTGAGCCAAGCGAGGGCAACGGCCTGCGCGCCGTCTGCCGATTGCTAGTGGATAAGATCACGACCGTTCCGAAGGCAAAGATCGGCGCGCGCGTCGGCCGCCTTGCTGACGAGGATATGGTGCGGTTGAATCGTGCCGTTCTGGTCTTTTTGGGCATCGCCGCTCCAACGAACACAGAGCAACTGGAACCGGCATAAAGTCTTCAGCGGGCACGAATATACTTGAAAAACCTATCTATAATCAGGATGCGTCATCTACTGAAACGCTTGAAAGTGTGCGCACTACTTGTGGTCCGCAGAAAGTGCGTTCGATCTCACGCGGCGACTCTCTCCAGCCGATATTCGGTCTGCAGTCCGCCGAGCACCTCCTTAATCCTTATCCGACAATCCGGCGGCACTTCGTGTCTGGGACGCTTCGGGCTTAGCCGTGGCGTAGTAGCCGGTTCTGGAATTCCCGGACCAAGACTGGCATGCGGGCGTCCGCGATTGTAATGCACAACCCACTCCCGCAGAATTCTCCGCAGGTGCTTTTCGCTCAGCGGGATCACCCAGTCCAGGCACTCGCGCCTCATGCTTCCGATCAATCGTTCGCAGTAGGCATGGCCTTCGGCGCCTGCACGGGTGTTCGTAGAATTTTCAGCCCAAATGCCTGCGATTACCGAAAACTCGGCCCGTGCGCGACCGGCTTCTTTGAGGGTTGTGGCTTCCCTTCGGCGGGCAACGCGCGTGATGGTCTTGGTGTTGGCGGATCGGCACCAGGACACATGGGAGTTGGCGTTCATGACTTGCTGAGACGGGAATGGCCGACCCGCGGAGCGTTGGCTTTGTTGTCCGAAGCAAAATGTCGGCGGCAATGCCTGCTCTTCAGGCACTAAGCGGCGCGTCGCTGGTATCGGTGGTGTAATCCCCCGACCTGAGGAATCGCTACCACGCACCCTCGTTCTGGCGGTTCCACTGCCCTGGGCTCCGGGGAGTCTTTGCCCAAAGCTAAATGCGTACGTGACCGCTGATAGTAAGCAAAATAGCTATGCAGAGTCCGACGCAACGATCTCTCATTCCACACGATAACCTGGTCCAGGCACTCGCGTCGGATGGAGCCGACGAGTCGTTCCACAAAACGGATTTTGCCAGGGGGATCGCGGCGCAGTGGGCACTTCCTCCATTCCTATATCTCGAATCATGTCGGCGAAGTCCCTTCCGTAGATGGCGTCTCGATCGCGCAGCACATATCGCGGCGCCTCCTCCCAGGGAAACGCTTCCCGCATCTGCTGCATGGTCCACTCCTGCGTGGGGTATCCCGTCACCCCGAAGTGCACCACCCGGCGTCGCTCATGCGATAGCGCGACGAAGACGAATAGGACCCGGAAGGTCGCCGTCGGCACGGTGAAAAAATCAATGGCTGTGGTCTGTGCAAGCTGATTCGTTAGGAAAGTTCGCCAAGTCTGGGAAGGCGGTTTGCGGGGACGAGGCAAACACTTGGCTACCGTGGATTGCGCCACGGCAATTCCCAACTTCAGCAGTTCGCCGTGTATCCGCGGTGCACCCCACAAGGGGTTGGCTTGGCGCATGCGTCGAATGAGATCACGAATGTTGGCCGCTATTTCCGGCCTTCCCGGAAGGCGTCGCGATTTCCTGGTCCAATGCCAGGCGAAAGCTCTGCGGTGCCAACGCAGGACCGTGTCGGGCTGAACCATGTGCAAACATCGCCGCCAATCGGACCAGAATCGGTATAACACAACCCATAAGAACCGGTCGCAGCGGTGGAGGCGCAAGCGACGCGGCGCGTTGTTTTGAAAAACCGCAAGTTGATGACGAAGCGCGAGGATCTCCGCCTGCAGGGCTGCACGGGTTCGAAAACTGGAGGCTACCAAAGCGAAAAGGGCGACGAAAACAGAGCTCATCGTGGTACACATCATGATCTCACGAATGATTCGGAACCCCTGTGTTTTCAGATGGGACGGAGTTTTCGGTAACCACAGCTGGCGTCGCTTCGTCAGCTCACTGGAATTCCACCTTGAACCCTCCGGTTAACAACCGGAACGAGCTCCTGATGTGGACGATTATCGTTCGCCAGGTGGTTGATCATCTGGAAGCTCACGGATTGTGCTTTCCAGTTTGTGGAGAGCAGAGCTCTCATGGAAGAAGAGCTCCGGAGAAGCCTTCCGACATAAATGCGACGTGCTGCCGCCTATCCGCAGTGATGTATTCGATTGCGTCGGCGCCGACCTGTGCCCGAACCTCGCCACAAGATGCCACGTGAATTGCATCAAGAGTCCGCAGTCCGATTCCGGAACGATGGCGACGAACTAATGTGCGCGCCTGAACAAGGACACTGGATGTTACCTGAATGATGTGCATGCGATCGAGAACGGTATCGAGCGCTTGCTCAGCCGCCGGAAGCCCGCCAGGAGCCGTAACATACTGGAACGAGAGTCCAGCTTGGCATTCGACCGGCGAAAGTGCACTGGTGCACGAATCGCGCGAACCGAGACTGGCAACTGCCTGAGTACCCCGCGGGTCGCCGAGCGCGATCGCAACCAGAACCGACGAATCCAAGTAGACGAAGGCCATTACTTTTCTTCGCGATCCCGCACAATGGCGCCAATCGCCGGAGAGGCGTCGGACGTAAGTGGCTTAAGCCTCAGCTCAGAAAGAGGGAGTGGCTTGGGTCCGGGTTGGACAAGACCGGCAGTGATCAGACGCTCGCGAGCGTCGGCTGGTACAGGCATAATCCTCGCAACTTCTTGCTGGTTCTTTGTAATCGATACTGCTTGGCCGGTGCGCTGGACGAGCGCAATGATTTCCGATGCGCGGTCCTTCAGCTCCTTGATACCAACTGACAGCGTTTTCTTATAGCTACGCATGGCCATATTATATAGCTACTATGGCTATTCAGACAACGTGCTATTTGTGCTCGTCGGTGGCGCTGGGAACAGAACATCTGCCCGTGGGTCCCAGCTTTCGATTGCAACTCCACCGACGAGTGATGGAATTCGGCTCTCGCGAAGATGGCAGACAGCGCTGGGGGATATGCACCGGTGCACCCATGAAGGTACAGCAGGAGCTCATGCGGGACGCCAGCGTTCAGAGCACGATGAACGTGTACGGCCAGGCGATGCTTCACAGCAAGCGCTCTTCTTCGACGGGAAATCGCGCCCGCCATGGCCAACTGAGAAGCAGGTACACGACGCGACCCCTTCTCAAAGCTCGTTTATGTTAATGGGGGTCTTGGAGGTTCGCCGGTCGGCCCTCGAACCGCGCGACTGATTGTGTGTGACCAAATGGTTGCGGGGGGTGGATTTGAACCACCGACCTTTGATTTCATAAAGTCGTCGGCCTCATCTGACCTGAGTACACTTGGTAGCGCTAACGACCAAGGGCTCGGGAGAAAGGAGGCCGAACATGTTGATTATAGGTTGCGATTATCACCCGAGCATACAACAAATCGCA
>DATEPX010000312.1:0-18439 GCA_035272945.1 Terriglobales bacterium
AGCTATCCCCATCGCGCCAGAAGAGATTGAGACCCGGTTCGTGCTGGCCTACACGGGAGCTCCGCGCAAATCCGGCATCAACAACTGGGAAGTGTTCAAGTCCCACATCGACGGCGACCGCCACGTCTTCCGCAACTTCGAGCAGATTTCCCTGATTGCCCGTGCCATGCACCGCGCCCTGATTCACCGCGACTGGAACGAAGTGGCGCGCCTTCTGCGGGAAGAGTGGAAGCACCGCAGAGCCAATGCTCCCGGAATCACCACCCCATTGATCGACAAGCTGATTGCCGTCGCCGGCCGGCACGGCGCCCGCGCGGCCAAGGTCTGTGGAGCCGGCGGCGGAGGATGCGTGATCTTCATGGTCGAGCAGGAGGCGCGAGTACGAGTGGCGCAAGTCATTGGACAAAACGGCGCGCAGGTGCTTCCCATGCGACTCGCACGCGAAGGGGTAAGAGTGGAAGTCTAGGAGGCTTGGTCAGTGGGCTCTTGAAAGAAGATCTTCACCGCCGAGTTCGGACAGAAGCGCGCTACCGTTTCTGCTCTGTCCATCCTCCCAGAGCTATAATGAATCTAAGCTTAGGCCCCGGGGGGTCCATGCCAGGCCGCGTGTTTGCAATTTCGGTTCTCGTGCTTCTTGCAGCGGCCTTGGCGAGTGCCGACGATAAGCAGGCGCCTGCCAACTCTTCGCGGCTGGAAAAAGCTCCTCCCATCTCTAAACAGACCCGGATGGACCTGATCCGCGCCTTCAACGCGGAACTGGTATATATCCGCTCTCCGTTTCCCATGGGAAAAACTGGCCTGAGGCTCGAAAACGGCGTAATCACTCCCGATCGCGAACAGCTGCAGATGCTGATGGCCACCTACGGCCCGGCCGCCAAACCCGGTGACATGGCCATGATTTC
This sequence comes from Terriglobales bacterium, assembly GCA_035272945.1. GTDB lineage: Bacteria > Acidobacteriota > Terriglobia > Terriglobales > Acidobacteriaceae > Gp1-AA122. The sequence goes on from DATEPX010000312.1 coordinate 903, forward strand.
CGACATAGTCATCCGAGATCGCCTGATCCATTTCGAGATTAACGGTGGCCCGGTGAAAAAGAAGAAGTGGTATCAGCGGATAGAAGTTGGTGGCATGGGAGGCACGGTCCCGGTCGCGCCCAGCGATTCCCGGGCTAACCCGCGGGGCTCGTTTGTGGACTTGGTCTTCGACCGTTCCGTCCCGGAGATGACGCCCCAGCAGCTGAAGGATCTGCTCCGTCCGGTCTTTGACTTTAATTCCAAATCAGCCGTTGAAGCCTACCTGGAGACGGTTCCGCCCAAGGTGAAGGAAGCCATCAAGAACCACAACGTGCTCGTGGGTATGAATCGCGAGATGGTGATCTACTCCAAAGGGCGGCCTCCCAAGAAGGATCGCGAGAAAGATGGCGACACCGAATACGAAGAATGGATCTACGGCGAGCCGCCCTCAGACGTGGATTTCGTCCGCTTCGTGGGTGACGAGGTCGTGCGGGTCGAAACCATGAAAGTAGGCGGTCAGAAGGTCGTGCGCACGGAGAAGGAAGTAGATATCAACCCGCCTGCTACGGCTGCGAAGCAAGGTGAACAGCCCAGGCCGGCGAATGCTCCAACCTTGCGGCGTCCGGGGGAAGAACTGCCCAGCTCGGCTAGTCCCAAAGCCGCGCCTGCTGGCTCGCCCCAACCCATGCCTCCGCCCCAAACCCCAAGCCCGAACCCAGGGTCGAGCCCCACTCCTGATTAGCCTCTCTTCAGGAACACAGCGGCCAACGGCGGCAGGGTTAGAGTCAAAGAGTACGGCCGTCCATGCGCTGACGCTGCTTCCGCCGTTACGCCGCCGAAGTTCCCCATGCCGCTGCCGCCATATTCTTTGGCATCGCTATTGACCAGCTCCCGCCAGTATCCTCCCGAGGGAACGCCCACCTTGTACCCCAATCGGGGCACGGGAGTGAAATTGCACACGACCAGAATCACATCTCCCGGAGCGCTGCCTTTTCTCAAGAACGACAGCACGCTGGCCGCCCCATCATTGCAATCCACCCATTCAAATCCCGCGGGGTCGTTATCCAGTTCGTGCAAAGCCCGATCGCTGCGATACAGCCGGTTGAGCGCCTCTACCCAGGTTTGTGCACCACGGTGATTGGGCCAGTTGAGCAGGTTCCAATCCAAGCTGGTGTCGTGGGCCCACTCCTGCCATTGCCCGAATTCGCCGCCCATGAAGAGCAGCTTTTTACCGGGTTGGGCGTACATGTAACCGAACAGCAGGCGAAGGTTAGCAAACTTTTGCCAATCGTCTCCGGGCATCTTGCCCACCAGCGAACCCTTGCCATGCACGACCTCGTCATGAGAAAGGGGCAGCACGAAGTTTTCCGTGAATCCGTAGAGCATGCGGAAGGTTAACTGGTTTTGGTGATACATGCGGTGGATCGGGTCATGGGAGAAATACTGCAGCGTATCGTGCATCCATCCCATGTCCCACTTCAAACCGAAGCCAAGCCCGCCCAGGTAAGTCGGCTTAGAAACCATAGGCCAAGCGGTAGACTCTTCCGCCACCGTCTGAATATCCGGATGCTCTTTGTACGCCTCTTCGTTGAAGCGACGCAGAAAATCGATGGCGTCCAGGTTTTCGCGCCCTCCGTACTTATTCGGAATCCACTCCCCGTGGTGCCGCGAGTAGTCGAGATACAACATGGAAGCCACGGCATCCACGCGCAGCCCATCGGCGTGATACTTATCCAGCCAGAACATGGCACTGCTCATCAGGAAGCTGCGTACCTCGTTGCGCCCGTAGTTGAAGATATGTGTCTTCCAGTCGGGATGGAACCCCTGCCGAGTGTCGGAGTGTTCGAACAGGTGCGTGCCATCGAAGTACGCGAGGCCATGCGCGTCAGAAGGGAAGTGCGACGGCACCCAGTCCAGCAACACTCCAATACCGTGCTGGTGCAGATAATCCACCAGATACATGAAATCCTGCGGCGTTCCATAACGCGACGTGGGCGCGAAATATCCGCTGGTCTGATAACCCCACGAACCGTAAAACGGATGTTCCATGACCGGCAGAAATTCCACATGGGTGAAGCCCATCTTGTTCACATATTCCGCCAGCCGCGGAGCGGTATCGCGATAGCTTAGAGGCTGATTGTGCTCGGGGGCCCGCATCCAGGAACCCAGATGGACTTCATAAACCGCCTGCGGAGAATGCAGCGAGTTCCGCTCGCGGCGTTTGCCGAGCCACTCCTGATCGTGCCATTCATATCCGAGATCCCAAACCACAGATGCTGTGCGCGGTGGCTTCTCGTGAAGGAAGCCGAAAGGGTCCGCTTTGTCGACCCGGTACCCATGGTGATGAGAATAAATGTGGAACTTGTACAGTGCACCTTTTCCCAGCCCGGGGACAAAGCCCTCCCAGATCCCTGAGGTGGCTCGCCCATGCAAAGGATGCGAGCGATGATCCCAGCCATTGAAGTCTCCCATCACGAAGACTTCACGGGCGGCCGGAGCCCACACCGCAAAATAGGTGCCTTGCTCGCCGTTGGTGTTCACAAGGTGAGCGCCGAGTTTCTCGTACAAGCGGTAGTGACTCCCCTCATTGAAGAGGTAGAGGTCCTGGTCGGTTAGAAGGCTTACGTCGTGACGGGCAGGAGCGATAGTCTGCATGGTATCTGTGCTCTGGATCGTGCTCAAACCAACGTCTAGTGTACCGAACTTTGCAAAGTCGTAGCACCCGTGCCCCGCCGGCCGCCGCCGGTGGTGGGGAGAGTATCTTACCCTCGCCCGCGATGGTTTCAAGTCCAGACTCTCTTGCATGCTAGACTGACTCTTTCGCCTTCATCATTCTGCTCGAGCAAGAGGACCTGCTGCGAATGCCAGTCGTGCGTGTAGTCGTTTTTTGGCACCAGCATCAGCCGTTCTACAAAGATCTGGTCACGGGTGAATACCGCCTGCCCTGGGTTCGCCTGCACGCGCTCAAAGACTACTACGGTATGGTCAAGCTGCTGGATGAGTTCCCCAAAGTCCATCAGACTTTCAACCTGGTTCCCTCGCTCATCGCCCAAATCGAGGACTATGTTGCCGGCACAGCCCAAGACCCTTTCCTGCAACTTGCCGCCAAGCCGGCCAAGGACTTGACTCCTGATGAGCGCCGCTCCGCCCTGCAGTATTTATTTCAGGCCAATCCTGTACACATGATAGGCCGCTATCCGCGTTACCACGAATTGTGGGAACGATTCCGCGGTTCCGGCGACTCGCCCGATCGCGCTGAACGCTACTTCCAATCCAAGGACTTCACCGACCTGCAAGTGCTTTCGCAACTCGCGTGGTTCGACGAATTCTTCCTCGAGGAACGTGACATTGCAGCCTTGATCAAGAAAGGTCATAGCTACTCCCTCGACGATCAGAGTTTTGTAATCGCTCGGGAAAAGGAACTGCTCGGTAAAGTGCTTCCTGAGCACGCCGCGGCGGCAAAACGAGGTTCCATCGAGATATCCACTTCGCCGTTTTATCATCCTATTCTGCCACTTCTGTGCGACACCGACACGGGCGGCGTTTCCACGCCCGGCCTGCCGCTTCCTCAAAATCGCTTTCGCCGTCCCGAAGATGCTCGGGCGCAGCTGCTGCGCGGCCTCGATCTGCATGAGCGGGTGTTTGGGATTCGCCCGCGTGGGGTATGGCCCTCCGAAGGTAGTGTCTCGGAAGACGTTTTGGCGATTGCCAGCACCTTGGGAGTGAAGTGGATGGCAACCGACGAGGGCGTGCTTGGGCGCAGTCTGGGATTTTTCTTTTCTCGCGACGGTCAGGGACGTCTGGATACCGGCCCCGCCGAGAAGTTGTACACGATTTATCGCTACGAAAACGGTGCTACCGAGATGCAGATGCTATTCCGCGATCACACACTCTCGGACCTGATCGGCTTCGTCTACTCGGGAATGCCGCCGCAGGAAGCCGCCACGCACCTCATTCAAAACATTAAACAAGCAGCGCAACCGCTTATCACCAAAGGCAAAGACGCTGTCATCCCCATCATCCTCGATGGCGAGAACGCTTGGGAATACTATCCGCACTCTGGCCGTGAATTCCTGCGCCGCTTTTATGACGCTCTCCAGAAAACTCCCGGTATGGAGGCGGTGACCATCTCGGAAGCCATCGCGCGGCATAGTGACAAGCCAAAGTTGAAGTCCCTTGTGCCCGGTTCCTGGATCAATGCCAATTTCAATGTCTGGATCGGCGCTCCCGAAGACAATCGCTCGTGGGACTACCTCTATCATGCCCGCAACTTCTACAGCCAGAACGCCGCGCCTGCCAAGGAAGAACAGCGCAAGCTCGCCTTTGAGGAGCTTCTGATCGCCGAAGGCAGCGACTGGAACTGGTGGTACGGCCCGGAACACCACTCCGCCAACGATCGTGAATTCGACGAGCTATACCGCAAGCATCTCTCGAACGTTTATCAGGCGCTCGGAGCGAGCCCGCCGGAGTACCTGGCACAACCGATTATTGGTGCCGTCGCGCGCCCATCGTTTGTGCCGCAAACCGCCTACATCCATCCTCGAGTTGCCGGAGACATGGTGCGCTACTTCGAATGGATCGGCGCGGCCATGTATACGGCTGACCAGCGCTCCGGCGCTATGCACGGCAAGAGTTTTCTGCTCGATTCCGTCTACGCCGGAATCGATGAAACCAGCGTTTACGGCCGCCTTGACTTCGCCGGAAAAGTACCCGAATCGTCCTTCGAATTGGTGGTGAACATCGAATCCTGGGCAGATGGCGTCCAGCGTCCCCGGCGCGCCCTGCGCCTGGAGGCGCTAATCGAGGACCGCCTCCTGCGCTCCTGGAAGATATCACTGGCCGAGGAAGAAGTTGCGCTTGCTTCATCCAGCCAGCCAGGAAACGACGCCAGGCTTGTCCTCGGCCGCAACTTCGAGTTCAAACTACCGCTGTCATGGCTGTTTGCCACACCGGTATCTTCCGTCGGCGCAGTCGGAAAAGCGTCCGCGCCAGTTGCTACCCGCTTGCGCCTCCGCTTCAGCCTTTGGCATAACCGCCTGCCGATCGATGCACTTCCCCTGGAAGGCTGGATCGAACTGCAACTACTCAGTGAACAAGACTTGACCGCACTCGCCTTCTAGCTCGTCCCATCTTCATTCACTTTTGGCACCCTGAGCGAAGCGAAGAATTTATGCATTTGCTCCAGGGCGGTCTTTTGTTGGGACCTGTCTTAGACCCGCCTCCACACTTCAAAAAAATCGGGAGCCGAAGCTCCCGATCCGCGAGAAACCGAAACTATAGACTCTCTTTCACCGTCCTCCACTTGCCGCGCTCATGCTCATCGGCCGATTCAATTCCATAGTCAGCTCGGTCCCGGCCGGCAGAATCGCTGACCTGTGCTTGGACAACCAATGGACTACTGTGGCTGTCGCGCCGATAGCGCCGCCAACAAGCACGCCTTTACCGCCGCCGGCGAGACCTCCGACCGTCATGCCACCGGCTGTACCCGCGCCAATTTCCATGAGGTCTTTGCGATCATGGCCTTCACCTTTGAACTCCCCTTCTTCGTTCACATCCGTTCCGTTGCGCACACTGGTGTCTACAAGGGTTGCGCTCAGCGTGAATTTTTCCCCGTTCGGCAACACTACCGTCTCGGGATGGATAGCGATGGTTGGCTTGCCGGCAATACGTCGCGGCTCGTTGATCTTAGTCACATGTCCTTGCACCGTGGCGCCAACGGGAATAACGGTTTTACCGTTCACTGCCACTGGTTCCATAACCCGGCCGGAAAAGGGCTCGCCGGTTTTGGTCATAAATGTAGCCAGGGTAGTCTCAAGTTTTACTTTAAGAGGAGTTCCGGCTGGCAGGGAAAGGTTCGTCTGCGCTAGCATCGGAATTGCTATGAACAACGCACCCAGCAAGACAACTAGTCTTTTCATTACGCCTCCTACAAATTGGTAAATTCTAAAATTCGTCACTGCTTCAATTTCCTTGCTGCTTCAAGAACCGGTTCCACTGGCGCCCGGTCAAATTGATTGCTGCCACGATAGATATAGCGGACAATCCCACCCCCATTGATGACCAGAGTTGCGGGATGCGCGACGTTGATGGCGTCCAGCCCTATCCCGTGATAGAGCCCGTAGGCTTTCGTTACGCTCCGATCCTCGTCGAGCAAGAACGGAAACGATACCGGGTTCTGCTGCAGAAACTGCACCGGCTTGTGAAAGCCCTCGCGTTTCTCTGCCGCGACATATGCCACCTGATTTTTCGCCTTCTCAAACTCTCCCACCAGTGACTCCAACTGAGCCATTCGCTTCACACAGTTCTTTCACCACGTCCCACGCAGGAATTCCAGGATCAGCGTGCCGCCAGCCAGAAATCGCGACAAAGAAAACTCTTCCGGCCGGTTGGCGGCCAGGAGCGTGAAATCCGGCGCACGTGATCCCACCTGCAGAGTTTCCGTGTATTCCTGCATTTACCAAACTCTAAAGCAGCCGCTACGTCTCGACAACACCCGAAGGTCCAATCCGAACCAATGCGGTCACCAGGTAGCACCGGCGTGGCCTGTGGGGCGCGAGCACGCTTGCCCGCGGAGTTTGCACCACCTACCCTGACGAGGTCCAAGTCGGTCCGCTATAATCGCCATTTCTGGATGCAAAAGATGGGAAAAACCTACACAGGCGTCGGTTACCTGACCGGACGTCGTCTTACTTTTACTCCCGATCTGCCGCGTGTCACTGTTGACGACGACACGAAGCCCACATTTTCCAACAAGGACGTGAACTCTCGTATGACGAATATTGGCGAAATTGTCGGCCGTGAGGTGCTGGATTCGCGTGGCAACCCCACAGTGGAAGCAGGAGTACAGCTTTTGAATGGCGCCATTGGCCGCGCCATCGTTCCAAGCGGAGCCTCGACCGGCGAGCATGAGGCCGTCGAACTACGCGATGGCGATAACACGCGCTATCTCGGAAAGGGCGTTCTCAAGGCGGTCGAGAATGTGACCGGCGAGATAGCCAACGCGCTCGCGAATATGGACGCTTCTGAACAGCGTACGATCGACCATACCATGATTGAACTTGATGGAACGGAGAATAAGAGCCGCCTGGGAGCTAATGCGATTCTTGCCGTTTCGATGGCAGTGGCGCGAGCCGCCGCGGCGGAGTACGGACTCCCTCTGTACCGCTACCTGGGTGGCACTGCCGCCAATATCCTGCCTGTACCGATGATGAACATTCTGAATGGCGGCGCGCACGCCGACAACAACGTGGATTTCCAGGAATTCATGGTTATGCCGGTGGGCGCTGAATCCTTTTCCGAAGCGTTGCGCTGGGGGGTGGAAGTCTTTCATGCATTAAAGGGTGTGTTAAAGAAACGCGGCTACAACACGGCGGTTGGAGACGAAGGTGGATTCGCACCTTCTCTCAAGTCGAACGTGGAAGCAATCGAAGTCGTTTTAGAGGCCATCCAGCAAGCCGGCTACAAGCCCGGCGAGGAGATCTCGATTGCTCTTGATCCGGCGGCCAGCGAGTTCTATCAGGATGGCAAGTACGCGTTCAAGAAATCCGACAGGTCGGCAAAAACCTCGGAAGAGATGGTCCGGTTCTGGGCGAAATGGGTCCGTGATTATCCCATCGTGTCCATTGAAGACGGCCTGGCCGAGGATGATTGGGAGGGCTGGAAGATGCTGACGGACCAAGTCGGCAGCAAGATCCAGCTAGTGGGGGATGATCTCTTCGTCACCAATACCGCTCGCTTGCAGCAAGGAATCGATAAAGGCGTGGCCAACTCCATTCTAATTAAGGTCAATCAGATCGGCACGGTGAGTGAGACTCTCGACGCCATTGATCTCGCCCGCCGCAACCGCTATACGTCGGTCATCTCGCACCGCTCCGGCGAAACGGAAGACACGTTCATTGCCGATCTGGCGGTAGCCACCGGTGCGGGCCAGATCAAGACTGGCTCCGCCTCCCGCACCGATCGCATCGCCAAATACAACCAGTTGCTGCGGATCGAAGAACAACTGGGCGGCCGCGCCAGATTCCTCGGATTGAAAGCACTCAATTACGAAGGGTAGTGACGAGCGTCGAACAATCGGGCCGGGCATGGCCTCACTCGTGCCAAGCGGACCTCGAATAGATGTCCAGTTTTCTCAGGCCTTGAGGGAAGTGCAATGAACATGAAATCGTTAGCAATGATCCTGATAATCGCCCTGCTCACGAGTTGCGCGGCTTTCGCCCAACAATCGCCTTCCGAAGCTCCCGCCTCGCGCGAAGACGTGCTCAAGCTATTTGATGTCATGCAAAACCGGGAGCAGGTGCGGCGAACCATGGAGTCGATGGTGAGCCAGTCGCAGGTGCTCATGCGTGAGCAGATCAAGCAACGCAACCCAAAAATAACCGACGAAGAGCTTGCCGAACTGAATCAGGAAGCCGAAGAAATGTGGAAGAACTTCCCGGTGGACCAGATGCTGGAAGACGCCGTCCCCGTTTACCAGAAGCATCTCACGAAGACAGACGTTGATGCGATGATCAGTTTCTATTCCTCACCAACCGGCCAGAAACTCCTCCGTGAGATGCCTGCCATTATGAGCGAGGGAATGCAGGCCATGTATCCCGACATCCAGAAACATATGGACGCTACCATCCGGCGTATCGACGAGAAAGCAAGAAAACAGCAGCAAGAGAAACCCGCACCCAAATCACAACCATAGGCGAGCGCACAATGATGCGTCTTAATTCGGGTTCATTGGTACGAACCCGGGCCAATGTTCTGAGAGCTGAAGGCTGAGAGCTACATGCGACCCAAACCACTCGTCCTCATCATTCTAGACGGCTGGGGTTACAGCCCTAAGACCGAGGCGAATGCCATTGCCCTCGCGCGCAAGCCCACTTACGATCGCCTGCTCCGCGAATATTCCAATACCCTGATTCACACCAGTGGCAAATACGTGGGTTTGCCCAAGGGGCAGATGGGCAACAGCGAAGTCGGGCATCTCAATATCGGTGCGGGCCGCATCGTGCACATGGACATCACCCGGATCGAGCTGATGATCGAAAACGGCGAATTCTTCTCCAACCCCACGTTGCTCGGCGCGATGAAACATGCTCGTAGCGGCGGTCGCCGCCTGCACCTCTTTGGCCTGGTCTCCGACGGCGGCGTCCACTCCCAGCAGACGCATCTTTACGCACTATTGAAGATGGCCAAGCAGAACGGCGTAGATCGCGTTTTCGTCCACGCTTTCATGGATGGCCGCGACACGTTGCCTACGAACGGAGCCGGGTATCTCCAGCAACTTCAGCAAAAGATGCGCGAGTACGACTCCGGCAAAATCGCGACCGTCAATGGCCGGTACTACGCCATGGACCGCGACCGGCGCTGGGAGCGCATCGCGAAAGCCTTCAATGCCATGATCCATGGCGATGGCGAAGCCGCCAAGTACGTGGACCCTGTTCAAGGCGCGAAGGAATCGTATAACAAGGGAGTGACTGATGAATTCATCGTTCCCTTTGTATGCGTGGACAACCGTGGCGAGCCCCTGGCCACGATTCGCGACGAAGACGCCTGCATCTGTTTCAATTTCCGCGCGGATCGGGTACGCCAGATCACCCGTGCGCTCTGCCGCAACAGTGGCTTGAATCCGCAGGCGGGCCGTGATCTCCCTGGCGCTGACGATCTCGATGCCATCGTTCCCCGCGATCGTGTTCCCAAGAATCTGCATTACGTTTGTATGACGCGCTATGACAAGCAGTTCACCTTGCCGGTAGTGATCCCACCGGAGTCGCTGGATAACATTCTGGCCAATGTCATGGGCCAGATGAAGCTACGCAATCTGCGCGTGGCTGAAACCGAGAAATACGCGCACGTAACTTATTTTTTCAATGGTGGCGTCGAGCAGCCATTCCCGGGTGAGGACCGCGTCCTTGTTCCCTCTCCCAGGGTCGCCACCTATGACCTGAAGCCGGAGATGAGTGCGGTTGGAATTGCCGACGCAGTCGTGAAGGCAGTCGCAGACGGAACCTTCGACGTCATCATCGTGAATTTCGCCAACGCCGACATGGTGGGCCACTCTGGAAAGATCGAGCCCACGATCAAAGCTGTCGAAACGGTTGATTCGTGTCTGGCTGACATCGAGAAAGCTGTCCGCCAGCAAGGTGGTGCCGTGCTGATCACCGCCGATCATGGCAATGCCGAGATGATGATCGATCCGGCTACTGGGGGCCCGCACACTGCACATACCACGAATCCCGTTCCCTTCATCGTAGTCTCAGAGGACAGCGAACAGTTTTCATTGAAACCAGACGGATCACTGCGCGACATTTCACCCACAGTTCTGGGCATGTTAGGTCTACCCAAACCGAAAGAAATGACCGGCAATGATCTGCGGGTGGACTTGCTCAAGAAATGAACCCGTTGGGGACCACGGGAATTCCGGCAGCTCTAGCTTGTCAAGCGCAGCGAGGCATTCGGCATTTCATTCCGCCAATGAATAGTTTTCGCGCATGAAACTCCTCATCGTCCTGCACCACCGCTTCGAACTCTGGAACTCTCCTTCCTGGCTGGCGCAGAGATTGGAGAAGGAATTTCCGCAGCTTGAAGTGGTTCACCGCGACACTTATGACGGCATCGAAGCCCCTCTACGCGAAACCGAGGTCGCCATTGCCTGGTCGCTTCGACCGGAACAATTCCTGGTGGCAAAGAAGCTCCGCTGGATTCATTCTCCGGCCGCTGCTGTGCATCAACTCATGTTCCCCGAACTGGTCAATAGCGACGTCGTACTCACGAATGCCAGGGAGGTACACGGTCCGGTGGTCGCTGAGCATGTCATGGCGCAGATCTTTGCTCTCGCGAAGAAACTGCCTCAGGCAGTCCGGTTGCAACAGCAGCACATCTGGGGACAGGAAGAGATGTGGACGAGAAAACCACCACCGCGCGAGCTCGCGGGAGCTACACTCGCCTTGATCGGGCTCGGCAACATTGGACGGGAGGTCGCCAGGAGAGCATCGGCTCTTGCCATGCGTGCAGTTGCTGTCCGAGAACATCCGGAGAAGGGAACTGCTGAAGGTGTCTCAGCGATTTTCGCTCTGTCGCAATTGGATGAAGTTCTGGCGATGGCCGACTACGTTGTGCTAGCTGCTCCCCTCACACCCGGCACGAGCGCTCTCATGAATGCTGATCGCTTCTCCAGGATGAAGCCCACGGCATGCCTGATTAACGTCAGCCGTGGTCCGCTGGTGGATGAAGCTGCACTGGCTGATGCGCTTCACAGTAGGAAACTCGCCGCGGCCGCCCTGGATGTTTTCTCCCAAGAGCCTTTACCCGCAGACTCTCCCCTGTGGGACGTTGAAAACCTGCTAATCACGCCGCACACAGCTGCCATTACCGAAAAGCTCTGGGATCGGCATTATGCCCTGATCCGCGAGAATCTCCGCCGCTATCTCGCACACGAACCATTGCTCGCCGTCGTCAACAAGCGGAAAGGCTACTAAAACTGCTGGAATCAGGTTCGCAGTTGAGACCTGACACCCGGGACGCGGCTCACCATTACTATCCTTTGGAGCACGAAGTGGTTCCGTCTAGTTCGTTCCCTCCCCTGGTTGATATCGGAAAATGGCCGGTGAGACAGTCGCCATTGAACCGCTTAATCACCTGGTAGCACTCGCAGGCGGCATCTTCCAAACCTTTGCGATTGAGGATTGTCACCTTGCCGCGAGAATAGCGGATAATGCCAGCTTTCTGCAGCGCGCCGGCAGCCAAAGTTACGCTGGGACGTCCCGCTCCCAGCATTTGCGCAAAGAATTCGTGCGTCATGGGCAGCAGGTCGGCGTCGATGCGGTCCTGGCACATAAGCATCCAGCGCGCCAGCCGCTGCTCAATCTCATGCAGGCGATTGCAGGCTGCCAGTTGCGCCACTTGCATTCCCTGGACGTGGGCATAACGGTTGAGCAACAAACGCAAGTCCGGAGCCGACCCAAGGATATTAAGCAGCACTTCGGATCGCACGCGCACGCCGTCCCCTGGGATTTGGACAATGGCGCGATAGGGACTCTTATCGATGTCTGCCGCCAACGGCGCGCCTACGCAACCTTCCCGCCCGACAACGCCTACCTCCACACTGCGGCCATCCTTGGTTGAGACCACCAGCGACACCATGCCTCGGTTGAGAAACCCGGCGTAGTCGATTTTTTCCGTGGACTCGTAAATGTTCCGGTGATATTGCAGTTGCACGAACTCCAGATGCGGGCGCAGTTCGTCGAACTCGCGATCCGGCAGCGCACTCAGAATCTTGTTGTGTACGGCGTTTCCGTTGGCGTCGGTGCGAGCACCAGCTTGCGGCATCCCGGCCGCGCTATGAGGGCGGACTTCGTTAGAGTTCGGGTTCTCCGTTGCCACAATTGCTCCTCTCCGCAAAAACGCATTAGATGCGCGGCAAAGCCTGCTCTTCTATCTAATACCAATCCGACGTGCTGTCATTACAGGCAACACCCTAGGAATTTCACCTGAATGGCAGCCCTCCGAAAATACAGCGTCCGCTGGGGGGATTCTCGCGGTACATCCCCCGGTCGCTTCTTGCCCCCAATTTTTGACTTGACCTCTTTCCCCACGTGCTATATAGCTCCTGAAACCTCAATAATGATCGTCGGGAGCTTATGCCTCTCACCTCAATCGATTGGGTCGTGATCGTCGCCTACCTGCTGGTCAATCTGCTGATCGGCTTCTATTACCGCCGGCGGGCCAGTGGCAACACGGAAGAGTTCTTCATCTCCGGCCGCGACGTCTCCTGGTGGCTGGCAGGAACCTCGATGGTCGCCACGACGTTCGCCGCAGACACCCCATTGCTGGTCACCGGCTTGGTCGCCCGGCAGGGAATTGCCGGCAATTGGATCTGGTGGGGTTCCTGTGTGGGAGGAATGCTGACCGTCTTCTTCTTCGCCCGTTACTGGCGGCGCGCCGAGATCTTGACCGACGTGCAACTCGTCGAGATCCGATACGGCGGGAAGCCTGCCGCGTTTCTGCGTGGGTTCAAATCGGTGTACCTGGGCCTCTTCATGAACTGCTTCATCCTGGGGTGGGTGACGCAGGCGATGGTGAGCATTATCACGGTTCTGCTCGGTCCCATCATCGAGCAGGGACGCGTGCTGCAGATGACGATCGGCGGACATCCGTTCCAGTACACCCTGGGGGATCCTCGTTACACCGCTCTCATGATCTGCGTGTTGATTCTGATCCCGTTCACCGGGCTGTACACCTTCATCGGAGGCCTGTGGGGCGTTCTGGTTACCGACCTTTTCCAGTTCGTCCTGAAGATGGCCATGATCATCGTGCTGGCCTGGGTGGCGGTCGAAAAAATCGGGGGTATGCACGCCCTGCAAGTGCAATTGAAGGTGATCGAGAACAACGTTCGCCAGACCGGAATTCAGACCGCAGACCCAACAGCGTTTCTGCCGAATTTTCATCTCGGCCTGACCACCGATGCGTTCTGGACTTTACCGGTGCTGACCTTCATCGTCTATCTCGGAATGCAGTGGTGGCTGGCCTGGTATCCCGGAGCCGAACCCGGAGGCGGTGGATACGTAGCGCAGCGCATGTTCAGCGCGAAAGATGAAAAGAATTCGCTCGGCGCTACCCTCTGGTTCAACATCGCCCACTACGCCCTGCGGCCGTGGCCGTGGGTCGTGACCGGACTCGTCGCAATCGTCGTTTACTCCCAGAACGGTGGCCTGCACCCCAGCGCCGCATTCACGCAAAACCCCGAGCAGGGTTACGTCATGGTTTTGCGTGACTACCTGCCTCCCGCTCTGCGCGGCTTAATGGTGGCTGCTTTCCTGGCTGCTTTCATGTCCACTATAGGAACACAGCTGAATTGGGGCAGTTCGTACCTGGTGAACGATCTCTACAAGCGGTTCCTGGTGCGGGGTGCTACCGAGCGCCACTACGTCGTCATCAGCAAGGTCTTCACCGTGCTGTTGGTGTTGGGCAGCGGCTATACCGCCATGCAACTCCACTCCATCAATCAGGGATGGAATCTGGTGCTGAACGTCGGTTTTGGAACGGGAGCGGTTTATATCCTGCGCTGGTACTGGTGGCGCATTAATGCCTGGAGCGAGATCGTTGCGATGGCAGTAGCAGCCGCCATGACGATTGCTCTGAACCGAATCACGTTCAGTGGCAACATCGCGCTGGTGTATGCCAAGACAGCCCTCATCACGGGTCTAGTGACGACGGTGGTCTGGGTAGTGGCAACATTCGTGACTCCGCCTGAGTCGGACCAGACGCTGGTTGGTTTCTATCGTCGGGTGCACCCCACCGTGTATGGATGGCGTCGAATCGCGCGGCTTGTGCCCGAACTACCAGAGATCCGTGACGTCGCCAGCAATGCTTTCAATTGGGTGATGGGGTGCATTCTGGTTTACGGATGCCTATTCGGAATTGGCAAGCTGATTTTTGGCGAATGGCTCTGGGGGATTGTGCTGCTTGCGCTCGCGGCCGTTGCCGGTTATCTGATCTTCTGGGATCTGTCTCGGCGGGGATGGCAAACATTATCAGGTGCAGTCCAGGCCAAGGCACCTCAGACCGCCCACGCCGACTAGGGGTGTCTTGTGGGATATCCTCCCGAGCTACCTCATTCAACGGTTGTGCAGGCCAGATCGCTTACTGGCTAACGCCGTTTCAGGATGACGACATAGGTGCGGTGTAATTCCCAGTTAAACAAGAATGCCTGCCCGGCGTTGGACCGAGCAGGCATGATTACGTTTATAGCAGACGAAAAACTATTTTTGGTGCTGTCCGCGTGAATCGTCTTTTCCCGCCTGGCTGTGACCCCCTTGTGACCCGCCGCTCGGCTTCGCCGGGGCGTCGTGTCTGGGTGCCTGCTGCTCAACCCGTGGAGCGGCCTGCTGCCGCGGAGCCTCCCGCATCGCCGGACGAGGTTGTTCCTGAACGCGCGGGGCCTGGGTTTCCTGCCGCGCAACAGGTCTGTAGCCCGGGTCCGGGTGCCGATCGCTCATCTCCTGGCGTGGCGAATTACTCTGTGGCACGGCGCGCTCCTGATTGCGCGGAGCCTCGCTTGGTTGTACTCGTCCGCTCTGCGGCGATTGAGAGACCGGCCGGTCAGGAGTTCTCACCGGCGTCGGTCTGGGTGTCTCCGTCATGGTTGGAGGACGCGGAACCACCCGCGCCGGAGAGCCCGTAGAGGGCTGTGCCGTTGAACGATTCTCGTTGCTCATGCGTGGAGCAGGCCTTGGGGAATCGGAATTCGGAGCGACCGCGGGAAGCGTGTGCATCGGCCGTCCATCAGTCGAGTTCCTCTCCGGAGGTCTAGGCACAACGCGTGCAGGGGAGTTCGGGGCAGGTTGAGTTGCGACCCGATTCTCGTCCGTCATGCGTGGAGCAGGCCTCATGGGCTCGGGCCTCGGTAATGCGATCGCAGGAGGCGTTTGCACCGGTTTCGGTTGAACCGAGTTCCTGTCCGGAGGTCTGGGCATATTGCGTCCGGAAGCGCCTGGCTGGGCCATGACCCGGTCGCCGTCGTTCAAGCGCGGAGCAGGCTTCATAGGACCAGCAGCTGGAGTCGCTCTCGGTGTATTAGCCGCGCCATTCGGCCGTTGCGCAACTTGCATTCGCATCTGCTGTTCCGTCCTGTCGTCCAACGGACGTCCCGGATGCTCCGCCAACGCTTGCTGCTTCATGGCGAAGGGCACGGGCTTAGGCGGGGCCGGCATTTTCGCTACTACCGGCCGTGTAACCATCGGCCTGGGCGCCATCGATTTCGCCGAACCTGCATCCACGCCAAGAACACTGGTCCGCGAGGGCGCAACCGCAGGCCCCACGCCAACCGGCGCGCCGTGCAGCTCGTGCTCGGAAACCCGGACTGCGTGCCTGCCTACCGGCTGCGAATTTACCAGTACCGTGTTCGAAACCGCGGTAACTGCGCCGGGCACGGTCTGGTTCGCATACTTGATGTGTAGGTTGTTATGGTTTCCGTTCACGATCACGTTGTTGTTCGTGACTCTTGTGATGTTCGTGTTGTTGTTCGTGACGTAGTAATTGTTCGTGACGTTCGTGATGTTGGTAATGCGCGTATTGCTGACGTTCACGCTGCGGAAGTAATTCCGACTGACCCCGTACGGAGGAATATACGGTTCACCATAGCCGAGCGGGAACCACCCGACGCCGCTACCGCCACCGAAACTGACACCTATACTCAAGTGGCTTCCGCCTACCCATGCGACCAGCGCCGGTGCATAGACGGGCCGGACTGCCACTGGTCCCGGCACCCAGCCCCAATATCCGCGGTAGTGGATCCATCGTCCGTAGTGGCTGGGCGCGAATCCCCAAGGCGCGTCGTCTACCCAAGTCCAGCCCCAGGGTTCCACCCATACCCAGTGTCCGTAGCGATAAGGAGCCCAACCCGTATCCACTCTCGGGACCCAAACTGCGCCATACGTGGGCAGCACGCGCCACGTTCCGTAGTCATCGAGATCTTCAGCGCCGATTACATCGGGTGAAACATAGCGCGCCGACTGGTAGTGATCTTCCCGCTCGTTTCGAACGCGGCACCAGTCGTCGAAGCCGTCGAAATCGGGAACGCCGGCGATGTCATGATTCAGGGAATCTCCATCGCTGAACCGGGCCTGGTCGCCGCGGTGAACTTCGACGCTGCGGCCCTGGCCAGTGGCGACGCCCTCGCCTTTCCATACGGTAACGAAAGTGGCGTCGCTGTTCGGATCAACGTCAAAGCGGTAGTCGCCGGACTCGGTCACCGTGAACGCGAGGTTTGGGGTGTCCACTTCATAGATTTCGTCGTCGTAGAGATGCCGGACCCGCAGATTGAGCGTGCCCTGGTCCAACTCGACCTGGACCGTCTGATCGGTCAGATTGGTCAGAGTAAGACTGGTTTCGGCATTCATGCGCATGTAAGCATTGCCGAGGTGCAATTCTGTGCGCGAATCCTTGTCCGACCAGACACGGTCGGCGGTCGTGAGCGGGCGGTTGACCACGGCCGGAACCCAGTCGTTTACACCCCCTGGCTGCACGGAGACTTCGCCCGACATGTATTGCAGACGAGCGACACGGGTGGGCGGATCCGCAAAGGCCATCACCGCCGCCGACAAAATAAACAGAAGCCAAATAACGCGCAAAGCGAAACTGCTGATCGTTTTCATAAGCTGCCCGCCTCCGCGCGGGACTTCACTGCAGCTCTCGACCCCGCTTAAGAACTCGCAACCTCATAGCTCACGACGCCTTGGAACTTACCTTCCACAGGTAAGAACCTCACAGAAGGTGAGAAGTTGCGAGGTTGTCGCCCAAGCGTAATGCTGCGGGCATGGGTCCGATAGTTACGTTGGGCTTGGAATGGGTGGGGTGTCGCTGATTAAACAACGACTTAGCAGCAGGGCGGTTACTAGCGAATTACTAGAGTTTCGAATTGGAACTGCACTAGGATGCGGAGCAGGAAGGCGAAACCGCCATCTTGAGTCGTCCAACTCACCGCCGGCCCCTGGCCACTGACCACTATCCACTATAAGTCCCGAGCAATTCTCTCCAGCAGTTCAGTAAGTGGGAGGAGTCGTCGAGAC
>DATEPX010000313.1:0-6855 GCA_035272945.1 Terriglobales bacterium
CGAGTTACGGGAGGCAAGACAATGAAGCTAATCGCATTGCTCTTGATGGCGGTCCTTGCGCTGAATGCGACCGGTGCAGCTGTCCAGATGGACACCCCGCCCGTGAGTTCACGACAGACGAACGCATACATAGCTCAAGGAGCTAAGGTCAAGTCGGAAGTAACAAAACGTGGTGTGGGCAAGCAATCACGTGTTCGCGTCAGCCTGCATGATGGAACCGAGGTCAAAGGTTACATCAGTGCAGTTGATGACAGCTCATTCGCGCTTACGGACCAAAAAGGCGGCAAGGCGACGACGATCAGCTATGAAGATGTGAGCAAAATCAAGGGCCACGGATTGTCCAAGCCGGCGAAGGTTCTCCCTAAGTCCGCGAGGTCAGCTCACCGATGAGCCGGGCTGCCCGCTCTTTCGGGCGAAAAAACGCGATGTCGCGTTGCACCGCGGTGGACCTCGGTGGGGACAGACCTGTCACGGTGCACAGTTGCTTCGTGGCTTGCATTTGCAGGCTACAGAAGAATTAGTCCCATACGGACACCAAGGGTGACGGCCTCCGTGCGTGTTGAGGCACCGAGTTTGTCGAGTATAGAACTGATGTGGAACTTTACCGTGTGCTCGGAAATCCCAAGGCTCACGGCCATCTCTCTATTGCCCAGCCCTTCTGCCAGCATGCGCAGAACTTCAATCTCGCGAGCTGTAAGGGTGTCGAATACCTCTCGCGGGAAGTCTTCACTCCCCGGCTGAACACGTTGAGCGAGTTCAATCGTGGTTCCGGAATCCAGTACAACCAGGCCGCCACATATCATTTGTACAGCCGATAGGATCTGCTGCGCAGGTGCGTCTCGCGGCAAAATGGCTTTGACTCCGGCACGCAAAGACCGCGCCGTCCAGCCGGGATTCGGGTTGTCGACCAGTGCCACCGCACCAATGTTGCGGGCTGATTCAGTCAAGGCAGAAATCGTCGTCACAAATTGCGGGTCCGTGCGATCCAGATCAGCCAGGATGATATCCGGTTGGAATTCGCGAGCTTGCGCAGGCACAACCGCCAGACTCGGTGTGCTGCCGGCAAGTTTCAGCGGTGCGCTCGTCTTCACAAGCGCTTCCAATCCCGCCCGTCGGACCGAAGATGAAGCGACCACCAGCACGCGGATCACTCCAGCTCCGTTCTTTCTGCTCATCGCTTACCTTCCTGGACGATCACCCAGGTTGACTGAAAGCTGCACTGGCTCGCCGCCACGAATGGCTTTGATGGCGACCTTGTCTCCCACTTTGGCGGAGGCGAGTAAGTCCTGGACTGCCCCCACGTCTTCGAGTGCTGTGCCCCGGATTTCAGTCAACACGTCTCCCAAAAGCACGCTACCTTTGTCGGCAGGGCCTTCACTTTCAACGTGCACGACGAGCAATCCGCTGTTGGTGGTCGATTTCAGTTTTGCCCGCATCGTTTCCGGAATCGCGACCGGCTGCATCGCCAGGCCAAGATAAGGACGCGCAATGTGGCCTTTCTCCAGCAACTCGTCGACTACCCGGTTCACGGTCAGAACCGGAATGGTGAGCGCCCTACCGGGAGCAAGACCACGCGTGTTTATACCCACTATCTTTCCTTGCCCGTTGACCAGGGGCCCACCCGAAAGGCCGGGGTACAGCGAGAGATCTAGCCGAATATGTTGGTCCAGTAGACCGCCTCGGGGAGTACGCCATTCCCCACTTAGGCCGCCGATGATCCCCGCGCTCGCCACCAGGTTGCCTCGCCAGGAACGCCCCAGTGCAAGCACCACTTGCCCGAGCTTGAGACCAGTACTCTCGGCGAAATCAGCAATAGCATTACCGCTTTCTCCAATCTTCAGTACCGCGAGATCCGTGCTGGAATCGCGACCCGAAAGCGCTGCCGAGACTGTTTTGCCTTCCGCACCGATCACCTTGATCTCCGCTTCCCGACGAATTGCGTGATCCGCAGTCACCACAATGCCTTCTCTCCATTCGATGCCGCTGGCGGGCATCCTGCCCCCAGCATGTACCCCGACCACCGCTCCGCCGGTGCCCTCCGCGATTGAGGCCAGTTCACTTGACAAGGTTTCCATCACTGACGAATTCGACATCTCGCTCTCCTTGAACCGCTAGTTTCGTCCAGCATGTCCTCAGAATGGAGGACCGAAGAAACGAGCACATCAGCCGGTTGGCTAGGTGGAAACTACCCGATTGTCGAGAATGAATGCCGACCGCGAAGAGGGCTGCCGCGATACGGGGGCAAGCGCTGTCGCAAGGCATTGCAGTCATCGAAAGACCAGCGAATAACTCCCAGAGCCCGGAAGTTTATGCCGGGAAACGAAGAGTAGTACAAGACCAATCACGTTGGGAGGCACCCGACTTCCTCTATTCCATCGGGTGCGTGCACAGGGCCTCTGGCGCTGCGGAGCGTGTTGTGAAGGAAAATCTCGGTCCTGGCAGTTCTAACTGCTTCCATTAATCATGCGGCAAGTCGGTCAATGACGCGGGCGCCGGGCCCGAACGCGATACTAGATAGCTGCGCATTCCCTTCCCGTCGGCATCTACCGCTTGCAGGTTCATCCGGAACTCACAGAGCTTCGCGGCGGTGCTTGGGCGAGAGTGCGCTATTGTGCTGTTCCAATGCGATGCGAACGAGCTGGGTTCGAGTATGCGTGCCAGTCTTGGCAAAGAGCAGGTGGAGGGTGGCCTTAACCGAACTCTCTGAAACCCCAATTCGGTCGGCAATCTCCTTGTTAGCCAGGCCTTCAAGGACAAAGGAAAGGATTTGCTGCTCTCTTCGCGTAAATTGTTCTCCATGAGACCGTGCGGAAGGCGGCATGGGAACGACTGGTTCCAAGGCGGGCAGATAGGCGCTGATCGGTTGTCCCCGCAACGATTGTGCTTCCGGCGCCAGCAGACGCTGAGCCGTCTGATTGCAGAGAACAATCTTTCCGTCCAAGCCAACCGTGACGATAGCAGCCGGCGTGCCCTCGACCAGAATATTTAACCGCTCCTCCGCTTCATGCCGCCGCTCAATTTGGTCTGCCAGTTCGTCGGCGTGCTGTTGGAGTGCAAGATAACGATTGCGAATGAGCTCGGAAACGAACAGCCCCGTGCCCATGAATGCAGCTGAACTAAATAGGAGGTGTATGAACGTCTCATTCTTGGGCCGGTTGCTGAAATCAAGAACAGCGCATACCAGGGCGATGATGATAATCGTCCGGCGCGCCAGGAATCCTGCTGCAATCATGATCGGAAACAGGTACAGGAGGCCCAACGAGATGTAGGGCTTAATCCACAAGTCGACGAGGGCAATCGCTGCCCCGAAAACCGCTGCCGCAAACAAGAGTTTGCTGCGATTAGCCGCAACAAAAATGGATAAAGGGTGTTTCATGGCGGAATGATGCCATGGGGCCCGCGATTTCGGGGGTAGGAACGAGTGGCCTATCCATTAGGATAGCTCAATCTAAGTCCGAAAGATAGTTATTTTGTACGAAAGATAGCATTCCCATCTAATTAGACGATTTGCATACTCGGCAACATTTGAGCTCAACTGCTGCCGAGTAAAAAGAACTGGCAAGGGGAAAGCTCAAGTCCCCCTGTAGGCCCAAGTTCAATAGAGACAAGCAACTGGCGTCTGTGCCGCATGATTCAAACCATACTTTCTGACGGGAAGTGATGCCTGTGTGAGGCCAATGGTGACTGCGCCCAGTACAACAAGGAGAACAATTAAGAGCCTGCAATGGGTCGGCATGGAGGCACTCAACCAACTTAACGTTGGCTTCATTGCAATCAATGATGCGGGCCGGCTATTGCTCACGAATTCTACGGCCAAGCATATTCTTTCAGCTCGCGACGGTCTGGAGGTGACTCCCGAGGGAATACTAAGCTCGACTGACGGCTCACGGTTCAGCCTGATGAACACAACTGTCGAAGCATGGCCGGGGAAATCCGAGGATCGCAGCAGGCTGGTTGTTGTTCCTCGGAGTGGTGGTCGAAGGTCGCTGACCGTCATCGTGCGCCGCGTTGTTCAAGTATCTTCAACACAAAATTCGGATGCTCCTGCTGCGTTGGTGTTTGTCCTTGACCCCGACCTCCCCATGGATGCGTGTAACGCCGAATTGCGCCAGCTCTACCAACTCAGTTCTGCCGAGGCCCGATTGGCTCGCCTTTTAATGGAGGGTAAAACCTTCGACGCCTGCTGCGAAGAACTGTGCGTTCAGCCATCAACAGCCAGGATGCACCTCGGCCACTTGTTTGTGAAGACGGACGTGCAACGCCAAGGCGAGTTGGTTTCGCTGTTGTTCAAGAGCGTTGGCCTAGTCCGGATGGAACCGAGAATTGCGCGGCGAAATTCCGAGGTTGTGGAGTGATACCAAAAGAAACCGAAGAGTTGTCAGCTTCTACCGAGTGGAGCCTGGAGAGTGCCATTAGTGTGGAGTCCACTCACACCTGTGGCGACGGCCGAGCATATCGGCAGGACGGCTTAGCATGACAATGCCGGAGAACCTTCTGAATACGTCTGCACATTCTGAGTGCGAGATCTGCGGTATGTCGCAGGCCAATGGTGGCTGCGGGGATGCGGGGAATTGCGCTGAGATCAAGAGCAAACTAGACATGGAGGATGTATATCTCAGGGAGATCACCAACCTGCTCGACCGTCATCCTGATAACCGTCCCTTTTACTTAGCCATGGCCGGATTTGAGGTGCTCGACATGCTCAACGTCGGATTCGCTGTGAGTAATGTTGCCGGCCGGGTGTTGCTGAGTAACCGGACAGCGGAGCAGATTCTGGCCGCTGGTGATGGTCTCACAGTGACCGCGCGCGGGATTCTACGTAGTCCAAAAGGATGTGCGTTAAGTGACCTAATTGAGCAGACGGCGAATGCGGTTCAGGATGGGAATTCAGAACTGAGATCCGTGGCGCTTACCATTCCACGGCCGTCTGGCAAGAGGCCCTTGATCCTGCTCCTGCGTTCGGTCCGGAACATGTCTTCGAAGCCGGGCACAGCCAGAGCTCTTACCCTGTTGTTCATTTTGGATCCTGAGGTGTCGGTCGAAGTGGAAATAAGCGAACTCCGCGAGCTCTACGGATTCACTCGCGCCGAAGCTCGTCTCGCTAATCTGCTGATGGAGGGCAACAGCCTCGAGAAGTGCTGCCATCAACTTGGCATCGGGCGCACAACGGCTTGTAGCCATCTTCAACAACTGTTCAAGAAAACTGGAGTTCGACGGCAGAGTCAATTGGTCTCCTTATTGTTCAAAAGTGTCGGACTGGTTAGGACAGGTTTGGTCCCCACGTTATTGAAGATGGGCTTATTGCGCACCCGGGGTGAGGAACGGGTAATGAAGAGTCGCCCTAACTAGCGTCGCCCGTCGCGATGTCCACACCGCGATTTAAAAGATCCTGTTGGCTCAACATTCATGGCAGTGAATCTCAATCGCCGACCAAACGCGCACCGATCAGCGCTGCGGCTGCCTGACTCAACGGTAGTGGTCCATCTTGCATAGACAATCGGCCGCTCTCCTTGTTGTTCTTGGCTGAGAACCTTCAAAAATCGCCTCCCGCCTTACTAAGTCCCTCGCACTTACAGTTTTCTTACACGAAATTTGCTATCTCATCTATTTCGATGTAGACGTCTGCCTTTGAGCGAAATAGCATCTCGGCGCTGGCCCCCCCGCCTGCCTCCCCCAAAAAAACGTTATCTCAGGAGGCTCAACCGCCATGAGAAAGCTGTTCCCGCTTTGGTTGCCAATACTTTTAGTTTGCCTTGCAACAGCGGTCGCAAGCGCCCAGTCATTCCGAGTGCAATGTCCAACCAGCACCGCCACACACCCAACCGCGGCCAACTCGGAACCTGACTACACCGCCCCGACTTACACGAGCGGGCAGACATATGTGTCGTCAGGCGCTGGCCATGTGAACGGCGCTATCAAGTGCCAGCAGATATCCGGCGGTGACGGTTACTCCACGATGGGTGACGGCACTCAGACGTACATGTTCTCCTTCGGGCCGCTGTCGGGACTTGGCGACATGGCCAACGGCCGCCCCGGTACAGAGTTCCCGAGCGTGTTCAATGGCGTCTACGGCGGAACATTCGCACCCGGCGACCCCGCCACCAGCGATGGAGCGGGTCCGGGTCCAAATCCTGCTTCGGGATTTAGGTACAACGGTGCAGTGGGGCTGATTCCGGATGCGACCGGAAATACTGCCGCCCCAAGTGCCGGTCATGTGGACCCACGTCCCATTGAGGATGTGGGAGTGATGAACGGGAACATTCCGGCTCCGTTGATGGCGATCGATGAGGATGACGAATTCTTCCTGACCCTCACCAACGTCGGCATGATCATGCGCCCCGACCTGTTCGAGCAGCACACGGTTCACTTCCACGGTTACCCGAACGCCTCCTCCTTCTATGACGGCGTGCCGGACGCCTCGGTCGCCATCAACATCGGCGGCAGCTTCACCTATTACTATCTGGCGCCGGATGCCGGCACCTACTTCTGGCACTGCCACATTACTCCTCCCGAACACTTGCAGATGGGCATGGTGGGGCAGATCTATGTGCGCCCGCGGCAGGATCGAGTTCCGGCAGGCACCAGCCTTTACACGGCCCTGAGCACTCAGCAGGGGGATCTGCGCACGGCTTGCCCTCTGGGCAATGATGCGGTTCACCACGACATTCTCTGCAGCAATCCTCTGCCCGCCATCAACACCGGCGCTACGAATACAGCAGCCGTTTATAGCGCAGCGGCAAGCGGCACTAACGCGCAAAGGCCTGGGTACGCCTATAACGATGGCGATGGCTCCACGTACTACGACGTCGAGTATCCCATCCAGATTCACGGTTTCGATCCCAACTTCCACTTTGT
>DATEPX010000314.1:0-26242 GCA_035272945.1 Terriglobales bacterium
TAGGGTCCAGACCTTCGAGTACCCATAGCCTACGAGGCTGCGGACGAAGATCCAGATTCCTCTGGGCGACAAAAACCAGAACTGGTTGCGATCATAAGAGACTTCCGATCCGGAGATGATGCCCACCCGATAGTAGTCGCCCAGCGCGCTGCGAAAAAAAACCCAGGTCTTTCTTGCATGTACTCCTACTGTAAACACGTCTACACAACAGGCGACAGTCCCCGAACTGTCAAGCCAACGCTTAACCGCCGTGGCACTGCTGAGGGTACGCAGACCGGCCGGTTCAGACGGGACGCTGATCTTGACTAGCTTCTTGGAGTCAAATCCGAGCTCCTCAAGTCTGCTCGCGGCCAGGTCCGCATATGTAAAGGGATGCTCTGATGCATTGCCTTTTGCTTGCACTGGCCCACCCACCACGACGAGATGACTGTAATGCCGCGAATTGAAAAGGTTCGCGGATTCGGCCAGTGTAGATGCAGGAATCCAGCCCTCCACGACAAGGACTCCCTCGCCAACCGGGTGGTTTACGGCAAGAAAGTCGTGTGTGATCACTATGGCGAATATGACAATCACACTGCTCATCCCACACAGAAACCAGTTGGAGCGTAAGACCTGATGCCAGTTTTTCTGCATGCCGACCTTAATCAGGGGCTTCAAGGTGTGGGATGCCAGTGCTCGATCTGCTGCAAAGGTTAAAGGTGATTCGCCTAATTACCGGAGCACCTTGGTGAAGAGCACTGCCCCACGCCAAGATTACTGTTGTTTCCGTTAAGGAGGTTTCCCATTCCTAAGTTTGTGGTGGGATCGTAGACAACGATGCCGCCGCTATTGAACGTGCCGGTCAGGATATTGTTGTTCACGCAGGCATTCGGTGCCCCAATCCACAGACCGACCGCCCCTGGTCCGTCGATGTGGGTCCCCGTCACGGCGGAGTTGGACCCCACAATGAGGATTACTGGCTCGACGTCGTTCGTCCCCGTGAACCTGCCGCCGTGGAGTGTCACATAGCTGTCTTGTCCCAAGCCAAGGGCATCATTTGAACTGACATAGAACTGGGTATTGCCGTTGCCGGTTACCGTACAGTTATTAAAGGTGTTGTACCGGTTGAAATTACCGAAACTATTGATCCCCGCGTTGCCCGTGCCCGTGCCGGTGCCCGCGCCATTGTTGGTCACAAAGCAGTTGTTGAACGTGTTGTGTGAGGAATAGTAGTTCAAGGTGATTCCGTTGTTAGCGCTCACGCCGTTCTTGACCGTCACAGAGTTGAAGGTGTTCCAGCGCGCCGCGGTCAGCTTGAACGGCCGACCGTAAGCTTCCGTCGCATCAACCGTGACGTGGCTGAACCTGCCATTGGCTACCGCATACACCCCTAGACCGAAGGCGCCGTTGGCGAGGCAGCCACTACCTGTCCCAGGGTTCTCATGGGATATCGACATTCCATAAACCTTGAGGTTCCCTGCGACATACAGATTCACAGCGTCTCCACAATTCGTACTCCCGGCCTGGCTCGCCGTGATGTTGCTGTAGGACAAGTTAAAGGAGCCGGAACTATAAACGGCTGCTCCTTGCACGTTTCTTGCCGTGATGCCCTGAACTTGGGACTCCACAACTCCATTCATCTCGAATCCCAGGAGTAGAGCTTGATTGCCCTCGAAAGTGATGTACCTTACGGTAACGCCGGTGACCGGGCTGAGAATCTTCTGAGCCACGGCGCCATTCACCACCGGATCGTAGGTATCGTGCAATGCAGTGGTGACCCTGATGGTGTTTTCTTCGACGCTCAGAACCTTGACAATTTCTCCTCTACAGGCGGACGCATCACAGTTTGTGGGATGGCCGGGCGCTGTATCGGTTGAATAGTCTAGACCTCCCTGGTGAATGTAGATGTAATCGCCAGGGCTGACTCCAAGGCTTGAAACCGTGGTGAACCGGTTGGCGAGTTCGTTCGCGGTCGCCAGCAGTGGCACGGTGGGACCGTAGGCAGGTGCCGTGGTTCCGTTGGAACCAATCACGAGAACCCCTGCTGTTCCCGAACCCGTGTCATGGATTGTGGCGCAACCCGAGCCGTCGATGGTCACGTTCGAAACGCTGACCAGAAGTTGGGATGTGGTCAGATAGGTTCCGCAAGGAAATAGCAGAGTATCCCCCGGAACCAAGGCGGCGATGGCATTGTTAATTGCAGTGGTGTCGTCGGTCGTTCCGTTTCCCATGGCGCCAAATGACGTAACGTCACGTACAGAGGCTTGAGAAATTGACAGGCCGAGAAACCAAACGAACAGAGTGAGGAGGCAGCTCCTTCGAAAGTTCTTGGCGTTCATGTTTTCTATCTCGCATTCAATGGTGCAATCGTTGGGAGTGAGGTGAGGTTTTTGTTTAGTTTTAAACTACCAAGGGTAAACTTTGATCGAGCGATCGGGGTCCCAGGGAAATTTGTCCGCTGTAACTCGGCGTTGTCGCCGGATTACCAATGTATTGTTTCCACCACAGGGCGACGTTCAGCAGTGCCCATCCTCGTTTCTTGAGAAAAGGCAGCGCTCCTTCAAACTGGAAAATGTCCGCTTCTCGGGAAAAATCCTTCATCTCCTGCGCCATGTACTCACCGAACTTGGTGTTATACCAGTCGAATACAGGTACGCCAAAGCCTTGCTTCTGCCGATCAATCAGCTCGTCCGGTATGACACCTCGGACGGCCTTCTTCAAAATGTACTTGAGGACCCCATTTCGGCATTTCACTGCGCCGGGAATACTCATTACCAGCTCGACAAATTTGTGGTCGAGAAACGGGACCCGCGCCTCCAGGCTCACTGCCATGCTCATCTTGTCGACACGCATGAGTAGCAGTTCCGGTAATCTCAGGTTCAGGTCGAGGTAACTCATCCAATGGATGGGCGATGTTTCCCAGGCCTTTTCTTCGAAGCGCTCGCGAATCGGCCGCAAGGCCTCCCAGGAACTCACTTTGGCAAATTTCTTGCGCAATCGTGGCGAGAGCAAGTGCTGTTTTTGCGAGTCATTGATTACTTCCGCTCCACCCCAGAACACGGGCCGGTTGGATAAGGCTCGCCGCAGAAGTTCGCACGACCACTGACGGCGATAGGAGGAAGTGGGTCCACCCTCAAGCAAAGAGACGCCGGCTAGCCCCAACTGTCCCAGCGGGCTGGGAATGGGGAACAAGCTGCTGTACCGCTGTAGCCGCAGGGACTGATTCCAATAGGGATAGCCGCAGAACAGCTCGTCTGAACCTTCTCCCACCTGGCAAACGATAACCCCGGAGGCACGAGCCAGTTTTGAAACGTAGTACACCGGCATGCAGACTGGGTCGGCCAGGGGTTCGTCCTGGTGTCGAATGATCAGAGGCAGGGATTCGAACAAGTCGCTTTCCCGCAATCGCAGTTCATGATGTTCTGCGCCCACCTGCTTCGCCATTTTACGGGCGTAATGCAACTCGCTGCGATAGCTGTCGTATTCCCGGTCATAGCCAATCGAAAACGTCCGGACGGGCCGCCCCTCGCCTTCGGAAAACAGCGCTGCGTTGGTGCTTGAGTCGATGCCGCCGGAGAGAAAAACTCCCACAGGCACGTCACTGATCTTGCGGAGCTTAACTGAAGTGCGCAGTTCCGACAGGATGCGTTCTGCTATCTCCGCCTCCGAAACATTCGTCAACGGCTCGGTGTGGTCCCAAACATCCCAGTATCGCGATTGCTGTACGTGACCATCCTCGTTGACTCTTATCCATGTGCTTGGGGGTAGCTTGTGGATCCCCGAAAACAGGGTGTCTGGCGCCGGCGATGCATTGAATGACAGATAGTAATAAAGCGCTTCTTCATTCACACTACGTTGCTGCTCGTCGTCCTCCAGCAATGCTTTGATTTCTGAAGCGAAGACGATGCGTCCGTGGTGAATACTGTAATAGAGCGGCTTGACTCCGATCCGGTCGCGAATCAACCAGAGCTGGTGTTCTTTCGCGTCCCACAATGCAATAGCAAACATGCCACGAAACTTGTGAACGCAATCAATCCCCCATTGCTCGAACGCGTGCAGGATGACTTCCGTATCAGAGTGATCTGTTCTCCAGCGGTGCCCGCCTAGTCTCTCCAGTTCCGCTCTAATTTCCGCGTGGTTGTAAATTTCACCATTGAAGATTACCCAGAGTGTGCCGTCCTCGTTAGTCATGGGCTGGATGGCGTTTTGCGAGAGGTCGATGATCGCCAGCCGGCGATGGCCCAAGCCAAGCCGCCCGTCTGGGGAGACGAAGATCCCCGCACCATCCGGCCCGCGGTGTGACATCACATCCCGCATGCGCGTCAGGTAAGGCTCCGAGACCCGGAAAGAACTGTTAGTGAAGGAAAGCACGCCGACTATGCCGCACATTAGCTACGCTCCTCAACCGCGGGGTAGGTTCTGGAATAAGTTTCTAGCGCTTCCATAATGCCGAGATAGTTCTTCACCAGCCGCTGCGGACGCCGGTTTCGTTCGAAACGATATCTTGGCCGGGCCGCAAACCGGATGCTCGATTGCCCGGCAACACGGCTTGAGCAACGTTCTGGCCTTCGAGTAGCCGACGAAAGAGGTTCGCGACCTCTCTGGCACGGACGTCCCAGGTGCAGTCTCGAACAGCTTCCTGTCTTAATTGGCGCTCACGCGGCGTATCGCAGGCCAGGGCCTCAGTGACGAGCGCAATGAACTCCTCAACGGTCCGGTAGATTCTCACGCCCGGCGTCTGCAGGTACTCGTACAGCGGAGCGATCACCACCGGCTTGCCGCTTGCGAGGTATTCTCGAACCTTGATCGCGCTGCCATAGCTGGTAAATACATTTTGCTGGTTCCAAGGCAACACGCATACATCGATATGACGGTAGTAACCGGGAAGGTCGGAATAGGGCTTGGGCCCGAGGAAATGGATATTTGGACCGGACAGCTTGATCAAGTTCGACTTCCCGCCGATGAAGACCCAGTGCCAATCGGGCCGCCGCCTCGATACCTCTTCGATCAGCGGGACATCCATGGTGTACCAGTCAGCGGCGCCTACATATCCGAGCACCGGGCGCGGGATTGCGGCGATTTCCGCGGGAGCCACCGGCGGCAACTTGGCGAACCGATCGAAGTCCACGGCTTGCTCGAGGAAATAGCGGTGACGGTGTTCCGCTTCCTCATAAAGCTTGCGTCCCGAATACATCACCACCCTTGCCTGATTCTTCAGACGACCGTCCATGTCGCGGATTACAGAGCGCGAGAGTGCGCTGTCTTCGTTGAAGTCATATTTGTCCGACACTTGGTACACCAATAGCTTTCTTCCCAGCGAGTTCACGATGTCGGCGGCGGTCGGAATCGCAACCCACACGATGGGCTTATGCATATTAAGCACTAGCATCACCAATCGGAGCTGCAGCACGAGCAGCAGGCGATTCAAAGCGCGCGCGATCTTCGATCCATAAATGGGCACGTTGATCGGGGTCATGACCCACAGTCCCTCGGGCGCCTTGCGCAACCAGCGCAGATAGCTGCTGAGCTTGCGCCAGATCTTTTTGAAGAAATCCGGATTGCTGACCGAGGGCAAACCCATGGTGATGGAATTCACGAACAGCACCCGATTGTGACGGGCCAGCCGTTTGAGGATATGGTTCTTGGAATGGGGATGGTGGTACCACCAGTCCTCGCCGGCGAAACACACAATGGACTCTCCGGACAGTGGGTAGTCGGCAGACTCCACGATTGGGAGATTGTCTGTAATGGGCACAGTTCTGGGCAGGGAATCAGCGGAACTCACGGTTGCTAGAGCCTCTCAGCGACGACATCGCGAATGTTGCTTTCTGTCGCGGACTCGGCGCGGGAGTGTCCCGAGTCATTTCCATCCGTCCACGAGATGTGAGTGAGAATGCGTGTGGGCAACGTGTCGCTACCCCGGTAGCACACCCTCTGGGTTGAAATCGTAGTGCCATAAGTTCTGCTGACCCGCGATTGCCGGATCGAAGCAGCAGAACCAGCAGGCCCGGTCAGCTTGAGTTGAACCTGTTGATCGCCGAATATGCGGCAGGAAATTCCATCATGGGCGTCTGCTATTTCTGCCTTGTAGTTGGGAGCAAGTTGAAGGTTAAGTTCGAACCTGTGCATCCCATCGCCCTGGATCTCATCCTCGATGACCAAGGCCGGCTCTTCATCCATAACACGAATTGTTCGAATATGCGCGAGGCCCAGCAGACGATATCCGGCATGGGAAGCGCGCAGGAATCGACCCGATGATACCTTGCCGCTTGCGATCGGAGTAACATCTGCTTCATTCCCCAGAATGAAGAGCCCTGCCGGGCCCTCGTCAATCCGGTTCTGCTCGAGGCCGTCGATCAGCAGAGTGTTATGCGCGGCGGTGCTGCGGAAACGGTTTCTGGTTCTTATGTCACGCGTGTAGCAGCCCGTGCCTGAGTCGCATAACACTTCTTTGCCCGCTACTCGCAGGACGAAGCTTAGCTTGTCATTGTGGGTGTGGCTGCCTTTACCGGCGATTCCGTTAGGGACGGCGAAAAACAGCAACTCGGCAGACCTGTGTCTCAATATGCCGATACCTGACTTCGGAAGAACTTCGACCGCGGAAGCCGAGCGTGGGTTTACCTTGCGCCCGGCACGGGAAACTCGCGACGTGCCGGTAAGGCCGTACCACGCGGCATCATCCCCGTCACCGGAGCCTTCGCAGAAGAGTCGTTGGCCGAGCCCGAGCAAACGAGGAACTCTCAGTGAGTTCCTCTCTGTAAGCGGGCAGAGAATCATCTGTTGCAGGTCGTCTACTAGCAGCTCAGTGCGACCGTCATCGCAGTCACCCAGGTGCGGCAACTCGCCTGACGTGCTCGCGACTGTGTTAAGGAACCGGAACATCATCCGGAGGCGCTCTGCAAAGTCCGGCTTTGGCGTGACTCCTTCCGCGAGCATCAACAGCAGCGAGGTTGTAAAAAGCTGCGTGACCAGCACCTGGTAACCGGTCGAGGCTTCGTAATCTCCACCGTCGTCGTAGACCTGGCGGATGATCTCAATTTCGATTCGGCGGCGGTATTCACCACGCCTTCGCACCATGCCCTCGCCCTCGAGAAACAAGGAAAGGCAGTAAAGCCCGACCAGGTCACTTAAATAATGGTTGCTGGTCAGAAAATGCGAGAACTCAAGGTTCGCTTCGATGTAAAGCAGATGTTGAGCCAATGACCGAGTTATTGTCGCCAACCAAGCTTGCTCGTTTTTCCGAAACGGTGAGAGCAAGTTCAGCAAGAAGCAGATGCTCATGGCGCGCAGAGCCGCTTCCATGGCTACTGTCCAGTTCACGCCAAACGGAGCCGGATTGGAGTCGATCCAGTGTGCCAGGAGGTCCTCAGCGGCCAATCGGTATGCATCATTACCCGTAAGAAGGTGGGCCTTGCCAAGGATGGGCAGAAATTGCAGACGCGAAAGCTCATATGGCACCTTGACGTCAGAGCCGTCGTACCGAATGCAATTGCGAAGTTCCAACCGCTGACTGGGCCACGTCAACCCCGAGACAAAGTCCAGGTTCCACTGCGGCCGTATTCCAAGCTCGGCCGTGCCGTAGCCAAGGAAGGGATACCGTCCAGACCGAATTTTGTCCGCATAAGTAATGATGAACGCTCGGCTGTGCTCATGGATCCCCTGCAGGTCCGGCTGGTAGTAAGGAATCGCCCGGAAGTTGTAGCTGAGGTGGCCATGACCATTAAGCCGGTCCAGCGTGCGTTTCTTGTTCCAGGCCCTCTGTGCCCGCCAGATCGCTTCGCGAGCCACCATGAGGGGAGATTCTCGCTTGAGGACGCGGGTAAGTTTCATTCTCATTTTGTTGGCTTCTGGAGAATCGCTTACTGCAGATCAAGCCGGCCGCAGATCGGGTGCACCGGCTGGCACTGAACGTCGAGCATAATTACGTTGCCAGACGACGGCGAAAACCATGACGAACATGAGGAAATAGCAGATGGAGGACACGATCGATGCGCCGCTTATGCCGTAGTGGGGAATCGCCCACAAATTCAGGGCGACATTGACAATCGTGTCGGCTATCCAAGCCACGATGATAACGGTCGGAAAGCCCTCGCTGTTCAGGAGTTGAACCATGACCGTTTCAAGTCCTAGAAAAAATGTTCCGGGCATGAGCCAGGCGAAAGGCACAACCGCGGGAAGGAAAGTTCGCCCGAAAGCGATCGAGATGAGGGGGCCCGCCACGAGTGGGGCGATTGACACTGCCGGCAGCATCAACGCTGCGGTAGCGAGTACGGCTTTATTTGCCAGTCGTAATTTTACTTGCCTATCGGTAATCCCCGATAACTTGGGGAACAACAGGAGTCCTACCACCACCGGAAACATCATCGTGTTTTCGGCGAGCACCTGGCTGATTGAATAGTATCCGGCTTCGGTCGCACCGAGCATGTACTTGACCATGAGCAGATCTATTCTCAGAACCAGGAAGCCGAAGAATGCAATCAGGTACGCTCTGAGGCCAACCCCAATGCTCTGACGAAAGACAGTAAAAGATAGTGTGGGAGGCAATGTCGAGACTTTTCGAAGACGTAGAAGAGCCCACCCAAAACCGAAGATCGCCGACAATAAAGTGACCGCGAAGACGGGTTCGACAGCACGAAAGTGTGCGAAAGCCAAGATACAGACCAGGAGTAGAGTTAAAACTCTGCTGCTGTATTCAATCTTGTTATAGGCGCGCACTTCATTCACGCCAAGCAGCAGGCCCTGCATCAGTTGATAGAGCAGGGCGGCCGGAACCGAGGCCAGCGCAAGGAACAAAAGTTTGCCATGAATGGGCGCCAGCTTCGGCCAGAGGACAAGGACAATTCCGCTCAAGGCCATGGGGAGGCACGCCAAGATCGAAACTGCCAGCGTGTTTCCAGTGAGCGCGGGGAGCAGCGCCCGGTCTTTCGCGACGTAGTACATGTTAGAGGCGTGCAGACCGAGATTGCCAAACTGCGCGCCGATGGCACCGATCGCTACCGCAACGGCATAAAAACCACGGCCACTGGGGCCGAGTTGACGCGTGACCACCACAGCAGTCGCAAACGTGATCGCTACCACCAATAGGCGGACGGCGTAGGTTTCCAAGACGTCGCGACGAAGCTCCGTACCGGCAACTGCGTGCCACAGCCGAGCCGTGCTTTCTTGGATTCGAGTCTTCATCACAGATTTTGTTTTGCGAGACTGTTGCTCGTGGATGGCGCTGGAGCAGAATCCACAGCGGCTCGCAACGGAGACTCGTTGGTAGTACGTCGGCCGTCCGCACAATATGCGAGCACACGTGCAGCATTTCGCCGCCACGTGTGGCGGGCCAGGACGGTTTCGCGGGCGTTGCGTCCAAGTTCGAAACGAAGTTGCGGATCGGCAGCAAGGCGCTGGATGGCCTCTGCCAGTTCCCTGGGATCACCCGGTCTGACCAGCAACGCTGTCTTGCCGTCTTCCAGAACGTCAGCAATCTGGTTCAATGCACTTGCGGCAATCGCCTTGCCCATCGACATGTACTCGAAAAGTTTGGTGGGCGAACCAAAAAACGGAATTCCCCCGGGCATGGGGACATGCGGCGACACAAGAATGTCGGCAGCATCCAGGTAGGCGCAGACGGACCTGTGCGGAATCGCCCCGGTGAAAGTGACCTGCCCCCGACGCACATAGGGCTCGAGTGCATTCCGCAACGGTGCAGCAAGGAGCCCATCGCCGACCAGAAGGAATTTCAACAGGCCGCAAGCGGCCTGGGGGTTATCCAGCAACGAGCGGATGGCCTGCTCGAGCACGCCAACGCCATGCCAGTAACTGAATGTTCCCACGAAGCAGACGACGATATGCCCCGGCCGAAACCCTAATTCCAGTCGGACGTTCGCGCCACCCGAGTCTGGATGAAACCACTCAGGATCGACTGCGTTTGGATTCACCAGGATTCGCTCTGGCGACACTCCAGCTTCCATCAGCTGTTGCTTCAACGGATGCGAAACTACAACGAGCAACGACGCCGCTCTGACCGACACTCTTTCGCACAGCCTGAGCCAGGGAGAAAAGCGCGCGGGATCCCAGTGCTTTGCCATCCAGTCTTCCGAAGCGTTGTATTCGAGCACCAGGGGAATTCCTAACAGGCGCGACAGAACGGCTCCGGCAAAGAGAAATCTTCCGTGTCTTTGATAGAGCAGGCACGGCTTCTTCTGAATCAGTTGCCTACGTGCAGCGACGATGAACGAAAAGTTGTATGACAGCGTCGCGGCCTCGCGGAAGAGGTGTAGGCGGCGAGATCCCGGCACGTAGTACACATCGGACGTGGTCTGGATCAGTTGGCCGCAAAATACGACGGAACGCGCTCCTTCTTGGGCCAGTCCAGAAAGGAAGCCTGTTACGTGAGTCAGCGCGCCACCAGGGGTATTCAGACCTGCTTGCGATGGATACAGGAACGCCAGGTCAAGCGGGCCGACCCCAGCTTCAGGTTCACGCCCAAACTTGAGCCATCTTTGGAAAAGCCTCAGGCCAATCCAGGCGAATGCGAAGACCATCACGTCGGCCAGAGCGGCAATGAGGGTCTCGGGTAGTAGACGTAAGAGTCCCGCTTTGCTGCTGACCACAGATTCTCCGGAGGAGTCCGCAATGACGGTTTCCCGGCACCGGTGCACGAGCACTGTCCATCTAAGAAGCATCGGTTCCCGCAACGACTCAAGGGCATCAGTAAAGATCAGGAGTGCCTCGCCCCGAATCTGCCGCAAATGACGCAGCTGATGTTTCCAGCCACTCTCGCGTAACTCGCTCTTCGACAGACGTACGGTCTCGCAGCCCGGATAGCGCCGCTGCGCAAAGGCAAGTGCATCTCGTTCCTGGCCAGCCAGTGTGAGAATGAAAACTTTAGAGTTTGGGCTCATTAGAGAATTGCAAGAGAATTGCAGGCTAGGAGGTTCCCACGGGCGCACTGAAAGCTCTGGAGGGAACCCGGACATTGGTCGCCCGCATGGGCTCGGCCTCCGTCAATACGTACTTGTAGAAGATCGTGATCGCGAACACGTACCACAGATTCAGGAAGCCGTCATAGCCCGAGGTTTCAGTCAACCCGGTAATCCAATAAGTCAGGAACATGTAAACGAAGTATTTCCACACCAAGCGCCCGGAGCTGGACACGTGGCGGAGTCGCCACATGGCCGCCAGGAGCAGGAAGTGCATCATCATATAAGACACAAAGCCGAGAGTACCTGTCTCTGCGAGTACAGCCGCCAGGTTACTGTGTGGCCAGTCGACCGAAGCGACGCCCTCATAAGAAGCGAAATAGCGAGGTTCGCCCGCGACATAATTGTTGAAATTGAAAAACCCAACGCCCAGCACCGGGTGCTCGGCAAAAACCACCAGGCTTTGCTCATACTGGGCGACACGGCCGTAGACGTTGTCCGCACTGCTCCGGTCTTCGAACATATCAGGTGCAGCGACCCGGGCGATTAAAACCAGCCCAACAAAAGCAAGCAGGATCGCAAACCGCCCAAGACGGCTGGTCACCCGTTTTTCCCAGAAGATGTCGATGATCAGAACGAGCAGGAGCGTGAGGGCGACAGAGCGGAACTGCGGCATGAATGCCATTCCAATCGCCCCCGCCAGCCCGATGGAGTGAAGCAATTTTCTGCCGCCACTCAACTTGGGGCCAAGGGCTACACGAAAGAACAGAAGGAAGAAAAGACTGAGAGCGCCGACCAGCGCGAGCGCATCATTCGTGGAAAACGGACCATTGGGTCGGGCGATGCCGGCCGTATAGGAAAACGACGAACCCTCAAAGGGCAGCAGATCCTGCCCAGTGACGATTTCTGCGGCCGCGATCGCGGCGCAGATAACTGAGGAAATGCACACTGCCGTGTGTAGACTCGGGAGCCAACGGCGAATGTCGAACCGTGTGCTGACAAACCAGCCAAACAAAACAGGGAGGAAGAAACCATCCAACAGAACACGCGCCGAGCCTAAAAGATCCGGCGACTTCTTGAGCGTGTAGCCCGCGACCACAATGAACGCCAGGCAGGCGATACCCGCCCGCCGTAGCGGTTTTGCCATGGCCGTGCGCTTACCGGCCTTTGCGAAGAGTAGTCCGAGGATAGCCAGCAGGACGACTACGCGTTGCAGCGTCACAACTGGATGTTCCTGGGGGAACGATGCAAAGTAGCTGAGCGGGAAGGCTGCTGCCCAGCAGACAACCACTCCGTCGACCCCACCACGAAACAGATCGCTGGCAAGCGCGACGAGTCCCAGGGCCGCGCAGCCGCCAAGTATCAGCATGCCCGTTTTGGGTTGCAGGATAGCGCCGGCAACCGCAATCGCGCATACCAGGACAAGGACAGCTTCCAAGAAGCGAGTCCGCCGTTCCTCTATTGTTAAGGAGATGCTGCTGATCACGGGAAGCGGATATTATGCCGTCAGACTGAAGTCTCGCTGCACAGCGTCGGGAAGTGCGGCCTCGGGGGCAGTCTTCGGCGTGGGCTGATTCAACCGGATTACCTGTTCACTGGCGAGCGCCTGCTGGACCAAAAAAGTCGCCTCAGTAACTTCCACCAGTTCGTCAAATGGAATGGGCGACGGCTTACCGGAGCGCATTGCTTCGATTGTCAATTGGATTTCGCGACGGTGACCCTTGTCCTGCACGCTCTTAAACTTCTGGACCTCCCCATTGCGTGCCAGTTCAAGTGTCCGAAAATCATGCAGCCGCGCGACCCCACCTTGGCAGAACACTTCGAAGAACTCTTTTGGAATGCTGCGGTCGCCATTTGCCAGGTAAAGCAGATTGGCAACGGATCCGTCGACGAACTTCAATGTGACCGCGAGATTATCCGTTTTGTATCGCGTGCCGTCCGGGAGACCGGTCGCAGCCACGCTGTGAATAGGAGATCCGACCACCGAGCGTGCCCAATCCACGAAATGGCAGAACTCGCCGACGATGCGGCCGCCATCGCCGTGAATCCAGTGGTCGTGCGGGATGTAGCCGGCGTTAACGCGCGCGTGGATCAGCATGGGCTCGGCATGATCGGCAAAGAACTGGCGGATTTTTTCGGTAAACGGCGCAAAGCGGCGGTTGAAGCCGACCATCACGAATGGCGCACGGCCGGCCTCTGCCTGCGCCGCATACAACTTTTGTAGTTGAGTTAATTGTTCGCGATCGATCGCCAGCGGCTTTTCGACGAACACGGGCTTGCCGGCCTCAATCGCCTGGGCTGTGAGGGCCGCGTGCGGGCCATGGCGCGTCAAGATGAGCACGGCATCGACATTGGGGTCATTCAGCAGTTCCGAGGGCTGTTCTGCAGTCTGAAACTTGAAGGCGCGTTGCGCCGAGGCTGCGCCCGCCCCCGAGATGGTTCCCACCGATTGCAGGCGCACACCGTTAATGGCCTGCAGGTTTGGAAAGATTACGCTGGATGCGAAACTGCCGGCCCCGATACAGCCAACCCTCACTTCATCGTTGATGCGGGCTCGCGCGGCTGCCACGGACGACACCGACCGCTGCGACACAGCAGAAGCGCCGTTGTACTTCAGAATTGCCGTGTACAAGCCATTCTTAAGATCGGAGTAAGCCCTCGCACCCTCGTCGATCGAATACTGATGCTCGACGAGCGGAGTGACGTCTATCTGTCCTGTTGCCAGCAGATCGAGGAAGGCGTCCATGTTGCGGCGCTCGGTCCAGCGGACATATCCAATCGGATAATCAGTCCCGCTTTCCTCATATTGGGGATCGTACCTTCCCGGTCCGTAGGAGCGTGACAGAGCGAGTGACAGCTCTTTGGCATACATGTTGCTGCGCGAAACGCCCAAGCCGACGTCACCGACCACAATTAAGCGACCACGATCACGAAGGATTGTGGCGGCCATCTCGGCCGGTTCGGCAGAACTGGTCGCGGCGGTGAGGATTGCGGCATCAACGCCATACCGGGAGAATTCTTTTACTCGCAGCGCTAGCGCCGGGTCGCCGGCAACAATCGCCAGCTGCGCGCCAAATTCCGCTGCCCGCTCGACGCGCTGGGGCGAAAGGTCGATCGCCACCACCCGGCATCCGGCCGCGCGGGCAATCTTAATGGTCAGCACGCCAACCAGCCCGGCACCGATCACCGCAACCGTTTCGCCGATGCGGACGTCTGCCTGCCGGCAACCTTGCATCGCGATAGCGCCAATCGTGGTCAACGACGCCGCAGCCAGGGATACCTGTGAGGGAACTTGCACCGCGAGATTCCGCGGGACGAAATTGATCTCAGCGTGGTTCGCGTAGGTTCCGCCGCCACAAGCGACGCGGTCGCCGGGGCGAAACTCATGCACGCCGTCTCCGACCGAAATTACTTCGCCGGCGCAGCTATACCCGAGGGTCGTCAAGCTGTCCAGTTTTGCGTGCACTTTGTCGTACGCCGCTTTCAGCCCGTTCTGGCGCGCGTATTCGATGACCTGTTTGAGGAGATCGGGGCGTGCTTTGGCCTTGGCTAGGAGTGACTTCGAACTCAGCTCGAGCGTGGCGCGCTCAGTGCCGGCGCTAATTGCCGAATAGTGCGTGCGTACGAGAATCCCACCCGGGCGCAGCTCCGGCGCCGGAACATCATATGTCGCCACTTCCCCTGACTTCCTATCTGTCAAAAGCGCTAGCATGCTTCCCTCTGCGCACCGTATATCGCAACTGGCTCTGCTGCGCGCCAACCTCCGGGGCAAAGATATTGACGTTTGAGACGGGCTAGTGCATGCAACATCCAAGCCTGTCCCCAACGCATGTACGGCGTACGGTTGGTCCAGAAGCGATGCCTCTGGAAGAAGAAAGCGCCGTCGTCATTGCGCATGTTTTTGAGCGTCCAGCGGGCAACTGTGAAAGCGTAGTCGCGCGCAGTTTCATCTTCTTCGGCGAAATCACAGAACGTCAGAATCGCCTGAGAACATGAATGGATGTCGATTGGGTACGCCGAATTGTGGAAGTACTTCGGGGTGCCGTCATGGAGAAAGAGATCAGAAATGTAATACCGGTAGCCGAGCTCGAGGGCGTCGTCAAAACTGCGATCACCGGTACTGCGCCGATAGTTCAGCAGGGCTGAGAGGTTGTATCCCGTATGAAAGCCATCAATCCATCGGTGCCTGAGCGCCGGCCCGTAATACCATCCGCCATCGGCTTGTTGCTCGGCCACGAGGTAATTCATGGCGCGACGAGCCACTCCGAAGTACTCACGATCATCCGGGGCCAGGCAAGCAAGCAGTGCAGCGGTCAGGACACTTGCGTTGTAGACGCACGTGCGATCGCGGGGCGTGTAGCTGAAACACAGGTATTCGGGCGTATCCACCGGCCGATTCAAGCGCTGGATGAGGAAGCGGCCCGCCGAGTGTGCCATCTCCCACGCCTCCTTATCGCCAAAGACTTCGGTCATATCGAGCAAAGCCCGGGCGCAGAAGCAGGTGGCAATGCAATTGGGGCTATACGCCGGCATCCGTCCAAAGCGTGAGACATGATCCCAGTCATAGCCCCAGCAGTATTCAGATTCCTTGGGGCTCCGCAACAGTTTCAGTTCCGTCTTGAGATATTCGGCCGCAGCCTGAGTGTCGTACCCAGAGCGTGCCAGGTCGCAATAAGCGGAGATGAAGAGTCCCAACGCCTTCGGGTTGCGGCTTTCCGGCACCCGCAGCCAGCGGCGCAGCCCGAGTCCGCCAACTCGCTTGGCGAACTGGATGAGGACTATCCCGGGTAGCCCCTGCGCCAGCCATCGCCCCTCAAAGAGTGGCGAGTTCAGAATGTCAAAGGGCTCGTAGCCCGCGAATCTGTGTTTCTCGACCCATTTTTGCAGGGTGAGCAACGACTGGTCCACGGCCGAAGAGAGTTCCTCAGATGTACTTGCCAGCAGTGGCATTGACAGCCTCTCGTTTCAGGTGTGATTGGGGTGGCGACTAGACAACTTCAAGGTGGTTGAACGTTACGGTATGCGCCAGATGGCCATGCCCGTAGCCATGTTCAAGATCGCTTCCGCTCCGCGTTTGGCAGCACTCTTTCCCGCGCTGCCAGGCACGAATACGATGTCGTCGGCTTGGAGCGGCATGTCGGGAGCCTTTGCGGACAAGATCTTTTTAAGCGAAAGCGGGATTTCCTGGGGGCCTTCCGGCGTTTTGCGGATAAGCCGGGCCGAATTCAGCGCCGCGTTTGGGTTCGTGCCCTGAGCGAGGGCAATGGCTTGCAGCACAGTGAGGTCCTTCCCGTTCTCCATGACGAATCCACCCGGCAAGTGAACATCGCCGACGACATAAACAATTCCCGCCCGGCTTACGACGACCGTGTCACCCGGCCTTATGGCAGTATTATTCTCCGCCGAATCAGCACCACCTGAAGGGATCGGTACTCGAAGCGGATGTTGGGTGTCGTTGCGATGCGTGATGACGACTTCCCGGCCCGCTTTGGGCGTGGTGCCGCCCGCAGTGGAGATGACATCCGATAAACTTCGTGGGCCCAGCAAGGGATAAATTCCGGGCTTCTGCACCTCGCCCAGCACCGTGATTCCCTGGGTGGCATAGTCTTTCACGAATATGGTGATGTGAGGATCGTTAAAGAGACCCTTCTGCTTAAGCTGCTGTGCAATAACCGTCTCCGCTTTCGCGACGGAAAGTCCGCCGACAGCCACCGTGCCGAGCAGGGGCACAGAGATCTCGCCGGCTGAATTGATGCGCACGTCGGTCTTGAAATCAGGCATCCCGTACAGGTTGACCTCCACGAGATCGCCAGAACCAAGGATCAGGTCCGGCCCCGGCGCGTTATGATGCTCGGCAACTGCTGGGGTTGGCGATCTGGGGGCGCCATTGGCGGGAGCGCTGACTTGGGTGGAATCGACGCGGCTCTGGGCGAAGCCGTACGCCGCCACGAGAGTCACAAAAACGAACCTAGCGATAAGGAAGGTCTTGGATTTCATAACAAACTCCAATAACTGGCGATCTGTCGGCCCAAGGGCTGGCCTCTACGCCGCAATCGGAACCGGAGTACCCTCCACAACCCGCAATCGGCCTTGCGCATCTTTCTCGTAGAGTAGGCCGCAGCGGCAACCGAGGGAACTCCGCAATTTGCTGCCGCAGAGACACATATAACCGATCCTACGAGCGGGGTTGCCGACCACGATCGCAAAGTCATCAACGTCCTTCGTGACTACCGCGCCAGCCCCCACAAACGCGTTGCGCCCTATCGTCACCCCGCAAATCACGGTGGCATTAGCTCCAATCGAAGCGCCTTGGCGTACCCGCGTCGCTAGAAACTCGTCGCGCGTCTTTCGAACACCTGCGCGAGGGTTCTTGTCATTCGTGAAGACCGCAAACGGACCAACGAAAACCAGGCTTTCAAGCACCACGCCGTCCCACAAGGCGACACCGTTCTTGACCGTCACTCGGTCGCCGATGATTGCGTTGGATTCCACAAACACGTGATCGCAGAGGTTGCAGTTCTCGCCGACCCGCGCTCCTTCCATGACGTGGGCGAACGCCCAGATGCGAGTGCCCGTGCCCACGTGCGACGACTCAACCACTGCCAAAGGATGTTTGAAATAGTTAACTTCTTCAGGCATTCTCAGTTTCCTTAGTGTCCCGTGCCGAGCAATACGGTTGGAATAGTCTTGAAAAGAAGCTTGAAATCTAAACCGATCGACCAATGGCGCAGGTATTCGATGTCCAGGCGAACCATATCTTCAAAGGACAAGCGGTTACGCCCACTCACTTGCCACAATCCGGTGAGACCAGGCGGCGCTTGGAAGCGCTTCCCGTGCCAGGGCTCATAATTCTCGACCTCATAGGGCAGAGCCGGCCGGGGACCTACCAGGCTCATATCCAACTTCAAAA
The DNA here is from genome assembly GCA_035272945.1 of Terriglobales bacterium. Classification (GTDB taxonomy): domain Bacteria; phylum Acidobacteriota; class Terriglobia; order Terriglobales; family Acidobacteriaceae; genus Gp1-AA122. The sequence continues at coordinate 17,800 of DATEPX010000314.1, forward strand.
CGTTGAAGAGTTGTGGCAGTTCGTCCAGGCTGTAGCGACGCAAAATGGCGCCCACCCTTGTCACACGCTGGTCATTTACTAGTTTGAATACGGTGCCCTTATCGGCGGGACGATTGTCCATCCAGTCCTTGATGTAGGCGCGGTGCGCGCTGTCGGTGCAGCCCCAGTACATCGTGCGGAACTTGTAGAACTTGAATGCCCGCCCCTTATAGCCGATCCTGTTCTGCACAATCATGCCCGGGCCTTTCGAATCCACACGAATGGCGACCCAGATCACGGCCATGAACGGCAGCGCGACGAGCAGGAGAAGGAATCCAAGGACAAGATCGACCGCTTGCTTACAACGAAGCTGCGCGCCAGTCAGTGCACACGGGCGCAAGCAGAGCGGAGCCTCGTGGCTGATAACCTGAGCCACTGCCGATGTCGATACTTCCGGGAGAGGCGCGGCGTTCAAGAGTGCGCCTGGAACAAGCTGAGAACAATTCTGGTCGAGATTTTCCATACGTCGTCTATGAATGCGGGGAAATGCCGCCGAGGCTGCACTAATACAGCAGATTGAATTGTGTTATTGCAGTAAGGATGATGAGTGAGGTCAAAACTTGGAACCGCAGTGAAGTCGCACTTTCTGTCATCAGTCTGCAATCGTCATTCGGAGCAGGCTAGGGAACGTATCAGCTGTTCCGCGACATACTCGGCTTCGTAGGTGCGCAGCTCTGGGAATATGGGGAGGGAAAGAATCGTTGAAGCAGAGGCTTCGGCCTTGGGGAAATCTCCCTTGGCGTAGTGCAACGACGCCATTACGGGCTGGAGATGCAGCGGGATGGGATAGTGTATGCCGCTCGACACACCGGCTGACGCCAGGCTCTTCTGCACGGCATCGCGCCCAGCAACGCGCACCACGTAGAGGTGATACGAATGTTGCCGCCCCGGCAGCTCCCTCGGGATAATCACGGAGGAGCCCCCCAGTAGTCGATCGTATTGCGCCGCAATTCGGCGGCGGGCGTCGATCCAATCTTCGAGGTGAGCCAACTTAACCGAGAGAACGGCGGCCTGCAGGGCATGTAAACGATGGTTGTAGCCCAGCGCCTCATGTCGGTACTTGGTGCGACTTCCGTGATCGCGCAGCAGCTTGACCTTGTCCGCGAGCGCGCCGTCATTCGTCGTGACTGCCCCTCCCTCTCCATATGCGCCAAGGTTCTTCGAGGGATAAAAGCTGAAACACGTCGCATGGCTGACCGATCCTACCCGGCGATCTCCGAACCTGGCGCCGTGTGCCTGGCAGGCATCCTCGATCATCACCAGTCCACGCGACGCCGCGATGCTGGCGAGCGCATCCAGGTCGGCAGGCTGGCCATAGAGGTCGACGGCGATGATAGCCTTCGTATGTGAGCTGATCCGGTCTATCACATCCTTTGGATCCACGTTGTACGAGGTATCGGAAATCTCGGCAAAAACCGGGATAGCGCGAACACCCAGTACCGCTTCCGCGGTAGCGATGAAAGTGTTAACCGGAACAATCACCTCATCGCCTTCGCCAATTTCGAGGGCGCGGAGCGTTAGTTCTAAGGCAGAGGTGCCAGAAGATACGCCGACGCAATAATCGGCCCCTACGTAGGCTGCGAACTGGTGCTCAAATCGAGAAACGTACGGGTCCCCTACGAAAATACCTTCTTCCAGCACGGTGGCAATGGCGCTGTCGATCTCATCGTGGATCGCGCGGTATTGGCGGCGAAGATCAAAGAACGGAACGGTCAGCGCCTCCCGAGTGGCCGGAACCGTGGTCTGGAGTTGAGAATGAGCGCTCATGGAATTTTCGCGAAACTTAGGGGAGTGTAGGAGGAGCGAGTTCAGGCGAAGCCTGACCGAGTTCCGGAGCCGGCAGCGGAGCGGAAATCGCGGAATAATCGATGGTCGTGACTTGTCCATTATTGTGCATCGAATTCGACGCAGCCTCAAGCGCGAGGACAACGTTTAACCCCGTCAGCCCGTGGGTCTCCGGTTGCTCCCCGCTTTCCACACAGTGGAGGAAGTGACTGATTTCAATGAGCAGGGGTTCGGTGGCATTGAGATTGGGAGAAACAATTTCACCCGTACGATAACTCAACTGATACTCCCCGAACGACTGTGGTGTCCTCAAATCCACACCCTTATCGTAAAGCTTGACCTTCTCCGCAAGATTAGTGTCATCGTAGATCAGCATACTGCGGCTGCCGACCAGCACCGTGCGACGCAGTTTGCTGGGCGCCAGCCAGCTCACCTCCAAATTCGCCAGGATTCCCGAGGGAAAACGGTAGTGGACACTGGCAATGTCCGGAAGGGTGCCTACACAGTTTCGACCGATAGCGGAAACGCAGGATGGATTTTCTTCCAGCCAATAGAGCAGGATGGACAAGTCATGGGGCGCCAAATCCCACAACACGTCGATGTCTTTCTGGTGAATGCCGAGGTTCACACGCGATGAGCTGAGGAAGTAGATGTCACCCAGAATGCCGTCACGAATGTATTCCTTCACCTTCCTCACGGCTGGACTGTATACAAACGTGTGACCTACCATCAGCGTCAGATCCTTGTCGCTGGCCAACTCGACCAGTTCTCTGGCCTGTGATGACGAAACCGCCAGGGGCTTTTCGACCAGTACCGCTTTACCGCGTTGGAGAATCCTTTTCGCAATCTCGTAGTGGGTGCTGACCGGCGTGGCAACTACGAGCGCATCACAGCGATGAATGATGTCGTCAAGGTGTTCTACGGGGGAAACACACGGGAACCGTCGCAACACCCTCGCCAACGCAGTCGCTGACGGATCACAACAAAAAATCTGGCTACAACGGTTCGTTTCCACTGCCGAGCGCACCAGATTAGGACCCCAGTAGCCGCAGCCAATCACTCCGAGCTTCAAAGTACACCCTCCCGAATTTTCACGAGTTACTTACTTGTGAGAGATACAGACGATATATGCCGTTGACGGTTACGCAGCCGCGTCAGGATGATTGCCTTTGTACTGGCTGTAGTACCCGTAGTAATGCCGGAAGTCCGCTGAGCTGAGTTCGGCGGCGTTCAACACGAAGCCGGTGAGGTGTGCATTGACCTTGAGAAGCAGGTCCTGAGCGCGCAAGAACGCGTCCTTTACAATGTGGCCGGCGCGAACCACCAGGATTACGGAATCGGCTTCGACTGACATGCGAACAGCATCTGTCAACGGCAGCACCGGCGGAGTGTCAACGATGATGTGGTCGAATTGTCCGCGCCAGCCGTCCAGCAGATTCTTGAAACGGGCAACCAGCAGTTCGGTATCCTCGGGCAAGGAGACTTGTCCTGCGGTAAGGATGAACAGATTAGGCAGCTCACTGCAACGGATGACGGCTTCTTCGAAGGGTGCCGAAGCCCTGAGCAGCGCAGTCAGACCAACAGTGCTCGTCAGCTGCATGGCGCGGTGGACACTGGGCCGACGAAGATCCGCGTCGACGAGCAGGACTCGCCTGCCCAGTCGCGCCAGAGCAATCGCGGTGTTCATCGATACCGTGGTCTTACCTTCTGAGGGAAGCGCGCTGGTCATCATGATCACGCCAGGGGGAGTCGACCGCGAAAGCAGGATCGAGGTCAACAAAGCGCGGTACGATTCCGCCGCCGGTGATAATGGTTGCAAGAAGCTCACCAACTCAGGTTTATAAGCCGCCGGGAGGACGTTTCCATCGACGAGCAACCGGTTGCCGTTTCCTTCCAGGCGCGGCACAACGCCGAGCGCGGGCAGTGGCGACAGAATTTGCGCTTGCTCCAGCGTGCTAATCGGCTCGTGCATCTTCGCCAAACCGAATGCCAGCATTACGCCCCCGACAAGTCCGAACAGAAGAGATAGTCCAAAGTTTCGTGGAACATTTGGCTCGGAGGGCCGCTTGGGCGGTTTCGCCGGATCGATGACGCGGAGCCCGCTCAACTTCAGGGTCGCCGAAATGCCCAATTCTTTTTGCTTCTGCAGCAGGTCCTCGTAGAGCTTTCGGTTCGTTTCGACATCTCGCTTCAGGATGTTGTATTGAATCGCGCTGGCGTTCAGTTTGTCAGCCGCGTGTTTCTGCTCTTCCAACGCATTCCGCAGCATGCGTTCACGCTCTAGCGCCATGCGATATTCGTTGGTGATGCGTTCGCCGGCTCTTTTGACTTCGGTGCGAATAGACTTGCGCGTCTGGGCGAGCTGGTTGGAAAGTTCGCGAATTTTAGGATGGGTCGGGCCCAGCTGAACCGAGGCCTGGGCAAGCTGCATCTGCAAGTCTGCCTCTTGCGCGCGCAACTTGGTGACCAGATTGTCAGGTTCCGATTTGGCAATCAACTCGGGCTGCGAGGATTGCGTCAATCGGTAGGTTGCCTCTTTCTGCATCCGTTCTGCTTCCGCTGCGGTGAGCTCCTTATTCAAGTCGTCGAGCTTGGCGGTCACAATGTTCTGCTTGTCATCCAGGCCGAATATTCCATTGCTATTCTGATAATCAACTAACTTCTGCTGCGATTCTTCCACCTTGGCTTTCAGGTCATTCAGTTGATTCGAGAGAAACTGAGACACCTGATTGCTTGCGTACAACTGACTCGAATAATTTCGGTCGACGTACGCTTTCGTCACATAGTTCACGACGTCAGCTGCCAGCTTCGGATCGGTCGCGCGAAACTTCATCTCGATGAGACGCGTGCCTCTTACATTGGAAATTGTCAGATTTTTGTGAAACTCTCGCACCAGGAAGTCTTCATTATCTGGCTCGGTCTTGCTCCCGGCGAACTTTCCGTTTTCGAGGTGAAGATCGTGGATGACCTGCCAAGCCAATCCATCGCTTTGCAGAATTCCGATTTGAGTGTTGATTGCCGCCCGCTCGTCGGCATCCTCCGGCATTGACGAGGCGGCGCCCTTAAAACCTAACACCCCGCCCTCGTCCTCGCGGTAAAACATCACCCTCCCGACCGCGTCGTAGCGTGGCTTCATCAGGAGAGAGGCGGCCATAACGGTTACGACAACCACAAAGGTAAATGCCGCGATGATCCACTTGCGGCCTCGGATGACACGCCACAGGCTGCCAAGGACTGTTTCCTCCAGCGCTTCCACCACCCGCTGGGTATACGGGTTGGGGAAGCTCGGATTGAGGTCCTGCGGAGCTGGGACAAGCGTCTGGGCTGCCGAATCGGACGCCTGTTCACCCGTCAATTCAAAGTACCTGGTCATTGCTTCTCGTTGCGTGTGGAATGGCAAGAGATTCTTACCCGTGCTTCTGGGGGATGTTTTTTGGTCGGCTGCTAGATCTAAGCCGGCACGACGTTATAACCCTGCAGACTGATGGACAAGGACCTCTCGATCGTTTCGACCGAAATCACTAAGCGTTTCTCGCCGTGGCAGTCGACTAACGTGCCCTCCACACCGTCAAGGCACCCCCCGCGGACTCGAACCCGCTGACCAACTTTTGGGAAAGCATGCAGCGCGAACGGGACGTCGCACGCCAACAAGGTTCGAATCGCCTCAATTTGGCCGGCGGGGATCGCCTCCGCCCGCTTGTGAGGTCCAACAAAGGCCAGCACTCCCCACACCTGCAGCACCGACAATCGCACTGCTGGGGTTAGAACGGTAGAGACAAATGCATATCCGGGAAATAGCGGGACTCGCACAATCTTGGAGCGGTCGGTCCAACGATGCACTTGCGCCAGCAACGGCAAGTAGCTTGGAATGCCTTTGCGCTCCAATTCGGCTGTTACCTTCTTCTCATGCCGGGGACGCGTTTGCAGGGCGTACCACTGCGCGTGCCCCAGAGCTGCAACCGGCATTCCCTCCTGTGCCCAGGCTTGTCCTGCGGTACTCATAGCTTCGCCCTCTGACTCCCATTCGCCAGTTCTTCCCGGCTCACTTGACTCTTCCAGTTTGCTGCCCCACTAGAGAACTGGGGCAGTTTGCCGTCTCTCCCCGGCGTTAAAGCACTACCGTAGTCCGCCTGGGACTATCTACCGAATAGTGCCAAGGATTCCCGAGATCGGGATACCCTTGGGTACTAAAAGGTCGGCCCCGCACTTTTTAGCTGCGTGATTGTATGTTTCCCCACGCAGCGCCGAGAAAACAATGATCCGCGTTTCCGGCAGCCGAGCCTTCATTTGGCGGGTTACATCAAGGCTATCGCCAGCCCCTAAATTGGTGTCCGCTAGTATCAGCTCAGGCCTGACTGCGCGGAGAGATGCAGCGTTTGATTGCTGTCCGCTTGCTCTCCAACCACCGTCAGGTCGTTTTTGGTTTTCGAGGTGCTCCGGGATGAACTTGCGGCCCATCCGGTCCGAGTTGGCGCTCAACGCTCTCATACCAGCCCCTGACTCAGGGACGTACGTTCACCTCAGTTACCTGTGAAGCCTGGCTGTGGCCCCACAATCTGCACCGCACAGGAAACTTAGCGGATGTTGGGCAACCTCACAATCCGGTAAGTTCCTTAGCACGTGGCCCGTAAATCCTGACTGACTTGTCGGGTTAATACCGTACAGTGAAGATCGGAGGGGAAATCTTCATCGTAGTTATGGCGCGATCAGGCCCCGACGGATGGCGTAACGAACTAGCCCGGCGGTCTGATGAATGTTGAGCTTAGTCATGATACGTGCCCGGTGGGTTTCAGCCGTTTTGACACTGATCTTGAGCGAAGCAGCGACCTGCTTTGTACTTTGACCTTCGGCAATCAGCTGCACCACCCGCCGCTCTCTAGGGCTGAGCGGATCGGGACTGAGGTCAACTTTTGTCTGGTACTCGTCCATTAGGGCCCGTGAAGCCTCCGGACTCAGGTAGATCCCGCCACGTGAGACCTCGCGCAGGGCTCGGACCAGATCTTCGGCAGCATGAGTTTTCAGGAGGAATCCCTTTGCGCCAGCGCGGAGCGAACGCAAAACATGGTGGTCTTCGGCGTGCATCGTGAGCAGGATAACCTTAGTCTTTGGGGAAACCCGCTTTATTTCCTGAGCGGCGTCAAGTCCGCTAAGGACCGGCATGGCTACGTCCAACACGGCCACATCGGGCCGCAGCTCGGCAGCTAGCTTAATGGCTTGCGCTCCATCATCGGCCTCACCGCTAACCTGAAAGCCTTCACGTTCCAGAAGCGCCTTCAGGGCTTGGCGAACCATTTGGTGATCATCTGCCAAGAGCACACGAATCGGCATATTAGGCGGCTTCCTCAACAGGAACTTGAAGTCGTGCCAGACCTCCTGCAGGACGGTGGGGAGACGTCCAGGTTCCCGCCTCGCGGCTTAGCCGCACCTCTAAGAACCGACTGCGATTTTGAACAATCGTAGACCCAAAGGCGCAAACAGCCCTCGCCTCGTTCTGCACCGACCGGGCGCATAAGTTTGTCAATCCAAGGGGCTCTTTGCGTGTAAGTTAGGGCATACTGCGCCCCGACTTATCTCGGGGGAGGCTATCTCGGCACAAGAATCCGAGCGAGTGGCTGGCACGCTCATGGGTGATACTGTTTCTCGGGTACGAAAGACTCCGTGCCCGTGAGATCGGCTCGCCGGAATCGAGCTCCGGCACCCTCCATGCACCCTCTCCCCTATGCATGCTAAAAGACAAACCAGCGTACCTTAACCCGACTCTGAGTCCATGGGGCATTTTCTGTAGCCGAGTCCTGAAATCCCTGTACTGCTCAGAGCAGTTCCAATTTGGTGCACGAAAATCTTGGGAGTTTACGAAAAATTTGCCAGGCTCTTACGAATGCTCTGCAGTTCCTGGATTCGAGAGACATCTTGGATCGCTCTTGCCGTGCTGGATTGGGGGGAGAATTGCCTGAGGTGATCACCTGGTTTGGCTAACAGCCTCATTCCCATCAATGGCAAGGATCGGAGTGAAACCAGCGCGAATGAATCCGGCGTGCAAACGCCCGCGCCCGAAAACAGGCTGACGACAGGAATGCCGTTTTGCTCAACGTAAGGATGCGGGAGTGTCGGCATAAATATGTCACTTGCGGGCTGCAATCAGCATCTTCCGCTTTCGCGGAGCCCATTTTTGACACGCGAACCCAATTCTTGACGGATGACAATCTCGATTATCACACCGGCATCGAACTCAACCTCGCTTACGGTGTTACCTATTGCCCGCGCATCCAGCACGTCCAGCATCCCAACCGCCCATCCCGTTCTCCTGCATGGCTGCGTAGGCCGGGCTCGCCATCTCGCTTCACCCCTTTTCCCCGCAGCCTCGGATTCGTCAGTCCCAGCTTGCGCTCTTTCAAACATACCCGCTCCCTTGGCGGCCATACCCCAGCGGACCGCGCGTCGCAGGCCTGGTTTCCGTAGCGCGGCCACCTGCTCGGCTGATAAGTGCAGGGCGCACGTTACCAGTAACAGTGCGATTGGTAAAAAAGAGTTGGCGAGGAAGGTGCAATGGATGTGTGTTGTGGATTGCAAGACACCTGCGGCCTCCGCTCTCAAGAAAGTTAGAATCCTGTCTCCAGCC
>DATEPX010000315.1:0-14220 GCA_035272945.1 Terriglobales bacterium
TGGAATGATCTTGACCGTGGTCCGCGTCCGATCAACGGGACATGGAGCCTGGGCGCCTATCAGTACGGCAGCAGCGTCGGCGCCTACCCTGAACCGTAGCTTGTTCGAAATTCAAGAGCCGAACGCCAGAGGCGCATTCCCCCGCTCTGCGCAGGCAATCCGTATCAAGTTGCATGGAGCGGGAAGCATGTCAGAGCCATTCCCTCGTACGCCGAAAGGAATGCGTGGGCCGAGTTACAGGCAGCGATGTATGGAACATGAAAAGGCAAACGACCGCTCACGATCCTGGTCGCAGCACAGACACAAGCCTGATTTCCGAGTGATTTTGCGGTCTGCAAGGGGCTGAGAAGATGGGGTGGGAGACGGGAATCGAACCCGCAACGTCCGGAGCCACAGTCCGGTGCTCTGCCAGTTGAGCTACTCCCACCGTTCTCCGTGATTATAACAAGCAGGTTCGGCGCGTGTCAGAAGCAGGTCTGCACGCATGACAACATCTTTCCAATCTTTCCAATAATAAAATGAGGATTTGCCTGGGTATGGAGTTTACATCCGCCCGATTCCGACGTACTCGTATCCCATAGCCCGCAGGCGAGTGCCGTCGAGCAGGTTCTTGGTGTCGAAGATGAGCGGACGCTTCAACAGGCGTTTGATGCGATCAAAATCCAGCGAACGAAATTCGGCCCACCCAGTTCCCACTATCAGTGCATCGGCGCCTTCGGCGGCCGCATAGGGGGAATCGCAATAGTGCACTGCCCCATTCAGCTCCAGCTTGGCTTCGGGGATGGCGACCGGATCGTAGGCGTGCACCCGCGCGCCTTTATCAATGAGGCTCTTAGCCAAGCGCATGGAAGCTGATCCCGCCACAGAATTAGTGTTGGGCTTGAAGGCGAGGCCGAGAATGCCAACGTCTTTGTTCTGCAAGGAGTCAACTACACGACAAATCCTATCGATCATGCGATCCGCTAGCGTGTGATTCACCTCGCGGGCCGCGCCCAGCACTTTGAGCGCGATGCCGTTCTCGCGCGCCAGTTCCGCCAGCGCCTCCATATCGGATTCGGCGAAGCGCCCGCCCATGCCCGCTCCTGGTTGCAGGCATCGAGGAGCGATTTTCTTATCCAGCCCGAGCGCGAGAGAAAGGCTGACTGCGTCGGCATTGACCCGTTCGCACAAGCTGGCCAATTCATTAATGAAGGAGATCTTGGTCGCGACAAACGCAGTCGCTGCTTCGCGTACCAGCTCCGCGGTCTCGTGGTTGGTAACGATGACAGGTACCCCGCGCATCACCAAGGGATGGTAGATCTGCTTCAACGCCAACACTGCTTCGTGGGAGGAGGTACCGAGGACGATCCGATCCGGCCAGTTAAAATCTTCGACGGCGCATCCGTTGGTGAAGAACATGGGTTGCGACACTACGGTTGCCGCCAGGCTGTTCTCGATCAATTGCTTCTCGACCCGCGATGCCGTACCCACGGGTACCGGCGTAGCTATTACGAAGGTGTGAGTTCTGGGGGAGAGCCGGGTGATACGTACCGCGATATCGCCCAGGTGTTCGGGGCTGTCCTCGGCCAGGAAGATGACTCCAACCTTGCGCGCAAAGGCTTCCATATCCGTGGAATAGGCCAAACGTCCGCAGCGCACGTTGCGCCGAATGACCTCTTTGAGATTACGCTCGAAAAACGGGATGCTGCCCTGCGCAATCTCCACCATACGGGAACTGTCCGAGTGGCAACAAGTTACGGGAACTCCGAAATCAGCCAGACAGGCGGAGATTACTGTGCCCAGGTAGCCTGAACCGTAAACTCCGATTTGCATCGTCCGCCCCTCCGGCGGGCACCTGCCGCTTCGCCGTGCCGTACCCCACCGCGTAAGCCGGATTCCCCACCCTCTTATGTACCCTCGGAAATACTCACGTGCAATGCACGGGAGGGTTGTGTACCAACGGGCAGGCGCGGGAGTACTGCGGAAGGCGGGCCAGTGTTGGCACAACCACCGAAGGAAAAGGGACTTACCAGCTCTTGCCGGAAACCAGGCTGCGCCCCAAGGGGATGGGCGCCAGGTCGACCCAGGTGTTCTGCTCCCCCTGGCGCACGAAGGTAAGTTCTTCCACGGCAATACGCCGGCTTCCCTGGAACTGGTTCCAGAGTTCTCGGGCGATTTCGAAAGCCTGCAGCGCCTTTTCCTCGGTGGCCATCTTAACTATCGTCAGGTGAGGCATATAGGGCCACTGCTCTCGGCACGCGAAAATCCCCGCGTTGAGCCGCTCGTGCAGCTCCCGCATGCGATAGCCCGCATGCGCTACGCGGATGAAGACTGTGGGTGTAACCGGAACGAAGGTTTCGACTTCTCCCAAAACGATCTCGAACGGATCTACCTGGCGACACATTTCGCCCAACGTTTCCAAGGCGGTGGCCTCGGTCGGCGGCGGGGTCGCCCCACCAGTGCTGGCAACCAGATACCGGGGAGGAAGGACGGTCACATGCGCTGGCAGGTGAGGCAATTCCGGATGCAGCTCGCGCCGGAGGCTCTCGACAAATTCCCCGACCGGGTGCTTGACATAAGCCACCAGCGCGTATTGGGGCTTCAGCATGACCGCTTGGCATTATACCGCGCAGCCGGATCGTAAGAGGGTGGTTTGCCGGGAACCTCTTGCGATAAGGTCAGTTATAATCGAAACGATCCTCACGAGAGTCGGGGCGTAGCGCAGCCTGGTAGCGCACCTGCCTTGGGCGCAGGGGGTCGTAGGTTCAAATCCTATCGCCCCGACCAATTCCCACTATCACAACTTCCGTTGACGCATGCTGCTCTTGCGTGGGCACGCGCCCCGTTGCGACCGCTGGTCGACTGCTGCAGAGCACGTGTGAACCGAGGGTTAAGTTTTATCGGGCTCTTCACTCACGGCGAGCTCGAACGCTTCACGCCAAAAAAATGATCGTGCGTAGGTCCTCGGCGGTGCGGACAAGAGTGACATGTGAGACGCGCTTCCCGATTTTGACGAAGTACGGTGTGTCGGCCTTGCGACTGAGATGAATCACCACGCGCAGCGCATTCGGTAAGTGCCGCTGGCCTACCCTTAAGCAAGGTAGCAGCGCTGCCCACCCCGCACGCGTGACGTTGATTGATCTGACGAAAGGTCCGAACACACCGCGGACATGCCCAACTCATAGGGTTTTCGTACACCCCCTTAAGAATCGTAGCCGCGGCCGCCAGGCGACCCGCACTCTTTCCACAGCTTTTCCCAATTCCAGATCCCGTACGCCACCTCTTTCGGCAACGGTAATCCCAGCTGATGCGCAAGCATACACACCTGTCCGCGATGGTGGGCTTCGTGAGAAAGCATGTAGCACAACATTTCCAGGCCAACCGGCCAAGGCCGGGCCCAGCCGTCTCTGCGGAACTGCTCAACGCGGCCCCCACCAGCGCCGAGCGCTTCAGCGAGCATCTCCGCGCAGCGAGCGGCGCTCTCCGCCAAGCCCTTACGAGCCTGCTGCGGCGTGCACTGCGTGCGGTGGAGCTGTCGTGGAACCTTCAGGTGCGGAGCTGTAAGCCTGACCCACTTGCAGCGGATATTGTGCATGTGCGTGAAAATCGCCGCAATGCTGCGGACCTTGCCGGGCGGTTTGGCTCTCCAGGCAGTAGGGTCAAGATGGTCGATAAGAATCTGGTTCATGCGATCATTGGCGGCAAAGATCTGGACTGCGGCTCGGCCGAGCTGAGTGTGAACCTTGTGTGGACGCGTGGTCACGGCTCCCTACTCCTTGACCCATGATACGTCCCGGTCGTTGGGGAACCAGAAGTAAGCGCCCTGGCCGGCTCGAAAATCGTCTGCCAGGCCCGACTACTACCTGGATTCCTCCCCCCAATTGGCTTGCGAAGGCGCATCTTCGGGTAGATAATTTGGGATCCAAGGGGGTGAGTCTTATGCGCAGAGTCGTATTGCTAGCTATTATCGCCTTGCTCGGTATTTCCGCAGGTCACACTTCTCCGCCAGCGGCAGATTGGGCGATCAACGCCACCGCGATTGAGGCCTGCAGTTGTCCTCACTTTTGCATGTGCTATTTCAACCCGCATCCGGCGGGGCACCACGAGCACGGCAAGGCTGAGCACTACTGCAAGTTCAACAACGCCTACAAAGTCAACGAGGGCCATTACGGCAGCACCAGCCTGACCGGGGCCAAGTTCTGGATCACCGGCGACCTGGGTGCCGATTTCTCCCAAGGCCAGATGGAGTGGGCATTGGTCACGTTCGATAAAGCCACAACTCCAGAACAGCGTCAGGCGCTGGGCGAGATCCTGGGACATGTCTTCCCGGTCAAGTGGAAATCGTTCCAGACCGCCGAAGGTGGCATCGACTGGACGGCTGACAAGGACCAGGCGCATGCGATGCTCAATGCCGGCAAGACCGCAGAGGTCAGGCTGAAGCGCTTCCAAGGCATGACCGACGATCCTGCGGTACTTAAGAACGTCAAGTACTGGGGAACGCCGCGCAATGACGGCTTCGTCATGATGCCGAATGAGCTTGAGACCTATCGGGAAGGTCCGAAGGCTTTCGAGTACAAAGGCACCAACGGATTCATGCTCACCTTCGACATGACCTCGAAGGACGTTCCCGCTGCCAAATCTTCCATGGGTTACTGACAAGCTTTTCGCTCGATGAAGGGATTGCGCCGGAATTGTTCCGGCGCATTCTTTTTGAGCACAGCCGAGGCTTGAAATGCAGCCCGCAGTCGGCTAGCTGAGCAGAGCCTCGGTGATCTCTGTCCATTCCTGGTCGAGCGAGTTGCGGGCCGGTGTTTTTCCGGCACGGGAATACCAGTATGCTGCGTTGGAAGTGTCGCCCTCTTTGCGGTGAAGGTAAGCGTGGACCCATGCGCCGGCCGGCCCCTCATCCTGCTGAGCCGATTCGTGGGCGCGTGTCCAGTCGCCCTTGGCATCCCACCACAATCCGGCGAGAGCGACGCTGAGCTCGCGGGGAGGCGTGTCTCCGCGCAGAGAATCGCGGAATTGTTGCAGCGTCATGCGGAATAAGTTAGCACGACACGGCAGCCGTCACGAATGCGCTATGCGCGACCGGCTTCAAATCTGAAGTCTAAAATCTGCAATCAACAATCCCACGGGTGCTAGCGGGCGCACTCGAGGGCCTGGTATCCTGCTTTCCATCGGCATGCACTCGTCATCCGGAGCGAGGACCGAATTGACAGAGGACGTCCGAGTCGAAGGATCGAAGGATCTGCTTTTCACGGAGTAGGGCACAGCTAAAGCTGTGCCACCAAACCGCGCAATCAGGAACAGACGCCGCCGAGCCGGTTCGGCGGTCTGGGGTTCCCTCGTTCCGCGATTTTTCGAAACATGGGATAGTGGCGCGTTTCGAGGCCCCAAAACGCCTTTACGGGCAGGTGAGCTTTGCCGTGCCGGAAACCGCCGTCGACATCCCCTTCCCAGGACCGATAGAACCGGAGGAAGCGATCGCCGTTATAGTGACCGTCCCTGATGCTGCGGAGACGCATTGTGCCAGGCCACTCTGATTGATGGTTGCGATGTTTGGATCGGAGATCATCCAGCTGCCGGAGTAAGGAGCAACGAATGTCACCGGGGCGGGAGACGGCGGCTGGCTGAAAGTACCTGTGGCGGTGAATTGCACCTGGCCAAGGGGAAAGTTCTGCGCATTGGCGCTCGTTGGGATCACAGCAATGGACTCGAGCATGCGGGTCGGGCTTGGGTTCATGGCGCCACAGCCTACGTTGTTCGCCGCAAGGACAACCAGGATAAGAACCAAGCTGGCGTTGAAGGCAAAATTGGATTTGCTCATCGGACCCCTCCGTACGGTAACTGCGCCAATGGGTTCATCCGTCATGAAGAATTCCCGCGCAGCAAATTGTAACTCCATGCCAGCCCTGAGGGACAAGCATACTCGAACCCTGCAGGCAGAGAGAGCACGTCGAGATATTCTTGGATGCAATTTCAGGCAAGTAAGTCGATTAACAGTAGCCGTCCGAAATAGAAGATGTTGAAGGTATGCAGGTGCCCGACGTTTCGCGATTTTCGAAACGTGGAATCGTGAAAAGAGCAACCGGGTAGGGCACTGCTTTCAGCCGCGCCAATCAGGCTTTACCATTATGCGCATCAGCCGCCGAGCGCGCTCGGCGGCTGATATCTGTTCCTAATTCCCCGGTGTAGCGGCAAGGCTGGAAACCGTGCCGTCCCCATCTCCGATGGCGAGACGGACGGCAGCGCTACAACTCGCGGACAAGAGTGTCCGCGCCACACAAAAGCAGATTCCTCGCTTCGCTTGATTGGACAAGAGAGGACAATCGCTCGCAGGTCACAAGCTGGCGGGTCAAAGACCCGCCCCCACACGCGCTCATGATCGCGATGCGAATCGCCAGAATAGGGCAGAAAAAGCGGTGCGCGAACCAGCCAACTCAATACTGCCAGGCATCGGAGGAGACCGAATTCTGCGTGCTCACGATTTCGAGCAGCGTGGATTTAGAGACGTCGCCCAGTTTTTCCAGCGTGATCTTCTCTCGCGCGTTCATTGCCTCCGCAGACGGCAGCAGCCCGATGCTTTGATTTCGCCCCATCTTCTTGGCACAGTACATGGCCTGGTCGGCGAGTTTGATCACGTCTTCCACGGAGAGCGCATCAATGTCATCGCGCAGCCAGGGATAAGGCGTCCAGCCGATCGAGCAGGTCATCCAGACATCTATGCCGGGACCAAGATCGAAAGGCTCGTCAGCGATCATCTCCAGGAGGCGCGAACAGAAGGCGGGAATCTGCCTGCGTTCCGTGGAGCGGGAAATGATCAGAAATTCCTCGCCGCCCCAGCGCACGAGTTCGTCTGATTTGCGCATGGCGCTGGCCAGGCGGAGCGCGACTTCCTGCAGCAGGCGGTCGCCGGCGGCGTGACCAAAACGGTCGTTGATGCTCTTGAAGAAATCCAGGTCCACCATCATGAAGATCAAGTCGCGGTGATCCGCGGGCAGAGTTCCCTCTTCCAGCGCACGCTGGTAAGCGCGGCCGGACTGGCTGGCGTCGGCGCCGATGGTTTCGTGGAAATAGCGGCGGTTGCGCGCCCGGGTGAGCGGGTCAGTCAGAGAAATTTCCTGCAGTTCGAGATTCTTACGCACCAGTTCGGCGCTGCGTTGGGCGACGGCGGCCTCCAGTTCCTTGCGGCGGGCATTGATAGCGCGCGTGCGCAACCGGATGATGAACCACACGTTGATGGCAAGAAAAACGAAGGCCGCAAGGTGAGCCCACCAAGTCTGCCACCACGCCGGCTTTACCTCAAAGGTAAAGGTTGCGGAGCTGCCACTCCACGGCAAATTGCCCATGCGGCACTGTACGAGCAATTGATAGTCGCCGGGCGGCAGCGCCGGGTAGCGCACTTCTCGCAGCATGGTTTGCGTGAACTTGCGCTCGAGGCCTGCCAGTTGATAACGGCACTCCGCTTTGTCCGGGTTGCGCAGAGTCAGCGGGGTAAATTCCGCGGTGAAGGTAGCATTCTTGTATTCCACGGCGCGCTGCGAAACGCCTGTCCAATCGTAGTCACCCATCACGATGGAAGTCAGGGCCACTCCCGGCGTTTTGGGATCAACCGCGCTGTCGCGGGGAACATAACGAGCCAAGCCGCGGGAAGTTCCGATCAGAATGCTTCCATCCTGCTCTTCCAAGAAGCCCATGGGGCTGGTGTCGTCCCAGATCAGGCCATCAGAATGGTTGATGCTGCGAGTGCTTCCATCGGGCGCAATCACCACCAGGCCATCGATGCCGCCGCACCAAACCTGCCCGCGGGAATCCTTGCCCATGACCGAGACGTCGAGAGGAAATTGCCGGACTGTGGGTGCGCCGGAGGAATCGATTTGGAGATGAGTTACTCCTGCGACCTCGTTGTAACTCACCCAGACATCATCATCGCCAGCGCCGCCCAGAATCGCAGGGCCTGCGAGCAAGCCATCCTTAATCGTGAAGAGTCGCCAGATGTTGCCATCGAAGCGGCCGAGTCCCCAGCTTCCACCTGCCCAGAGCACTCCGTTCTTGCTGAACGCCAGATATGAGGTCGAACCTTGTATCTCACTGGGCAGTTTTACCGGGATGGGCCGCAAATCAGCGGTTCGCGGATCAAAGAGCACTAGGAAACCGTTTCCTCCCACCCAAACCTGGCCGTTGGGAGCCTGCTGAATGGACCGGAAACGCGCGTTCCTCAGATATTTCAAGGACGGGACATGTGCGTCGGCCAGCGTCCGGAGCCGCTGCATATGAAAGCTGTGCGGATCGATGCGCGTAAGACCGCTGGTACGGGAAAGCGTCCAGATGGCGCCGTCACCGCCCACGGCGAGCATTTGCACTTCGGGTCCAGCCAGACCGTCTTTCTCGGTAAACACGCGCCACTTATTCGCGGTCGTATCCCACAGCGCGAGACCGCTGCTGGTCCCGACCCATAGCCTGCCTTGCCGATCGCGCAGCTCATCCCAGACCAGCCAGCCCGGCAGTCCTTCATTTCTGGTCCACGCCGACCACTCCTTGATGCCGACTACACGATCCAGTCCAGTACCCATGCCGCTGACCCACAGAATCCCTTCGCGGTCTTCCACGGCTGTAATTACGCTGTTGCTGGTGAGCCCCTGTTTGTCGGTGATGGCGCGCCAGTGGCCATCGAAGCGGTGGAATAATCCGCCCAGCGATGGCACCAGCAAATAACCTTGTCGATCCACACTGGGAAGGCCATCCGCATTCACCGGCGGAATACCGTGGTCATCCAGCACCATCCGGTGCGTCTGCGGATTCAGACGAGCGACGTGGTGGACGGTACGGAGCCATAAGGTGCCGGCGCCGTCGAACGTCAAGGCAATGACTCGGTCTGTCGGCAGGCCAGTGATGGGCTTCCATGCCACCTGCGTTGAATTGGGCGCAAATACTCCGATGTGATCGCCAGCCACGAACCAAACCGAATTGTCAGCAGCAACGGTGAGAGCCGAGACCGCACCGGGCAAGCCGTCCTCCTTCGAGAACAGGCGCACATCAGACAGATTCTTTCCGTCGAAGCGGAGTAGACCCCTTTCGACGCTGACAAAGACATTGCTTTCGCTGTCCACCGCGAAGACTTGGGAAACATCGGAAAGCTGGCCGGCATTGCTGGGAAGATCCAGGGGAATAAAATGTCCTTGCTTGAGATGGGCAATGCCGTGGCCGCCCTTCACCCACAGCGAGCCGTCGGGCGCCTTCAGGAGGAGGTCAATGTAGTGGCCCGTGGTCTTCTCCACTTCCTCAAAGCGACGAATGCGCGAGCCGTCATAGCGCAACAATCCGGTCTGCGTACCCATCCACAAAAATCCCTGACGATCCTGGGCCAGGGCGGTGACGGTGGCGGCGCTGAGTCCAAAACGTTCGCCAAAATGCTCGACTGCATAACGCGGGTTTGACGGCAAGGCGGGTGGAGAAACACTTCTTGCCACACTTGGCAAGGCCAAGATGAAGAGCCAGTACGCCACGCAGAGCGCAGCAGCCAGGCGCCGAGTAATCAGTTCTCTCACCATTTAGCGGTGATCGGGCAGGCGCCGAACTTCGGGGAAGGTTATCGGCCGGTTCAAATGCTAAGTTACGTCTTAAGTAAGGTATCCAAAGGGATTGTGGAGGGGAAAGTTACCGAAGGCACCAGTCAGACGCAGAGGTAACGGAGCGCAACGGCCTGGTGGCGCGCCAATCGCTTTTTTGCGGGGCGCGCGGACAGGAGTGTCCGCGCCACACTTCTCGCGGAGAATAACGTCTGAGCCTTGGATCTAGAACGTGAGCATGATGACACCGCACAGAAAAACTATTTCTGCGTTCCCATCTTGGGAATTCTTGCATTGCGTTATGCGCGAGTAACCACGCGACATTTTGAGCTGATCGCAAATACGGTGTCTGGTAGGCGTCATGAGTGTGGCTATTAAAAACGGAAGGCGCGCGGTCATGCCCAAGGAAGTGGCTGCTTCGCAATGACCTAGTTGCAAAATCGATTCGGTCTGGTGCTTGCTGCCTAGCAAGACAACGGTTCCGTAACTGTGTCTGCATGAGCGTTGGACGTGCAGTGAAGGCGGAACAACGCCATAACGGTTTATGCGAACGAGCCCCAGGTTCTGGTTGTCGGGCGCAGTCTGCGCCATCGAGAGTGTGGTTTGTTCCAAAACGGCACACTCAGAATTTTCCCAAAACAGGCCTCATTGCCTAACTTTCTGGTTCGGTTGTGTTCTACGTCACAGCCCAGCGTGGGCGGATAGTCACAAGCTACAGAGTACTCTTCTTACCAGGTTTTCATACATCATCAGGAGGAACTCATGAATCAAGGAGTAACAGGCTCCAAGTTATGGGTGCTTGCGCTCGTTTTGATTGCGGCAGTGTCCATGATTGCAGTGGGCGCTTACGGGCAGGCAATCAGCGGTGATCTGGTTGGCACGGTGTTCGACAAGTCGGGAGCAGTCATCCCGAACGCGACGGTCACCGCAGTCAACGTAGCCACGAACGTCAAGACGACAACGACAACGACGGCCAGCGGCGAGTACCGCTTTGGTAACCTGCTGGTTGGCAAATACGACATGACGGTTTCCGCGACCGGATTCACGAGCACAGCTTTGCGCGGGCTGCCTATTGAACTCAACAAAACGGCCACTGCGAACATCACTTTGGAAATCGGGCAAGTGGCCACCACCGTGGAAGTGAGCGGGGCGGCTCCGCTGATTGATACCACGACGGCACAAGTAGAGACCAGTTACGAGGCCAAACAGTTGCAGGATCTACCGGCTGCATCAACTGGCCTTGGGGTCATCAATCTGTCGCTCTTGCAGGCCGGGGTAGCGAGCAGTGGCGGCTTGGGAGCAGGCACCGGCCCGTCAATCGGCGGACAGCGCCCGCGCAATAATAACTTCACCGTAGAAGGTGTCGACAACAACGATAAGGGCGTCACTGGCCCACTCATTCAGGTTCCGAATGATGCAGTTTCGAACTTCTCAATTCTGGAAAACCAATTCAGCCCTGAGTTCGGACACTCGACTGGTGGTCAGTTCAACCAGATCGTGAATAGCGGAACCAACACCTTTCACGGACGACTCTATGAGTACCTCCAGAACAAGAATTTCAATGCCGTGGATACGTCACTGTCTAACCAAGGCGTCTTTAAGAATCCTCGCTACGACAACAACCGCTTTGGCGGACAAGTTGGCGGTCCGATTTTCAAAGACAAACTGTTCTTTTTCGTGAACTACGAGCAGAACCCCATCGGCCAAGCGGCTACACCTGGATCACCGCTGCTTGGCCCGACATCCGCAGGCTACGCTACCCTGCTGGGAGTTCCTGGGGTGTCCAACACAAACGTTACGGAATTACAAAGGTACGTGCAGGCACCGGCAGCCTGCACTGCAGCTGATATTGCGGCCGGAATCTGCCCGACCGGAGGCACGCTGTCGGTCGGGGGAACGCCGATTCAGGTAGGTATCCTGCCAGTGGTGGCGCCGAACTGGCAGAACTACAAGTATCTGACAACCTCGATGGATTACAACATCAGCGACAAGGACCAGCTCCGCGGTCGCTATATCTATAATAACGCCCAATTTATCGACACGGCTGCCGCACTGCCGATCTTCTACACTCCTATTCCTTACAAGTATCACCTGGTCGCTTTGAGCGAATACCACCAGTTCACGGCCATGATGAATAACGAATTGCGCTTGGGTTACAACCGTGTGGCCAACAACTGGGGCGTTCCGGATATGAAGTTCCCAGGACTCGATGCGTTTCCCAATCTAACTATCGACAATCTGGGCGGGATCAATGTAGGGCCGTCTCCGAACAATCCGCAATACGCTACACAGAACCTGTACCAACTGATGGACAACCTGAGCTGGGTCAAGGGTAATCACACCCTGAAGTTCGGGATTGAGGGACGGAAGTATATTTCGCCTCAACTCTTTATCCAGCGTTCCCGAGGCGATTATGAGTGGAGTACGCTTGCCGGATACGCCCTCGATCAGGTCCCTGATGGTATCGCGCAACGCAGCGTGGGATCAGTGGGCTACAACGGCGACCAGTATGGAATTTTCTGGTATGTCAATGACATCTGGAAGGTTCGGCCTAACTTCAGTCTTAACCTGGGCGTACGGTACGAGTACACCAGCACGCCATATGGTTGGACGCAACAGAAGATGAATGCAATCGCCAATGTTCCGGGCCTGATTACGTTTGATTCTCCGCGGGCACCGAAAGCAGACTTCATGCCGCGCGTAGGATTCGCATGGTCACCGGGAACAATCGGTAATACCTCAGTCCGTGGCGGCTTTGGCATGGGTTATGACGTGCTGTATGACAACATTGGCACGCTGTCCCGTCCTCCGCAGATCGGTTCCACGATCGACTGCACGGGCGGCGGCCCACCCTGCTCGTCCACTGCGTTCCTTGCCAACGGCGGCATTCCGCCGGGTGGCGGTACGGGTATCACGATTCTGGACCAGGCAACAGCTCGAGCATGGACATCGAGCTACCTGCCGAATGATGTGAAATATCCATATTCGCTGCAGTGGAATCTGGGCGTACAGCATGTGTTTGCCAAGGACTATACTGCCGAGGTGCGATATGTAGGCACTCGCGGCGTACATCTCAACACGCAGAACATCATCAACTACGTTGACATGGTTACCCCAACCAATTCTGTTCCGACATACCTGCAGGTGCCGTCACAGACCGTCATAGATTCGCTTCCGATTGCAGTGCGTGAAAATGCTGCAACCGGACCGAATAAAAGCGGCGATGTGCCGGGTACTATGTTCTGGAATTACATGAATGCCCAGGGCGGAGCTGGATTGAATCTGAATCCGATTTATTACAATGCGGGATTCACCAGTCCAATTACTGGTTTCATGCCATGGGGCGCTTCCACCTATCATGGCATGCAGACGCAGTTAAGTCGCCGCATGGCAAATGGTCTGCAATTCCAGGCTGCTTACACCTGGAGCCATGCCATTGACGACAGCACGGCGGACTTCTTCTCCACCATCGTGAGCCCGCGCCGGCCGCAGAACTTCCAGGATATTCATGCGGAACGGAGCAATTCACCGCTTGACCATCGCCATCGCTTCACGTTGGCCACCATCTACGATATGCCATTCTTCGCTAAGCATTCCAACTGGTTCGTGCGCAACTTCCTGGGCAACTATGAATTTGCCCCGGTGTTCACGTATGAAACAGGCGGCTGGGGTACGGTGCAGAGCGGCAGGGACACTAATCTGAACGGCGACTCGGCTCCCGATCGGGCAATTTTCAACCCGGCAGGCGTACCGGGAACTGGCAGTGATGTCACTCCGTTGCTGACCAGCGCTGCCAGCCCGTTAGGACCAAACTTTGTGGTGGGCTACGTGGCTGATAACCCCAACGCCCAGTACATCAGCGCCGGATACGGTACTCTGTCTACCTCCAGCCGTAACACGCTGCACATGAACCCGATCAACAATTGGGACATGACCCTGCTGAAGCGCATTGCCATCACTGAGCGGTACAGGTTTGAATTCGCGGCACAGCTATTCAACGCGTTTAACCACGCACAATGGGTGCCGGGTAGTGTCAATACCGTTTCCGTAATTAGCCGCACGGGTCAGGGAGAAAGAAACTACTTTATCCCAACCGCCTCGAACTTCAATGTAGCCAAAGCGAGTTGGCCGAGCAACGCTCGTAGCATGCAGTTCTACTTGAAGTTCATCTTCTGATTGACGGATAGAAGCGAAAACCGTAAGGAGGCTCGCGAGAGCCTCCTTATGTTATTGCTGTTGAGACGACCGTCCGGGTGCATTGGCCTTCTCGTTGCCCGCGAAAGATTGGATCGAGGCTGTCCCACTCCCGTGGGGCAAGTTGCGGAGAAAAGAAGTTATGATGGCCAAGTTATGGCGGGCTTCACTGAGGCCGTGTTCTGCTGCTTTGCGATACCACTTTTCCGCCATCCCGTAATCCTGGGGAACGCCCTGACCGTGCTCGTAGGCGAAGCCGATCTGGTTCTCTGCCGCCGCTGAACCGTGCTCAGCGGCTTTGCCAAACCAGTTCAAAGCCTCTGATGGATCTTGCGAGACGCCGTTGCCATGAAAGTACATGAGCCCCAGGCTCAACTCCGCTGGCACGACGCCGTGCTCAGCCGCCCTGCGATACCACTTCAGTGCCTGCTTGGTGTCGGCAACTACGCCCTGCCCATTTGCGTACAGCGTGGCCAGA
>DATEPX010000316.1:0-3407 GCA_035272945.1 Terriglobales bacterium
CCCTGAAGCGTCGGAATTCCGCCGGTAACCAGGCCGCCAGCTGCGACGTCGTCGTTGATGCCTGCGACCTCGCTGATGGGAATTTGCAGGGTATTGAAGAGTCTCTCACCACGACTAATCGAGTTCCGCGCGGCGTTCCGATCGCCGTCACTGACCTGCGCCCATTTGTTGTACAGGTTGAAAATGTTGGATGTAAACTGCCCGTCCCCTGGCGTCACCAGCCCACCCGGCTGTTCGAAAGCGGGAACCAAGAAGTGGACGCTGGAATTCACGGTGATGAAGAAGGGTTGCGTGGAGAGAGCAGTAGGCCCACCTTTCGCGCCGTCGTCGTACAAATTGCCGGCTAGGCGATCATGGATCTGCGCGGTGAAGAGCTTCGTTTCGAAGTCCACGATCTTCTGCTGTTCTTCTGGGGTTGGCCGCGTCCCGTCCCCCTGAGCGTGGCCGACGGTCGCGTCCAGGGACTGATGCGCCAGATCGCTGAGCAGCGAAGTTGGGTAATTGTTATAAACGATTTTGTTCGTGCCCGTGATCGGCGAAGATTCCCGGCCGTCGAACATGACCGCGCTCAAGAAAGGGAGATTCGCGGTCGGTAGCGGCCGCCGATACATCGAAATGATATCGGTCGCGTTGCAACCGTACGGATTGTAAACACTAACCACTTGGTAGTCGGCATTTGTGGGCACAGCGATTCCAACGCGAATCAATGCCCGGCTCAGCAATAAGCTGTAGGCTTGGTGACGTTCTTCTAGCGTCGAGACATCTGCGGTCAGGCAGGTCGCGCCGTCCACCGGCCGGAAAATAGGGTCCGTCCCACTCGAGGCTTCGAACCGCGCCTGAATGTGCAGCGGTGTGACCGACCAGGCGTCGCTTGGTTGATGACACGTGACACAGCGGCGGCCGTTGCTGCCCAAGTCCTGGAAGAAAGGATTGGTGGTCGTGTCGGTCGGCCCGCTTAGGTTCAGAGTGGCAAATGCCCCATTCGGGTCCTGGAATATCTGAAATGGCGCGATAATCCGACTGGCATTGTCCGCGGTCGCAATCAACCCTCCGGCTCCAAGAAGAAAGACACATACCAAGATTGCCGGGCTTTTTTTGCCAACAATCCTGTTCCTAAACCTCTTATTGATCATTTTGATCATTGACCACATATCTTCCTCCTTGGACCGAAAAAACCGGTCGGCTCCAGCTACGGCAGGACGATGATTTCTCCAACCATTCCCAACTCATCGTGCAGCACGCATCTGTACTGGTAAACACCGGGTTGGGTGAAGGTCACGCGGAAGCGGGTGGCGCTCAACGGGGCCTGTGCCAGGCCAGTACGATCTTGCGGCGACTGGGTAATAAATCCGGAATGCACAGCGTCCGAGATCGAACTGATGTAGGCGTGCCGCGCACCATCCGGATCCAAGGACACGTTGGCAGACGGCGGAATCTGGTTGAGAGGGTTGGGCTCCGCACCAAACGTGATGGTATGGTTCGTCACCCCTTCTGCCGTCGTCCACTCCACGGTTTCGCCAACATGGATAACTTTTGTTGCATCCATAAAGCGCATGACCGAGGCGGTTTGAGTTCCCCCGCCGTTGCCCATAATGTGCCCCACTCCGACCGTCACCTCGTTCGGGCCGGAATGGATGTGGGCGGATGCCATCACATGGGAGAGCAGGGCGGCGCGCTCACGGTCGGCCTCTTTGTCGTAAAAGACCTGATCGTGGGGCAATGCAGTGGGCAACGCCAACACATGGATGGTCGCTGTCATGTTGGGGTGAACCAGACAAACCAGCTTGAAATTGCCAGTCACGGGAAAAACTACGGTATAGGTCTGCCCATCTTCACTTGTCAGGACCCCGCTGTTCACACACGCGGTGCCGTCATAGACAGAGAAATCGGGTGTTCTACCGTCCGGCGGCGCACCACCTGCGCATCCTGTGAAGCGGTTTGGGCGCACCTGCAGAGGTGTCAGGAAAGTGACGGTGTGGATATCGTTGGCAGGAAACGCCCAGGTAATGCTATCGCCGGAGTGAATCCAGATCTCGTTTGGCAAGAAGGCAATCGCCTGATGTGATCGGTCGCCGTTCTGCGCGCCTACCTGCAGTTGCCAATTATCCGCCAGCGCAGAAGCCGGAAGAAGGATAGAAATCAGCAAAGCACAGCAGCAAACAATTAAGCGAAGTTGTGAGGCGAATAGGCTCGTCATGGCTCCTCCACGGAATCCGGTGTGCACGGAGAGTAGTCCAGACCTCTCCGCGGGTCAATACAACGTGGGTGAAACGTGGGTGATAGCGAAACTTACTGACTGGCTTGGTCTTCAGGCGTATGGTGACACGGCTCCACGCCTTTACAAACGGGATATACTTCGCCTTACCAGGAGTGCTGGAAATAATGTCGAGCCCGGCCAAGTCAAATGTCGTCCGCTTTGGCATTTATGAGTTCGAGCCGCATGCCAAAGAATTGCGCAGGGGAGGGTTGCGCGTCCACTTGGACGGCCAGCCGATTGCAATCCTGAAAATGCTGCTTGATCGACCCGGCGAACTGGTCACGCGCGAGGAGCTACAGAAAGACCTTTGGCCCGAGGATATCTTTGTCGATTTCGAACACAGCCTGAACGCGGCAGTTAAACGGTTGCGTGCGGCGTTGAACGACTCCGCCGACCATCCACGCTACATCGAGACGCTGTCACGCCGAGGATACCGCTTTATTGCACCGCTTAACGGCACCGATGCTCAGAGTGCAGACCGCGTCCGCATAACGAGTCCATCGGCTGCGCAGGCGCAAGCAGCCTTCAGCGGACGGGGGTTGTGGCAGAAGGCCGTGGTGGCATTGCTCGCCGTCGCCATTGTCGGCTGGGGCTGGCGTCACTGGAGAAAACAAGCACCAACACCTGCTGGTCCAGTGATTCGTTCCCTGGCTGTGCTTCCCTTGCAAAACTTGAGTGGAGATCCGTCGCAGGAATATTTCGCCGATGGCATGACCGAGGAGCTTATCGGGCGGCTATCTAAAATCCATGGCCTCCGCGTCATCTCCCGCACCTCGGTGATGCACTTCAAGACCACCCAGCTTTCGGTCCCAGAGATTGCCAAAACTCTTGGCGTGGACGTTATTGTCGAAGGGTCGGTAATACGAGAGGGCACTCAGATCCGCGTCCACGCACAGTTGATTCGTGCCGCAACTGACGAGCACATTTGGGCAGAAGAATACCAGCGAGAATATCGAAGCGTTCTCGCCATACAGGAGGAAGTCGCCCGGACTATCGCCGAGCGAATCGAGGTCAGCCTCACGCCCACCGAGCAGGCGAGTCTGGCATCCACGCACCCAGTCGACCCCGAAGCTCACGAGGATTACCTGAAGGGGCGATATTATTTCAACCAGCGAACGGAGGACGCGCTGAACAGAAGTATCGTGTACTT
>DATEPX010000317.1:0-5493 GCA_035272945.1 Terriglobales bacterium
GCCCTTCTTCCCAATGGCTGCACCGCTGTAAGTAACGTCGAGTTCCATCACTCCGCGCACGGCATAGTCCTGGCCGCGTATCGCCAACAAAGTCTCTTCAGCCAGCCGCGCCGGCGCAACAGGCGGCTCGGGGGGAAGGATGGATTGGAACATTTCCACGCGGTATCGAGGCTCGGCCCCCTCCATACGCGTGACTATCGGGTAGATATCCGCGCGTTCCCAAAATTTCACGCTCTCCTGGCTCGCAACGGCGGCGCAGACCACAATTACGGCGCGAATGCACTCAGCCAGCGTTCGGGCCTCATCCTCAGTGACAAACCAGGGGAGAAAGCCGGGGCGCATGGTGCGGAAGATGGGTGAGGCCAAGCCTCTGCCCTGCGGATGCCCCAGGGTGGCAAGCAACTCCCGATCCTGCCGTTGCAACTCAGCCCTGGGCACGAACTCCACATAAACACAGTGCGTAGATGCGAAGAATTCGCCGGGATCGGCGATCTCTTCGGCTTCCATCTTGCGAAACTGCCGAAGTCCTTCTGTGCCGATGTAGGCATGCATGGAAAGAACTTCGCCGAGCGCGCCCATGACTGAGCAGTAGCAGAGTTCGCCGCTGACGCTGTCGCGAACCACAATCAGGTTGTCCTCGTCGAGGAACTGCCAGGGGCGCAAGCCATAGAGGTCGGAAGCCAATCCATAAAGCGGCTTCATGGCCTGGAAAGATGGCGGCGTCTCACCTGCAAGCTCTTTGACAAAGCATCGCTGCGGAGGCACTGAGGCGGAGGCGGTTCGTTTCCTGGGCATGATGGTGGGTCAACGCTCCTGTGAGGACAACTACCTGCCCTCGCTTTCGTTCGCCGCACCGAGCGCTGCCTGAAGTGCTTCGGCGCATTGGTCCCCTGGTAGATTCCTTCACGACCAGTCTACAGTGCTATCCACCGAGAGACTCGCAGGGGCGGCCAGCAGCCTGGCTCTGCTGAGTATCCAAGGGATTTGGCTCCAGACCGATGTGATCGTTAACTGCATTCCGGAAACGCTGCTTGCACCCCAGGTATCGCTCCGTCGTCTGGATGGAGACGTGACCCAGCAGAAACTGAATCTGCTCCAGTTCACCGCCGGCCTGATGGCACAGTCGTGCACAGGTCCGTCGTAAATCGTGCGGTGCGACCGCTGGTGGGCCGCAGCTTTTCGCGTTTACCTTCACAATTGCCCAGATCACCTTGGGCGTAAAGCCGTGTCCCCAAATTCTGCCTGCCTTGTTAATGGACCGCAGCAACGGACCACTGTTGATGCCGGCACCAAGGGTCCAGATGTCGATTGCCTCCTTCACCCATTCCGGAACGGGGATCGTCCGGATGTGGCCACCTTTTCCTCGCAGATCCGCGATGACCCAATGGCCTTCCCGGAGCTGGAGGTCCTCGAACCGCAAGGTTGTCAGCTCCACCCTCCGCAGGCCACAGCCGATGAGAAGTGAGAGCAGAGCACGATTGCGCCGGCTTCGCAGGGTGTCATCGTTCTCCGTGCCCAGCAACTTCTTGCCCTCCTCTGCCGTCAGCCAATTCCCGACACGCACTCCCAGCAGCCGGACACCCTTCACGCGACGTATGCCTGCCGCCAGATCTGGGCTGAGCAGTCCGCAATCGGAGGCTTCATACGCCAGCCGACGTATCGCCGCCAATCTCAGGTTTATGGTCGACGGGGCGTACGGGTGCTGTTCGAGTGCGATTCGGTAGCGGGTGACCACGGTCCTGTTGAAGGCCAGCCGGGGCTCCGAGCAGTACCAGTCGATGAATTCACGAATGGCATGGTCGTACGAACGCTTTGAACTCGTCGAGGTGAGGCTGTTCAAAACTGCAGATTTCGATTGTTCAAGATCTGGTAGCTTGAGGACCGTTTTCGGGGCTCGTTTACGTTTGCTCTTCGCCATCGGGAGCGGCCTCCTGTTGCCGCGGCGAAAAGCATGATCCGGTCCTCGATCTCCTGACCAGCAGCGCGTTTCTCGTTCCTAATCCGGTCAGATCTCCCAGAATCGGACTTCAGGCCTGGAATCAGTTCCGTATTACCCAAGGGCACATAATAGGCTGCGGGTGCCATTGACGGAATCGACTGCAGGCCATCTCGGATTTTTTTTGTGCTGACATGAGAAGGGCTCTTTAAGAGTGAGGCAATGCCTGAGTTGAGATTCGCTTATTCGGCTGCCATGAGCTGCAAGTCCTGGGCAAACTCCTGCAGAATCACTTTGAGCGCGCCATCGCGGCCCAGCTTCGCATCCGTGGCGCGATACACTTCACCCATGCCGCCGGCGCCCAGCGGCGATTGAATTTCATAGTGGCCGAGTTTCGTGCCAGAACTAAGGGCCATGGGTGCGCGTAATTATAGTCTCCGTAGCACGTTGCACAGGATGCGACGATTCTGGATGTATCGTCGGCCAACCTTCCACACCACCCGATTGGGAAAGGTTGGCCCGTGACCCGCCCCTGGGATCGGTAGCCAGCCCTACTTGAAATAGGTCGACAGCTCTGTCTCGCCAAACCCGCTAACTCTTCGTGCGGGAGGTGTGCAGGGGGATCTAGCCCGAACGAAGCGCGCACGCAACGCCCAGCCCGCTACACTGGCGACAGTGAGGCCCGATCCGGCCTAATACGTATCCTATCTGGGCTTCCGTTTGGTTGCCGTCCGATGTCTCTGAGCAGTTCTTGCCGCTCGGCTGAAATCTGGCGTCGCAATCTTTGGTGTCGGCGGTAGTGGTTCAGTTCTCACCCTCTGCTTCTTGATTGCGGCTGGCATCTGAGAGATCCTCTGAACCTTGGGGGCAGTGAACTTCCGCGGGGCGGCGGGCAGCTGCACCTTAGGCAAACGAGCGGTTCTCAAGTCGGCGCGCCGTGCGACGATGGAATATCCAATTCGTATGCTTCGCACGTTAGCATCCGCCGTATCGTTGACGCGTGCGACCTCAAACCCATCGCTTGTTCGTTTGCGCACATAGACCGCTTCCGGTCCGTAAGTGGTTAGGAACACCTGATAATCCCTGCGTTTGATCAGAGGCGCGAAGTCCCGCGCAAACTTCACAACGACTGACGCGCCCCTCAGCGTCACCTCGCCGAAGTCCTGCAACATGCTCTCGGCACTTTCAAGGCAGAATAGCGCCCTGTGCGACCCGTCGGTGTGTTTGACGACCGCTGACTTGGCGCCGGTTACTGTCAGCGAGCCCAGCACCACGACCTTGCCGAGGAACAATCCGGCTGTGCCCTGTGCGGATCTACCGGCGACGCCAATGCCACTGTTCGAATCCCCTATTACCCCGACTTGACCAATGAACCACCCTCCCGGCCCTTGTGTCGACCTGCCTGCGACACCAATGTTGTTGGAATCGCCTTGTACCCCAGCGCCTTTATCCGAAAGGCCCGAGACGCCGATCGAGCTGCCCGCAGGGCCGTTCGACTCGCCTTGAATGGCATTCGTAGGTCCCATGCCTAGTATGGCGACTCCTTGAATGGACTCGGCGAACACTCCGTAACCGCGCGAGGATGATGCGCGTATGCCGGCAAAGCCCGAGTCGCTCAACCCCCAGACACCGATAGTGGTATCAGACGCCCCGACAACCCCTACTCCGTTCTTCGACGCGCCGGAGACGCCCGCGTCGGAATCTGATGTTCCGGTAACCCCGGCGCGGGCACTGCTCCGTCCGATGATTCCGAAACCGGTCGTCGCGACGCCTTGGACGCCGATGCCATCGTCGCATTGGCCCAGCACGCCGACGCTGGAATCGAGGACTACACCATTTTCCTCGACCATGCCGGAGAGTCCCTTGCCGACGACGCCGAACGTGTTGGTCACACCCATCACGCCGATTTCATCGAACA
This sequence comes from Terriglobales bacterium, assembly GCA_035272945.1. Lineage (GTDB taxonomy): Bacteria > Acidobacteriota > Terriglobia > Terriglobales > Acidobacteriaceae > Gp1-AA122. The sequence continues at coordinate 3,855 of DATEPX010000317.1, forward strand.
ACACGTTCGGCTGGCCCGTCGCCGCCCCCAGAACGCCGATGTTACCCCCTGCGGCTGGGATGACCCCCATGACGCCAGCGACCACCTGACCGTTCTTGGGCCCGGTCGAAAAGTTATCTCCGCGAATGGCCGCACTTGCTATCGGCGTGCCCAGACGTTGAACCCAAAAGGCCGTAGTTTGCGTGCCGAACGCACTGCCATTGTGCACAAGTACCGTAGCTGAGGTTGCTCGATTGTCGGGTGGCTGATCTACGCCAATAAGTAACGGGTCCCCGTTTGACATCGTTGGTCTCCTTAGTGTGGTGTCCCGTAAATTGCTGAATAATTCCGGAATGCGGTTCGTTGGGCCCGTGGCTACCTCGGCGACTTCATGCCTAGATATTAGTCTTCCAATGCATCGCGCACTGCTCTGGCTTCGGTTATCTACCGGGAGGCGTCGATTATCATCGCTTTCGCCATCGTCGTGTTTCAGATTGTATCTCACCGTGTTGGAGTGCCGCATCCGACAACCGTCAGCGCCCTCGTAGCACTCCTTGCAGCGATCGTTTGCCTGCTCACAAGTTCGCACGGCCCTGTCCGGATTCTCTCTACCATCGTCACACTATGAATGCTCCACTACGCCTACGAGGGTTCGCTGTCCTACTCTTCTCTGGCAACCGTCAAGGTTTGGTCGTACCTCTACTGTTCGGCTTTGTGGGCGGTTGGTCGGCTACACGGACGCAACCTGATTCCGACATCCCCGGATTAGTAATGATATGTCGGCTTGTGGAAAGTAATCCTTTTGCTCCCGAGTGAGGGGCAAGCCTGAAGTTATCCAACGGATTCTCAGTTTCTTGCTTGCCCAAGAATCATCCGCGCATGCCGACTGAAACCGCTGCCTGGCTCCCTAGTTTGTATATGCCTTGACACGCATATGCTCTGTAGAGTATATTAAGAGAATGGAATCTGTGTTCGAAGTCATTGCGGAGCCGAACCGCCGCGCGATATTGAGCCTCCTGGTCTCGTCAGAACAGTCGGTGGGAGAGATCGAGCGTCAGCTTCGTATGTCGCAGCCGACCGTGTCCAAGCACCTGCGAGTGCTGCGCGAGGCCGGGTTCGTGGAATCCACGGTGGACGCACAGCGCCGTCTTTACCGGCTGAAACCTGAACCACTTCAGGAGGTGGATGCCTGGCTGGCTCAGTTCCGCCGGTTCTGGTCCGCTCACGTTGATGCTCTCGAACGCCACCTCGACCGCATGGATCGTTTTCCGGCTAAAGAATCAACACCAAGGAAAATGACGACAAGAAGACGCAGCCCAAACCGCGAACGTGACATAGGAAAAACGAAATGAAAATCAAATTGACCAATGCATACGTGGACGACCAGGACAAGGCCCTGCGCTTCTATACGGACGCACTGGGCTTTGCCAAGAAGACCGATTTCAGTCAGGGCCCCTATCGCTGGTTGACCGTGGCTTCGCGCGAGGAGCCGGACGGCACTGAGCTGCAGCTGGCGCTGAACAACAACCCCGCAGCCAAAGCGTATCAGCAGGCGATCTTTCAACAGGGCCAGCCCGCGATCATGTTCTTCACCGACGACGTCAAGGGTGACTACGAGCGGATCAAGGCCCGCGGCGCTGAGTTCACCATGCCGCCCACC
>DATEPX010000318.1:0-53099 GCA_035272945.1 Terriglobales bacterium
TCAAGAGCCAGATCGGGGACCAGGGCGTCATTGAGGGCCGTTTCACCGACCAGCAAGCAAAAGATCTTGCCTTAATCCTGAATTCCGGCGCCTTGCCTGCCAGCATCAAGTATCTCGAAGAACGCACCGTAGGTCCGTCGCTGGGTGCCGACTCGATCCGCGCCGGTGTGCGAGCTGCGATTATCGGCATGCTGGCCGTGCTGATCTTTATGCTGGTTTACTACCGCGGCGCGGGAATCAACGCCGATCTGGCGCTTATCTTGAATCTGATCATCCTGCTCGGATTCATGGGGTATTTCGGAGCGACGCTTACGCTGCCGGGAATCGCGGGTGTGATTCTCACCGTCGGCATGGGTGTGGACTCCAACGTACTGATCTTCGAGCGCATCCGGGAAGAGTTGCGCAATGGTAAGACTCCGCCGTCCGCCGTGGAACAGGGCTTCAGCCATGCCTGGATCACGATCGTGGATACGCACGTGACTACCATCGTGTCGGCGGCGATCCTGTTCATCTTCGGCACAGGGCCGGTAAAAGGTTTCGCCGTGACGCTGACGTTTGGTCTTCTGGCCAATCTGTTCACGGCTGTGTTTGTGTCGCGCGTAATTTTTGACTGGCTGCTGAGCCGCAAGCAGCGCGGCGAAGCGCTCAGCATTTAAGCCGAGCTTTGCTCGGCGGGACGGGTCAGAGGCCCGTCCCCACATGAACAAAAAGGGGTTCGAAGCAGCGTGGAATTTTTTCGCAATCCAAACATAGATTTCCTCGGCAAAAAGTGGTATTTTCTCGCCTTTTCCCTGGTGTTCAGCGTCGCGGGTGTGTTGTCCATGCTCTTTTGGCATCACATCCCTTTAGGTGTAGACTTCCGTGGCGGCACCTTGGTGTACGTGAAGTTCGTGGGGACGCCCGACGACAATCACATCCGCGCGTCTCTGGACCGCGTGGGGTTGAAGCGGGCACGAATCCAGCGCTACGGTCCGGTCGGCAACAATGAAGTTTTGATCGCGCTGGATGAGAAAGAGACCAGCGAGCAGGCGCTGGACAAGGGTAAGACGCAGATCATCAGTGCGCTGGAGACCAATACTCCAGAGGGCAAGCAGGACCTGAATAACGCCAGCTCTTTGACAATTTTCAATTACCTGATGGACAAGGACCCGCTGCATCTGGGCACCGACGCCAATGATCGTTACCTGGCCTTGGCACGGGCGATCGTGAATTACCGTGACAAGACCAGAGACGGCGTGCTGGGCTCCTTTGACGACCTGAAAGCTGCGGCGCCGTCCGACGTCGTAACCGTATTGCAGCAGGGGTTCTTCCTGTCGAACTTCGGCGTGCGCAACGTCGAGATCGTCGGACCGCAGGTAGGATCGCAGTTGCAGCGGCAGGCCGAGCTGGCGATTCTGTATTCGCTGCTCGGCATGTTGGTGTATCTGTGGTTCCGGTTCGAATGGATCTACGGACTGGCTGCCGTGGTCACTGTATTCCATGACACCCTGATCACGTTGGGCGCGTTCTCGCTGACGAATAGAGAAATCTCGTTGACGGGAGTCGCTGCCATCCTGACCCTGGTGGGCTATTCGAACAACGATACGATCGTGGTCTTCGACCGCATCCGGGAGAATATCAAGTTACTGCGGCGAGAGAATCTGTCCGACATCGTAAATAAAAGCATTAACCAGACGCTGAGCCGGACCATCCTGACCGCGGGCCTTACATTTTTGACAGTATTGGCCCTGTATCTTTTCGGGGGCGAAGTGCTACATGGATTTTCCTTTGCCCTGGTAATCGGCATCCTGATTGGGACCTATTCGTCGATCGCGATCGCTGCCCCCATCCTGGTGGCCTATCAGGACTGGCGGAGCGGCCGCGGAAAGCGGTCCGTCGCCATGCCGGCAGAAAAAGGCCGCGGCGAGAAAGTAAAGGTCAAAGTTTAGCTGGCAGGCTTGCCCCTGCCTACAGTGTAGCTGGGATGATGTAAGTTTCACGTTTTCTTCTACTTGGGCGATGTCTGAAGACTATGACTTCCGTCGCCGCCAAGGAACTTGGCTTCGGGAGCAAAGAGGATGCGGGCGGTGTCTAAACGTACGTAGGGTAGTGTGTCGGGAGAGTGCCTATGTTTGAAGACAGCCTTATCGAGTCCGGGGGCAGGCTCAGAACCAAGCGGGGCATGACCACGGCGGTTTCGTTTGTCCTGCAGGTGGCCTTGGTCGGCATCCTGGTTCTAGTTCCGCTCTTATTCACGGAAGCCTTGCCCAAACAACAATTAATGACTTTCCTGGTGGCGCCACCGCCTCCGCCACCGCCACCACCGCCTCCGGCTGCGACGCCGGTCAGGACGGTGAAGATAGTGCAAAGCGACATCATGAACGGCCAGCTCCGCACCCCTACCAAGATTCCTGAGAAAGTCCAGATGATTAAAGAGGAAGATGCACCCCCACCGATGGCGTCGATGGGCGGCGTGGTGGGTGGCGTGCCGGGCGGCGTGCCCGGCGGGCAGATGGGTGGCGTGATCGGCGGCATTATCAGTTCTACCCCGGTGGCTGTGCCCAAGGTGGCCGCACCCCAGCGCGTACGGGTTTCGCAAGGCGTCTCCCAGGGTCTGCTGATCAAGAAGATACAGCCGCCTTATCCACCTCTGGCGCGACAAGCCCGCATTCAGGGCCAGGTCGTGCTCCAGGCGGAAATCAGCAAGGACGGCTCAATCCAGAATTTGCGATTGATCAGCGGCCACCCCATGCTGGCGCCGTCCGCCATCGAGGCGGTGAAGCAGTGGCGGTACAAGCCGTACTACCTTAACGGCGAGCCAGTAGAAGTGGAGACGCAGATTACCGTGATCTTCTCTCTGTCCGGAGGCTAGACCCGGGCTGCAAGCTGACAGCGGCAGAGCCGCGGTTGCCTTCCCCTCCCACCTTGCACAACCTGTGGCCGGGGAAGGAAATGAGGTTTTCTGCGCGGTTACTGTGGACTGTCCCTTGGAATTGGTCAACGTACGCACAACATTTGCGACCGAAGCTGATATCAAAGAACCTGACATTCAGAAGTTCTGGAGGAGGAAAGCGACTCATGTTTTTAGCTAACCTAACAACCGTAGCATTTGTGCATATGCACACCTTGGCTGCCTGGATTATCCAGGAGCAGCCGGTGGGCTGGGACCCGATCTCTCTCTGGCGCCAGATGAACTGGGCGGCCAGAATCGTGGTCATCATTCTGTTCATCATGTCCGGCTGGTCCATCGGTGTGATGATTGACCGTTGGATGGCCTTTAGCGCCGCGCGCAAGCAGTCGCGGTCCTTCGCCCCGGCCGTGGCTGGCGCACTACGCGATGGCAAGATTGATGAAGCCATCCGGGTCGCCGAGCGCAACAAGAAGAGCCATTTGGCCAAGGTGGTCACCGCCGGCCTGATGGAATTCCGCGCTCACCAGGAGAGCGGCGAAATTCCGGGCGAAACCATTGAAGCTTCCAAGCGCGCTTTGGAGCGCACCGAAGCCATCGTTCACGCCGAGTTGAAACGCGGCTTGGGCGGATTGGCAACCATCGGCTCGACCGCTCCCTTCGTCGGGCTGTTCGGCACGGTGATGGGCATTCTGCACGCCTTCCAGGGAATTTCGGAACAGAAGGCTACCGGTCTGGCCGCAGTGGCCGGAGGTATCGCAGAGGCGCTGGTGACGACCGCCATCGGGTTGTTCGTCGCCATCCCGGCCGTGATGATGTTTAACTACCTGACCGGCCGTGTGGAAGCGTTCGACGTGGAGATGGATAACTCTTCGAGCGAATTGATCGACTACTTCCTGAAGCGGCGGGGAATGCGTCGGGCCTAAAGCCCGAAGGTGAGTTTGCGGTCTTGAGTTGCTCGCCTGGCGTCGGTTCCTGAAGCCGGCGCCAGGTCCTCCAATTCCGGCCAAAGGACCGGCCCCGAGCCACGCAGCGCGCAATCCGCGCAGGAGACGCAAAGCTTATGTCAATGGCAAAACGCGATGAGGGTAGGAAGATCAACTCCAACATCAACGTTACGCCCATGGTGGACGTGATGCTGGTGCTGCTGATCATCTTCATGGTGGTTACGCCCATGTTGCAGAAAGGCGTCAGCGTAGACCTGGCCAAGGTCAACAGTCCAGAAGCGATGCCGGACGCCGATAAAGAGGACGCGCTGATCGTAGCCGTCATGCGGGACGGAAAAATCTTTTTCGGCAGCGACCCGGTGGTTCCCGATCAGTTGACGCAGAAGGTCAAGGACCGGCTCGCCAATCGCACCGACAAGCGGGTTTTCGTCCGCGCGGATGCCCGGGCGAAGTACGGTTCGGTGGTGGAAGTGGTGGACAACGTACGCTCCGCGGGTGTAGACCAGTTGGGTTTATTGACTGACCAGAAGAAGAATACGCCACAGGCGCCAGCCGCACCTGCCGGTGGGCAATAGAGGAGATCGATTATGGGAATGGCAGTGGGAGGAGCGGGCGGCGGTCCGACAGCGGATATCAACGTCACCCCGCTCATTGACGTATTGCTGGTGCTGCTGATCATCTTTATGGTGATTACGCCGCTGACCCCGAAGGGCCTGGAAGCACTTGTGCCCCAGCCGCCGCCGCCAAATGCGCCCAAGAACACCACGCCCGACCGCACCATCGTGGTGCAGCTGCTGGATCGTGGTCCTGGGCAATTACCGGCTCTGAAGATCAACCAGGAAGACACCACCTGGGAGAACCTGCAAGGGCGGTTGTCGGACATCTTCAAGACCCGTGCAGAAAAAGTGATGTTCGTGAAAGGCGATAACAACATACCTTTTGCCGATGTGGCAGACGTAATTGACATCGCCCACTCCGCAGGCGTAGAGAAGGTCGGGCTGATCACCGCCAAGATCGAAGCGGGCGGCTGAGAGAGTTTTCGCAACTAGAACGCTGTATGCCCCGGTTTAAGGCCCCAGTGTGCGCTCTCCAGGTCGCATGCTGGCCTGCTCGTGTCGTCGGCGAGTAGTCCCGGCATCTAATAGCAAGGGGGGATTGTTATTACAATGAAGCGAAGCCTACGAGTGTTGACGGTAGTGGCGGCGGCCTTGGCGCTTCTTGGCGGAGCAGGCTGCAACAAGCTGCGAGCCCGCGACCAGCTCAACAAAGGCGTCCAGTCCTACAAAAACGCCAAGTACGAAGACGCCATCAATCATTTTCAGCGGGCCGTGGAGCTGGATTCGAGTTTGCTGAACGCGCGTCTTTATCTGGCGACCGCCTACGCTCAGCAGTACATTCCCGGAGCCGACACCGAAGACAACAACCGAAATGCCGAGCAGGCGATCGATCAGTTCAAGAAGGTGCTCGACATGCATCCCGGGCGCGATCAGCAGGTCAGCAGCTTGAAAGGAATTGCTTCGCTGTACTTCAATATGAAGAAGATGGACCTGGCCAAACAGTATCACCAGAGGGTAGCCCAACTGGATCCCAATGATCCCGAAACCTACTACTCCATCGGCGTCATTGACTGGACCGAGTCGTACCAGCCACGCATGGAAGAGCGTGCCAAACTGGGCTTGAAGCCTGACGAGCCGCTTAAGGACAAGAAGGTATGCCGCGACCTGGCCGCCAAAAACGGAGACGCGATCAAGGATGGCATCGACAATCTCAACAAGGCGCTGCAGCAGCGTCCTGACTACGACGATGCCATGGCCTACATGAATCTGATGTACCGCGAGAAGGCCGACCTTGAATGCGATGATCCCCAGGCGCGGGCGGCCGATTTAAAGACAGCCGATGACTGGGTCGATAAGACGATGGCCACCAAGAAGGCGAAAGCCGAAAAACAGCCGGGAGTGGGCGGCATCGTGCAAGATCAATCAAGCAAGTAGTTGCGTTCTCCTCAGAACAGAAAAGGCCTCTTCCGCAAACCGGGAGGGGCCTTTGGCTTTCTCAACGATTCCTGCTGTATAGGCGAACTTCGGTGGCTGGGAAAAAGTTCTGCCGCTCAGGCTCGGGAAAGCTTCGGCTGAAGATCTCGTCTAGCACCCGTGTGGTTGTGTCCGGATACGACGCCGTCCCGTGGTTCATTAGCACGACCCAGACACGGTTGTACTCGACGGCAATTGCCCGCAGATCCTCCGGAGTGGGCTTGGCCAGCAGTTCATGGAAATCGAGAGAGCCTCCTTTCCCAGGAAAAACAATGGCCGGAGCGGTCGCGCTGTTCCTCGCGAGAGACTGAAAGAACTGGTACGGCATGCGCCCCATGGCCGCGTGAAACACGAGCGCGTCTCCCGGATGGGAATTCGTAAGCACGTATTTCGAGACCCCCGCCCAGTTGTCGCGGGTCAAATCGAAATCGTGGTCGTAGTAGGACATCGTCCCCTTCAGCGAGAGCACCAGGAATACGCCGAGGGCGAGTATCAGAAGCCAGGTTCTGTTCACGCGTGCCAGGCCTGCTCCCGCCAGCAGCACGAGGGCAGGCAGACAGAATACGAAGTAACGGCCGAGGAATAGTGGCCGGACAATCGAGACCGCTAGGGTGAAGAGGACCGGGAACAGTAGCCAAATAGGCAGAAATCGTACGCGCCAGGCGCTCCTAGGGACCTGCCATTCCGTCCAGGTTATGGGCAGCAGGGCTGCGATACACGCAACGACATACGCCAGCACAAGCAACACACCGCCATTCCCCGTGATCTGTTCTGAAAATTGATAGAGGTCGTTGATCCCAGGGCGCTGAATCCAGTGCAGAGGGCTCGCTCCAGTCTTCGCCACAAATATCATCGCTGGGGCAGTCAGGAGAACGATCCATCGCCAGTTCCGGTTCGTTGCCTGAGGAATCTGCTCACGATCCAGAAACCTTAGCGATAACCATTGCGCGATCACCAGAAGCCCGGCGTAGAAATGGGCATAAACGGCCAGGGAACTGGCCAGAACGTGACCAGCGCGGGTCTGCGGTGACGGCCGCAGAAGATACGCAATAAGAAAGGCACTGGACAGCGCGGCTAGAAAAACGAATAGCGAGTAGCTGCGGGCTTCTTGAGCGTAGCGGATGTGCCAAGCATTGAAGGTCAACAGTGTGGCGGCGATCAGTCCGGTGCGCGCGTCATAGAGGCGACGCCCCAGCCAATACACAACCGGCACCGTCGCCACGGCTGGCAACACGGACAAACTGCGAAAGAAAAAGGGGCTATGTCCAAATGGCGCCCAGCCTCGCAAAAGCAGGTAATAGAGCGCCATGTTGCCTTCGCGTTTCCAGACGAGGCCCGCGAAGTTGTGCCAGTTGAACCTTGCCAGCTCGACACTGAACGCTTCATCAAACCAGAACGGCTTCTTGGCCAAGAACACCAGACACAGGACAGCAGAAATCAGCATCAACGCAGAAAGAATCAGCAGCTCGATTGGGTGCCGAGTTGGCTCTCTGCTGTCCTGAACAGTTGCCGGGTCCGCTGTTTTTGTCGTTTGTGACATGTCTTGCCGCTACGGCTAATGTGGAGAGCCGCTCGACCTGCTGTAGAGCCGCAGTTCGATGCCCGGGAACTCATCCTGTTCCACGTGGGCATACTCACGGCCGAGAATGCTGGTGATAGAGCGCGTGGTGGGATCGGGACCGGAGGGCGTTTCATTGTAGGCGAGGGCGACCCATACTCGCCGGTATTGCGCAGGAATGCTTTCCAAAAATCTGTCGGGCACTCGGCCTGCGTAGAAGTCACGATAGGTAAGCCTCTCGCCATGTTCCGGATAGATAACTCTTGGGTAGGCAGCAACAGAAGTTCGGCTGCGATAGTACTCGTACGACATGCGAGCGATCGGCTGATGAAACAGGATCACGTCTCTTGCGTTGGCATGGCTTAGCAGGTAGCGGACGGCTGGGCGCCAGTCCTCGCGCGCGATGTCGAAATCTTTTTGATAGAACGACGAGACGCCACGGAGCGAGAATGCCGCAAAAAATATCAAAGCCCCCACCAGCAACCATCGCCTGCGCAGCCGGACCAGCCCAGTTGCCGCCAGTAGGACCAGGGCAGGTAACGTAAAGATGAAATAACGGATGAGAAAGAGAGGTTTCAGCTGGGAGATCACAAAAATAAAAACGATCGGAAAGAACAGCCACAAGGAAAGGTAACGATAGCGCCAGCTGTCCCAGGATACTCGTTGAGCAAGACCAGCCCGGAAAACAGGAACCAATGCGCCAGCGCAGGCAGCCAGAAAGCCTAATGCAAGCGGGACACGGCCATTTCCGGTCAGCAAGAGGGCGCAGTCTCTCAGCGACGAAAGCCCGGGGCGCGGGATCCATCGGATCACGCCGGTGCCGGTGGTGATGATGTATAGCGCGATCGGCGACACCGCGATCGCAAACTGGCGCCAGTTCTTCTTCATCTCCCGCCCGAGATCTTCAGGTTCGAGCAGACGCAAGGAAAGCCACTGCGCCACCACCACAAATCCCGCAAAGAAGTGGGCATACGCAGCCAGGGTGCTGGTGAGGACATGTCCGATCCGGTTGCCACTGGACGGGTTTTCCACGCACTTCAGGAAATAAATCGAAGAAAGAATGCACAACAGCGGACACAATGAGTAGCCGCGCGCCTCTTGGGCATAACGCACGTCGTAAGCATTCAGTGCCAGCAGAAAAGATCCAATCAGGCCGACGCGCGTATCAAACATTCGCCTGCCTAGATCGTAAATGGCAGGAATGGCAGCCAGTGACGGCAGCACCGAGAGCGCACGTATATAACCCTCGCTGCTGCCAAACGGCAGCCAGGCGCGGAGCAGGACGTAGTACAGCGTCATGTTCCCTTCGTGCCGCCAGAGAACGCGCAGGAAGTTGTACCAGTCCAGGCGGGCCACTTCGATGCTGACGCCTTCATCAATCCAGATGGGCTTCCAACCAATGGCGTGGAACCGGAGCACGGCCGCTGCTGCCGTCACGATGCCGAGCAGGACCAGGGGAAACAGCTGGGAGAACCGGCTGTTTAAAGGCGGGCCGCCCGGTTCCCTAGACATTTCCAGGGTGTCAGGCGAGGCCATGGAACTTCTCTCCTTGCGCGTTGGAGCAAAAAGATTCCAATGTTAGTATGACGGCAGGTCTGCTCAGCCGATTGTATCCCATGGCATTGCCCGCACTTGGTAGGGAAATTGCGCCCGATCACTGCGCTCCCGACGTCGCGGAGCGCAAGGGATGCGTGTCGGTCATTGTTCCCATCTACAATGAGCTTGATCACATCGATGAGCTGCTCAGCCAAATTCAGGCGTCTCCGGTGGAGAAGGAAATCATCATCGTTGACGATGGCTCCACCGATGGTACGCGGGAGAAGCTCATCAGTCTCCGACCCTCTCCGGACATCACCCTGATTTTTCACCAGCGGAACTGCGGCAAGGGTGCAGCCATTCGCACCGGGCTGCGCTACGCTCGGGGCGAATATGTTCTGATTCAAGACTCGGATCTCGAATACGATCCGCAGGACTATCCGGCGCTGCTGGAGCCCCTGCGCGCCGGGGGAGCAAACGTCGTCTACGGTGTGCGCCCCGACCGGCCGGAGCGAGGGCTGCGGTTTTTCCTGGGCGCCAAGCTGCTGACTAACCTGTCCAACCTCCTGTATCGCTGCGGGATTCACGACGAAGCAACATGCTACAAAGTTTTCCGGCGCTCGGTTCTGCGCCAACTGCGGCTGGAGTGTCTCCGCTTTGAGTTCTGTCCCGAGGTGACGGCCAAATTAAGCCGTCTGGGTGAGCGGATTGCCGAGGTTCCTGTCAAATACATCCCTCGCACCGAGGATGAAGGCAAGAAGATTCGTCACTCCGACGGATTTCTGGCAATCTGGACCCTGATTCGCTTTCGCTTTGCGCCCCGACGAAACCTGGTCTCGCACGACGTGAATGAAGCGGCACCTTTCGCGGTGGGTTTCGTCCGCTCTCCCCGCGACTGAGTGTGGGAGCTGCCCCGCACGATACAATGACCGCAGGAATTACACCTTGACATCACAACGTGCGAAGCTGCCCCGGTTTGTGTGGCAGGCGGTTGTCTTGTCGCTTGCTCTGCAAGTGGCCGCAATCGGTCTCCTGCACCAATACCGCACTCGAGCAACTGACAACCAGTTCGGCTTCGGTTGGGAGATGGGCTGCATCGGCCGCGCAATCGCCGAAGGCCGAGGCTTCAGCGACCCCTACTGTGCAGGAACTGGCCCTAGCGCGTGGGAGCCGCCGCTATATCCCTACTTGATCGGCGGCGTTTTCAAACTGTTTGGGATTTATTCCGTTGCTTCAGCCTGGGTGTTGTTGACCATCAACAGCCTGTTCGCTTCTTTGACCTGCATTCCCATCTACCTGATTGCCGGCAGGACCATGGGCGAAAAAGTGGCGCGCTGGTCTGTCTGGACGTGGGCACTTCTCCCCTACACCTGGTATTGGTCGATTCACTGGGTCTGGGACACGACCATCACACCGCTCATCCTCAGTCTGATTTTCCTGGTTTCTCTGCAGTTGGAAGAGTGGCCGGGCATCAAGGGATGGATTCTGTTCGGCGTGCTTTGGGGACTAGGCGCGCTGATGAATCCATCGATGCTGTCCTTTCTGCCGTTTTGCGGGCTATGGGTTTGGTACCGGCGATCTAAGCATGGTCTGTCTTCGTTCGGCGGTGTAGTGCTGGCTTCCTTAGTGTTCTTCCTGTGCCTGAGCCCCTGGCTGGTACGCAATTACCACGCATTCGGGAAATTCGTTTTCATTCGCGACGACTTTGGCCAGCAGTTTCGGCTGGGTAATGGACCAAATGCGAATGGCATCCTGATGGCCTACCTGCAGCCCAATCTCAACGCCACTGAACGAAGCCGATTTGAACACATGGGAGAACTGGCGTATGCCAGCGAACGCAAGCGGGAGGCCTTCGATTTTGTTCGAGAGAATCCCGGTCGGTTCGCGGTCATCAGCTTGAAGCGATTTTTCTACTACTGGGCGGGGGTGCCCAAGCGGGGCGATCGGATGCTGCTTGCACTTCTGAGGAACCTGATTTTCCTGGCATCGTCAGTGCTGGCTTTAGCGGGGTTACTACGCGTCTGGCGCCACGAGAAGCCGGGAGCCGGACCGTACGCCCTCCTCGTGTTTTCTTATCCGACCGTCTACTACTTTGTTTTCGCTCATGCCCGTTATCGCCATCCCATTGAACCGGAATTGCTTATCCTGGCGGTGTTGGTGGTCTCCGAAGCTCGTTTTTTCAGCTCGCAACAGCCCGCCTTAAGAGAAAACCCGGAGCACAGCGCCGTGTGATCTAGAACACACACGGATGGGAATCTGGACTGCTAGAGTTACATGCCGGCGCCAGAAGGAATTCACCGCCGAGATCGCCAAGCACGCCGAGAACTCATGTCATTCCGAGGCGCCTTAGCACCGGGGAAACTCGGCTCTCCCTGCTCGACGACGCCCGCTGAGGCGAATCTTCAGTAAAATTGGACGTTTGAGCAGGTCCACATATGTTCAAGAAGGTCCTGATCGCCAATCGGGGAGAGATTGCGGTACGGGTGATCCGCGCCTGCCGCGAACTCGGCATCACCTCGGTTGCGGTTTATTCTGACGTGGATAGGGCGTCGCTGCATGTGCGCAAAGCCGACGAGGCCTACCACATCGGGCCCGCAGCGGCCGCCGAATCCTACCTGAATATCCCCAAGATTCTGGATGTGGCCCGGCGCAGCGGCGCGGAGGCAATTCATCCCGGCTATGGCTTTCTCTCCGAGAACGCCAAGTTCGCACAGGCATGCGTCGACGCGGGAATCAAGTTCATCGGTCCCACCGCGGCCTCCATGGAAATGATGGGATCAAAGACTCGCGCCCGGCAGCACATGGAAAAAGCGGGCGTGCCGTTTGTGCCGGGAACCTCGCGAGCGCTGGAGTCCTTCCATGAGGCGGAGCAGGTTGCCGCCAGAATCGGATATCCGGTGATGCTGAAGGCAGCAGCTGGCGGCGGCGGCAAAGGCATGCGGCTCGTGGGATCGCCGGACGAGCTGGAGTCGGCATTGCAAGCCGCTCGCAGCGAGGCGCAGCGCTCTTTCGGAGACACTGAAGTCTACATCGAGAAATATATCGTTAATCCTCGCCACATCGAGATGCAGGTTCTGGCGGATGAGCACGGCAACTGCGTCTGGCTGGGAGAGCGCGAGTGCTCGATCCAGCGCCGCCATCAGAAGGTGCTGGAGGAATCGCCCTCGCCTTTGGTTGACCCCGACATGCGGAGGCGCATGGGCGAAATTGCGGTGCGCGTGGCTAAAGCTGCCAACTACACCAACGCCGGCACGGTTGAGTTCCTCTCCGACCAGGAAAAGAACTTCCACTTCCTGGAAATGAATACTCGATTGCAGGTCGAGCACCCCGTGACTGAGCTCATCACAGGGCTAGATCTCGTGCACTTGCAAATTCGCATCGCGGCGGGTGAGAAGCTCCCATTCAGCCAGGATCAAGTCCAGATCCGCGGGCACGCCATGGAGTGCCGCATTTACGCCGAAGATCCCGACAACAACTACTTCCCGAGCCCCGGAAAAATCACACTGCTGTTGGCACCCTCGGGGCCGGGCATCCGCCGCGACAGCGGTATGTATGAAGGGTGGACGGTTCCGATCGACTACGACCCGCTGTTGGCCAAGCTGATCGGCTATGGCACGGATCGCAAGCAGACCATGGGGCGGCTCATTCGTGCCCTTAATGAGTATTTTGTTGGCGGCATCAAGACCAACATTTCTCTTTTCCGCCGGATTTTGAATGACCCGGACTTCCAGGCAGGAAAGCTGGACACGGGCTACCTGGATCGGTTGCTAGTGCTGTCGTCAGGAGCAATTCCTGCCGCAAGCAAGGGATCAGAAATTGCAGCCATCGCCGCGGGCTTGTTTGCAGTGCTGGAACCGATCGTTCCATCGAGTAACGGAGCTTCGCCGAGCGGTGCGGGTAATGGTAGATCGAGTTGGAAACGTGCCGCCCGCGCGGAAGGATTGAGAAGTGGGTGAATAGTGAATAGTAAATATAGGGGAAGAGTTGCTAATCAACCCATTTGACTTGATCCACTAACCACTGACGACTAACCACTGTTTTTATGACTTACGAAGTCATCATCGACGGCAAGAGCCACCGGCTGGAACTGGAGCGAGCTGAGGGCCCTTGGCAATGCAGGCTCGACGGCGGCGAGATTCGTCTCGACGCGGTGTTGGCGCGCCGCGACGTTTTGTCGGTGCTGATTGATGGGAAGGCTTACGAGGTTAAGCGCGAACGCACGCCCACCGACATGCACTTGTGGGTCGGAGGTGAGCGTTTTGCCGCGGAATTACGCGATCCGCGCTCGCTGCGCAGCCGAAAGGGCACTGCGGCCGACGAGCATGGCGCGAAACAGCTGGTCGCTCCCATGCCGGGGAAAGTTGTGCGCGTGCTGGCTCCGCCTCAGACCGAGGTTGAAGCCGGCCAGGGCGTCATCGTGGTCGAAGCCATGAAGATGCAGAATGAATTGAAATCGCCCAAAAAGGGAATTGTACAGAAAGTTCTGGCGGCGGAAGGCGCCAGAGTCAACGCCGGCGACGTGCTGGCAATCGTGGAGTAGCCCCTCTTGCAGCAGCGCACTCGAACCCGCTGAATGTCGTCATCCGGAGCGATCCTGAGCCAAGCTTCAGCTTGGCGCGGAGCCTGCCCTGAGCGAGCGCTGCGAGCCGAGGGGGTCTCAGGTGCAGCGCCTCGGGTCTCTAAGATCTCAACAGGGCGCCACTCTCTACACCAACCGGAGCGTCACTTTCCCGCTCCCGCCTTATCGAGGATCTCTTGCGCGTAGTAATTCTGAATCTTGGCCTGATCCCGCAGGGTTTCGTAGTAGGCAGCTTTCAAGAGCTGTTCGCGGCGGTCGCGCAGTTGTTCGCGGATGGCTTGCTGCACTCGGGGATCGTTCAGAGCACGCTGCCCGGCCGGTTCCTTGGCCACCAGTTTCACAATGCGATAGCCGTAAACCTGCTTGGTCGCGGGATTCATTACCGGGACGATCGGACTGAACTGACCCGGCTTGAGCCTCATTACCGCCTCGCGAGTCGCGGCATCGGTGTTATTCAGCGCGGACTCGGGAGTAAAGCCCAGGTCTCCACCGTTGCTGGTGGTATCGGTATCTTCCGAGTAGTTCATCGCTAGAGTTGCAAAATCATCGCCGCTATCCAGCCGGTTCAGGATCATCTGGATCTTCTTGCGGGCATCGGCGTCATTCTGGGCTTTGCTGTTCTGGAGGTTGCGGACCTGAGGATTAGGCATCGGTGTGACGAAGATATGAGCCAAGTGATATTGCGGCTCAATCAGGTTGAACTCAGCTCGGTGCTGGTTGTAGTAGTTGCTGATGTCCTGGTCTGTGATGTTGATTTTGGAAGTGATCTCCTTGTTCAGGACTTTCTCGCGGGTCAAGCTACGGCGCAAATCCTGTTTGAAATCTTCCAGGGAGATCCTCTTGTCTTTCAGTCGTTGGTCAAATTGCTCTTGCGTGTAGGGAGACTTGATCTCGGTAAGTTTGCGCTCGACCTCCTCATCGGTGGCAAGCAGCCCAAGCTTCTCTGCGCGGCGCATCAGGATCTCAGTTTCGATCAACTGGTCAAGGATGTTCAGACGCAGGGTGGACACCTGTTCACCGCTGGGCTGTTGCTCGGAGCCGGAGGTCTGGTTCTGATAATACTTGTCGACGTCTGCCCGGAAGATTTTTCGCCCGTCCACTTTGGCCATGACGTCGGAGCCGCCTCTGCCTTCGCGGCAACCCAAGGAGCCAAGAATGGCCAAGCTGAGCAGGATGACGCCGATCGCGCGCGCCGGGCGCGCGGACCGCAGTTCAGGCTTCAAGTAGTGCCTCCAGAACCTGAGAAACACGACTACGAGATCCATGAAACAGCTATTTAGTAGCCGGCGCGGTGGCGGCTGAGGCGGCGGGGCTCGCGGCTGACGTGGGCGAGGTCACGCCGGCATCTTTCAAGGCTCGATCGAATACCGCGCGCAGCTGTGGGAGTGGCAGCGCACCGTCGATCTTCTCGCCGTTCACGAACACCGTCGGCGTGGCGGTTACGTCCAACAGTTCAGCCTCGTGCATCGAACTCTTGACCGCATCGTCTTTCTGCACCTTGACGCAAGACTGGAGTTTGGACAAGTCTATATTGCGCCGTTGCCCCTGTTCCATCGCCAGTCTGTCCAAAGCGGAAAAACGCGCATCCAGGTTGCCAGCACTATTTACTACTGACTGATTGGCGTGGATGTAGTCCGCGAAGTCCCAGTACGCGTCGTTGTTCTGGGCTGCCAGGCAGTTCGCGTCGATCGCCGCATGAATTGCCCAAGGATGAATCTCCGCCAGAGGGAAATCCTTGTAGACAAACAGCACGCGGTCTCCATACTCCTTCAAGAGCGTAGGGAACAACTGCTGGTGCATGCGCGAGCAGAAGGCGCACTCGAAGTCGTCGTAATTGACGGCCACTACCTTGGCATCCTTGTTGCCCCGTGTAGGCCTGCCGTTGAGATCGATCTTCTTCATGATCTCGGCATAAGGATCCTTGCTCAGATCCATCTTGTTAAAACGCACCAGCGTCTTACCATCCTTGGAGAGCAGGAACGCAACTTCCTGCTTGCGATCGCCGTTGTTAAGGGTCACGGTAATGGAGTCGTAGTTGGGAAACTCGCTTGGCTTAACCGGATTGACCGTGATTTTCACGTCGGCCGGCAGGCTGTAGAATGAACGCACTTGGCGCTCGATGCGCTTGGCCAGATCGGGTGGAGCGGATTGCGCGGAGCAACCCAGACAAATCAGCAAGAAGATTGCAAGAGAACGCCGCAAAAACGTCACTAGAAACCGCCTGAGCATTGAAGAATCAAGAGAAATTATCTCATATTCCCCCTTTAGCCTCAGGAGCGGTGGGAAACATGGGACTTTGCAAGGGCCAATATGCTATTTGAGTTGGAAATCGGAAATTGGCAATTGAAAATCAATGCCCCTTGCGGCTGAGTTGATCCGCATCCAGGAATGAGTTCATCGAGCCCGAGCGGAAGCCTTCCAGGTCGAGCGTAACGAACTTGAAGCCCAACGCCTTGAAGATACGCGCAAACTCGGCGGTCATTTCTGGGGTTAGGGCGTGCGGCAATTCATCGCGGGCGATTTCAATGCGGACCATCTCGCCGTGATGGCGCGCCCGAACTTGACGGAAGCCGAGGGTCCGAAGCGCATCTTCTCCCTGCTCGATCGCACCTAGGGCTGCGAGCGTCACAGGACGCCCATACTCGATTCGCGAAGAGAGGCACGCCGAGGCAGGCTTATCCCAGACACAGAGGCCGGCGGAACGAGCCAAGTCTCTGATGTCTTGCTTGGTCAACCCGGCTTGCAGCAGAGGTGCCACAACTTTGTGCTGCCGGGCAGCTTGCTGGCCGGGACGGAAGTCCCCCTGGTCATCCACGTTAGCCCCATAAGCGATGGTGTCGAAGCCGCGGGAACTCCGGAGGTCTTCCAGCACGGTGAACAGTTCGTCCTTGCAGTGGAAGCAGCGAGTGGCATCATTTCGGGCGTATTCCGGGCGGTCGAGTTCGGCAGTTGCAACGATCTCGAGGGGTATGTTCTGTGCGCGCGCGAAAGCCACGGCATCAGCGAGATGTGTCCGGGCAAGGCTGGGAGAATCGGCGATGACCGCAAGCATGTCGTCGCCCAGAACTTCATGCGCCGCGTAGGCGAGAAAAGCAGAGTCCACGCCGCCGGAGTAGGCAACCAGCATGCGTTTCAGGGCGCGCAGAAGGCAATTCAGCCCCTCCCGCTTTTGACTAAGCTCGGCCGTGACGAACCCCATGACAGGTATCTTAAACGTTAACTGATAAGAGGGGAAGTCGGGCTCCGCTCGGCCGCGCCTGCGAAGACGACGCCCGTCCCTTAATACAGTTTCTCCTGGCGTCTCAAGTTGCCGAAGCCGCCAATGTTTGCCAGCGTGAACTGGAAACGGTACTGGTTCTCACGACGGACCGTGCCCAAGGCGAAGCGGCGAAACTCTCCCGTGATCCCGCAGCAGTCCCAGTTGTACGTTGACTGTACGCCGGAGTACTGCAGGATTCCGGTGTTCACGTCATAGCCGAAGACCGTAGTGCCGCTGAAGCCGCGCTTGAGAGCCGTTCCGTAGGTCATCTGCACCCGGAATTGGTGGAACCGCGAGGGGGCCAGGAAGTTGTTGGTGACGAGCACCTCGCCAGGAGTCTGCAGGTAGGCATCTCCTCCTCCGAAAGTGATCTGGCCGATGTGGTAGTTCACGAAAGCATTGCTGGCACTCAGGCGGCTGATTTTGAAGTCGTAATCAAAGTCCCAACCGGCTTCCAGACGGGAACTGGGGCCGATATGAAGACGCGAAATCAGGGGGGAGAGGTGTCGAGGCTGGGTGAGAAACGCAATGGCTGTGAAATCCGTGGTGGTGGTGAAAACATTGCGACGGCCAGAGACTAAGGCTCCTCCAAAGTTGGTATCCAGGAAATACTTTTGTGCCAGCTCCCAAGTGATAAGTTCGCGGGCTGGCGCTGCTTTGGGACACGGGGCCAGTTCGGACCCGCAGTTCTCAGTCTTGGGGTGTTTCTTCGCGTACAGACGTTGGACCAGGGCGTACTCGACTTCGTTGGTGTCGCTGAGCACGTCACGATCGTCGAACCTGAGTATGTTGGCAAAGTTATTCACACCTGAAACGCGCCGGTACACGACTCGCGGCTCTACCGCGTGCTTCAGGCTACGTCCAAAAAGTCCCCGGTTGAAAATTCGCTCGAGCAAAGGTGGACGCAGATCGACTGACGTCTCCAGCGCCCGGCGATTAATCGGGTCATTCGTAGCGATCCCAATTACACCCGATGGGATCAGTTGCTGGCTGTACAGGGTATCCCGCACGCTGAATGACGGGCGGAGGGACCACCCAGCAACGTGCAGCGGCAAGGAAAGGCCGGGGCTGAAATCAAAACGCCCGACCAGCGGAGCGGTGCGAAACGGTGTCTCGGTCCCCGACGCCCCGATCACCCCCGGCTCGCTGCGCGACAACCCCTCAAAAGCCGTATCCAAGTTCCAGTAGAAGGGAGATCGTCCTAGGTGCCGGTCTGCGCTGGAGAATTCCAGGCTGGGGGCATGAAGGATGGTTACCACGTCACCCTTGATCGTGCTTTCAAAATTCTGATAACGCTCGATCAGAGCGTTATAGGAATAGCCCCTGGACGTGTTCGAGAGAAAACCCTGCGACCTGACTTCCGAGTACACGGCCTGGGTGAAAACTTCGTTGAAAACCACGCGGAAGACAAAGGAACTCAGGTAGTCGACGTTGGCCACTCCGCGGAAGCCATACCCGAAACGGGCTTCTCCGTTGAGTCGCACATTTTCACCGCCCTGGCTGACGCGGGGCGTGTTTACCCCGCGATCGCGCACCCCAAAGTAGGAGATCTCGAGGTGGGAAGTCTCGCTGGGTCGCAGGCGAAGCTCGCCATGCTGGGCCCATCCCCGCTTGGAGTAATTTTCGGCGCCAATCGTGGCGTCCGCGCTCCGGTTAATGGCCCAGAAAAAAGAATCGCCGAAGACTGTGCCTTTGATCGTCGATGTGCCGAAGCCGGGAATCAGGAACCCGGATTGCCGCGGCAGGCGCTGCAGGGGGTGAGTGGCAATGGGAAAAAACAGGGCTGGCACGCCGCGCACGCGGAAGGTGCTGTTGTAGATCATGGCGCGTTTGCCAAGTTGCAGAGTCACATGCGGTGAGTTGAATTGCCATTTCGGATGCGGAAGTTCACAGCTAGTCACTGTGCCATGGTGCACGATGTAATGCTCCGGGCCGGTTTTCTCGACCATCTTTCCGGTGAAAGCGATGGGGTTGGACGTAGTCAGGAAGGCGCGCTGCTGGTGCGGAGTGGCGCCGATCGTGCCCACCACGTTGTAAAAGCGGCCGACTTCGGTATCCACGTTGTAGCTTCCGTGGCTGGCCTGGATGTGCTCATTGTTAGGTCCGCCATCGAGACTGACATGGCCTTCCAGCGTCACGTCACCGGTTTCCGAGTTGTAGGTCGCTTCGTCCGCCCAGATATCAAGGTTTCGGTAGTGAATTCTTTCGCGGCCGTGCAGCTTGTAGACCGGCCCATCCTTTTCCTGCGTGATAGCACAAATATCAGCCTTATCGTGCGATGCTACCGGAGGTGGACATGGCAACTGCAACTGGCTAGTAACTAAGGTGGGAAAGAGAAGCAGATGACAAAGCCACGCCGCCGTGATAAGCAATCTTATGCGGGAGATCATCGGAAGCGCACGAGCGTATGCCAGTCTGCAGTTTGAGGACAACGTGACCTTAGCATGGTCTGGTCCCTCAGACAAAGTTGGAATCACGCGCGCGCGCGATGGTTGCTCGGCTTCGCTCTGGTTCTAGAATTCTTCGAACACCGGCCCATGGGTTGTCCGTTCTGCGGGGACGTCTGCCACTGCACGCCCGAGTTGCCTGTCCGTGACCCATGTGCTCCGCCATCCTCACAGTTTCAGCCCAATGGAAATCCGGTTAGCAATTCCTCATCGCCAGCGGGACCCGTCATCCTCGATCCTGAGGCCCACGAGGCAAGCGAAGAACGGTTCTCGGCCCGTCTGGATGCGTCCGTCGATCAACCGGCGGACGCCGTGCACCCCAGAAGTCCTGGTGCTGTGATGTGCGGAAATGAGCAAAGCGTCTCGCCCGGGTCTTCTGAAGACAACTCTGTGGTTCCGGCGGGTTCCTCGTTCTGGAAAGATCAGGTTGCGGAGCGACTAAACAATTACCGAGCGCGACGCAAGCCACGTCCACCGAGATATCCATCATTGCGCCTTAAGTTCGAACCGGCAGAACCAACCTGTGAGGACCTTAAGGGCACAGACGAGACCGCCCCGGAACCCTCGCCCATGCCCAAATCGGCCGCGCCTTTCGGGTCGAGCCCAGCTCCAGAACAAACCGTGCCCCCCGAAGCCGGAAGAATCAGCGAATTCCCACGCTCCTGTTCGGCTCTCGTTTCTTCCCCAGACGAATTAGCCGAACCGGTCGTGGAGAGCCCCCGCATGGTAGAAGCCCCGGAGATCCCCTCCCCGGCTCCCGCCCTGGGCGGCATCATCCTGGAGCCAGAGGAAACCGAGCCCGAGAAGCAGCCTGGATTTGAAATCCCACTGCAGGCCGCTCCTGTGCCGCGCCGAATCCTGGCTGGTGCTTGCGACGGACTCGTGGTTACTTCGGCGTGCGTTCTGTTTGCTCTTATATTTTTCAAGTTGACCGCATTTGTTCCGCGATCACCGGGGTTGCTGGTTCTAGCAGTCGGGATCGGTTGCTTTTTCTGGGCCGGGTACCAATGCCTGTTGATGGTTTATACCGGAAGCACGCCCGGCCTGCGACTGGCACGCTTGCGTCTTAGTCATTTTGATGGAAGTCCGGTGAGTAGCCGAACCCGCTGCTGGCGCGTGTTGGCGTCGGTTTTGTCGGCGCTCTCGCTAGGATTAGGATTCGCCTGGTGCTACCTCGACGAGGATGCACTCTGTTGGCACGACCGGATCACGAGGACTTACCTCGCAACGAAACAAAACCAGTAGCTAAGCTGCGCTCGCCCGAACGGGTCAGAGACCCGTCCCACCCCCCCCACACAGGGATCTCGCCTGCAGCTCTCCCTTTAGTTTGTGCGGCACGCCGTGTGCTATCTTCAATGCTTTGCTCAGGATGCCCGAGTGACTCTGCAGGTCTATGGCTAGTTCGATCGAAACCAAACGTCCCGTCGTAAAGGTGTTCGTGGCCACGACGGTGATGTTGTCATTCATCTCCTTCTGGCGGGCGGCGGCGGTCGTGCTCTCGGACCTGGCCTCCTCGGCATACTACGCCGGAGGCGACGCCGAGAAGGTCATCGGCAAAAGTGCTCCCTGGTTCATCCTGGCCGTCATGCTGTTCAGCTACGCGGTTCGGGCTTTGTATATCGAATCCAGCAGCATGTTCGTGCGCGGCGGCGTGTACAGGGTAGTCAAGGAGGCCATGGGCGGCACGTTGGCCAAGTTTTCGGTTTCGGCTCTGCTGTTTGATTATGTTCTAACCGGCCCCATCAGCGCCGTTTCTGCCGGACAATATTTAGCCGGTTTCGTGGAAGACATCGCCCGCTACCTCGGCCACCCTTTGGCTCACTTTCCGGAGAATGGTTTCGCGGCGGTCTTCGGCGCTCTGATAGTGCTTTACTTCTGGCGGAAAAACATCCAGGGCATTCACGAATCCAGTGAGAAAGCCATGCAGATCATGGTCATCACCACTGTCATGGTGGTGATCCTGATCGTTTGGTGTGGGTTCACGATCTTCCGAGCTCCTATCCAGTTTCCGCCGAATCCTCTGCATCCGGGCGTAGTCAAGGTGGACAAAGAATCTTTGGGCTGGCTGGACGGAACATGGATCAGCCATCTCACCTTGATCATTATGTTCGTGGGCTTCGGTCACTCCGTGCTGGCCATGAGTGGCGAAGAGACGCTTGCCCAGGTCAACCGCGAGATCGAGCATCCCAAGTTGAAGAATCTCGAGAAGACCGGGCTGGTGATCTTCATCTACAGCCTGCTTTTTACGTCTCTAGTTTCATTTTTTGCGGTCATGATGATCCCCGACAAAGTACGGCCGGAGTACTTTGCCAACCTCATCGGCGGAATTTCGATGTACCTGGCCGGCCCTAGGTGGGCGAAGCTGCTCTTCCATGGCTTTGTTGTGCTGGTGGGCGTGCTGATCTTGGCCGGCGCCCAGAACACTTCCATCGTGGGGGCCAACGGTGTGTTGAACCGAGTGGCAGAAGATGGCGTGCTGACCTCAGCCTTCCAGAAACCACACCCGCACTACGGAACCAGCTATCGGATCATCGACCTTGTCGTTGCCTTGCAGCTTCTTACGATCATCGCCAGCAAGGGCAACGTGTTCCTCTTGGCCGGCCTCTACGCCTTCGGTGTGATCTGGAGCTTTGCTCTGAAGTCGCTAGCGGTGTTAGTGCTTCGCTACACCGAGCCCAGCAATCGCGAGTGGAAGGTTCCTGGGAATCTCCACGTTGGCGGCAAAGAGGTTCCCCTCGGGCTGATCATGATTTCGTTTGTGCTGTTCATGACTGCCGTCGTGAACTTCCTCACCAAAACGGAAGCTACCATCGCCGGAGTATCGTTCAGCGTGGTGTTTTTCGCACTCTTCGCCTACTCCGAACATCGAGTGGCGAAGGAGCGGCATGGCAAACCTGAGCAGTTGGATCAGTTTCGTGTTTATGGGAACCAGGAGTTAGGGAGCGGCGCGCTTGGTGCGCGGCCGGGGAACATCCTGGTTGCCGTCCGCGACCCCAGGAATCTGTACTATTTGCGCGATGTGCTCGCTCAGACCGACACCACGCGCCAGGACGTGGTGGTGATGACCGCTCGTCTTTACCATCGTGAGCACAGCTTCAGTGGCAGCCGGGTCTATGACGCGAATGAGATCTTCGATC
The DNA here is from genome assembly GCA_035272945.1 of Terriglobales bacterium. Classification (GTDB taxonomy): domain Bacteria; phylum Acidobacteriota; class Terriglobia; order Terriglobales; family Acidobacteriaceae; genus Gp1-AA122. The sequence continues at coordinate 22,381 of DATEPX010000318.1, forward strand.
ACTACGAGCAGGAGCTATTTACTAGCGTAGTTGCGGTCGCCGAAAAAGCAGGTAAACCAGTTTCGCTGCTGGTGATTCCGGCCTCCGATGTATTCGAAGCCATCGTGCTGACGGCGCAGAGACTCGATTCCAGCCGCGTGGTTTGTGGACTGTCCAACAAGCTGACCGCCGATGAACAAGGAAAGCTCACCGGCGATGCCTGGGAGCGGCTCCCCGAACCCAAGCCACGCCTCGTTCTGGAAGTCCATTCACCCGACGCTTCGGTCCGCGAGTACTCGCTGGGTCCGCACGCGCCTCACCTGCGCCCGCAGGATTTGGAGCTGCTGCATAGTCTTTGGCTGCAGATCACCAGCGACCCGAAGTATGCCGGAGCCCATCACTACCACATTGTGGCTTTGGCCCTCGAGGAATTGCGGAAGGAATTGAGTACCGAAGGGCGCGCTGAGCTGCTTGACAAGCTCAGCCAAGAGATGCAGCAAGGAAAATAAAGACTGCCACGGATGGGCACGGATTCACACGGGTTCCTGGCTGATTATGCGTGCCAATCCGTGAATCCGCGGCCGATTTTCTTATCCCAGAATCTCTTCCAGCGCTGTTTTCAGATCTGAACGTTGGAACCGATATCCGCTGGAAAGGAGCTTGGTGGGCTCCACGCGCTGGCTGGCCAACAGTAGTTCGTCGGCCATTTCCCCGAACGCAAGCCGGGCTGCGAATGCGGGCACAGGGAAGACTGCCGGCCGGCGCAGGACCCCCGCCAGCGTCTTCGTGAACTCCTCGTTAGTGACCGGTTTCGGGGCGACCACGTTAACCGGGCCTTGCAGCTGACGAGTCTTCACGATGTGGTGAATCGCGCCAACTACGTCATTGACGTCAATCCAGCTCCACCACTGGCGGCCACTCCCAATTTTTCCACCCACTCCCAGCCGGAAGGGAGTGAGCATCTGCGGCAGGGCACCGCCAGCAGGACTCAGGATTACCCCAATCCTCATGTTGACCGTGCGGATGCCGGCCTGGGCTGCAGCTTGCGTGGCTGCTTCCCACTGGCGGCACACGTCCGCGAGGAAGTCATGGCCGGGAGAACTATCCTCCCGCAGCCATTCGTCGCCGCGATTCCCGTAGTAGCCGGCCGCAGAGGCGGTAATCAGGATTCTGGGGCGCTGAGGAGCTTTGGCCAAAGCTTCGGTGAGATTCCGGGTGCCCGAGACCCGGCTATCGCTGATACGAGCCTTCTTTGCGGCTGTCCACCGGCCGACAATGCTTTCTCCGGCCAGGTGAATGACATCCTCGAAGCCGGAAACCGACTCTGCTGGCAAAGGCTTAGCGGGCTCCCAACTGATCTGCTGGTCGCCGGAGGCAGGTCCACGAACCAGGCGAACTACTTTATAGCCACGGTCACGGAGAGAGGGCAGAAGCGCCGCACCCACCGGACCGGAAACGCCGCTGACCAGGATGCGAGCCGGCATGCCGGTAATGTAGCAGATTGTGGTGTAGGCGGAGCCGAGCCCGCTCGGCCGGGACGGGTCAGAGACCCGTCCCGACACAGGCCTGCGCGGCTCAATTCCGGCATCTTGCGGCTATAATCGAGTATGGGGACTCTGCGCCAACAGATCGCAACCAACGTCCTCACCGTCACGCGTTTCCGTGACCTGATGAAGAAGTTGGAGGCCAACCGGCCCAACGACGCCCTGGAAATCGTCCGCAAGGCGTACGAGTATTCCCAGAAATATCACGCCGGACAGACTCGCGCCTCCGGCCAACCCTACCTGGTTCACCCCCTGGAAGTTGCCTGCGTGCTGGCGGAAATGAAGATGGACCCGGTCGGTATCGCCGCCGGGCTGCTGCACGATTCGGTCGAAGACACCTCGATCACCATCGTCGACATCCGCAAAGAATTCGGCGACCAAGTGGCCCGCATCGTCGAGGGCGTCACCAAAATCAGCAAAATCGATTTCGCCACCCGCGAGGAACAGCAAGCGGAAAACCTGCGCAAGATGATGCTGGCCATGGTTGATGACATTCGCGTGGTGCTCATCAAGCTGGCCGACCGTCTGCACAACATGCGCACCCTGGAGCATCTTCCACCCGAACGGCAACAGAAAATCGCACAAGAGACCCTGGACATTTACGCTCCCATCGCGCACCGGCTGGGCATGGGGAAAATTCGCGGCGAACTGGAAGATTTGGGCTTCCGCTATCTCGATCCGATCGGCTACCAGCAGGTCCACGACGCAGTCGAAGCCCGCCGCAAAGAAGGCGAGGCCTTCCTATCGCGTGTGGAGTCGGTGCTACGTGACAAGCTGAAAGAAGCGGGCATCACTGCCACCGTCGAAAGCCGGATCAAGCGGCTGTTCAGTATCCACAAAAAGCTGCAGCGGCAACGCATCACGGTCGAGCAAGTCTACGATTTGTGCGCCATGCGCGTGATCACGCCGTCCGTGCAGGATTGCTACGCCGTGCTCGGCATCATTCACAACCTGTGGCGGCCGGTGCCGGGACGCATCAAAGATTTCATAGCCATGCCCCGGCCCAACTTCTACCAGTCGTTGCACACCTCAGTCATCGCCGAGAATGGCACGCCATTCGAAGTGCAGATCCGCACGGAGGAAATGCACAAGATGGCGGAAGAAGGCATTGCCGCGCACTGGAAATACAAGGATGGGTCGGTTTCCGCCAAAGATGAGCAGCGGCTGGCGTGGTTGCGCCAGGTAGTTGACTGGCAGCGTGACGTCTCCGATCCCAACGAGTTCCTGTCTACTCTGAAGATCGATCTTTATCCGGAAGAGGTCTACACCTTCACCCCGAAAGGCAAAGTGGTGGTCCTGCCGCGCGACTCCACCCCTATCGATTTTGCTTACACTGTCCACACGGAGGTTGGGCACACCTGTGTGGGAGCCAAGGTAAACGGACGCATGGTGCCTCTGCGTCACAAGCTGCACAGCGGCGACATTGTCGAAATCCTGACCCAACCGGGACATAAGCCCAGCCGCGATTGGCTAGGCGTGGTGAAATCGTCCCGCGCTCGAAACAAGATCAAGCACTGGCTCAATGTTCACCAGCGTGAACGCGCCATAGAAATCGGCCGCAAGCTGATTGAGAAAGAAGCGCGCAAGTACCGCATCTCGCTGAAAGACGTAAAAGACGAGGCGCTGCAGAAAATTGCCTCCGATTACGGCCTGGGTCGGCCCGACGACCTGATGGCCGGCATTGGCTACGGTAAATACTCTGCACGCCAAGTATTGGGGCGATTGGCGCCAGCGGGTACACAGCCGTCCGGCGAAGTCGAGGACCAGAGCGGCGGGTTTGCCAGCGTGGTGCGCCGTGTTTTTGGCGGCGATGCCAATGCAATCACGGTCAAGGGGCATGGCGACCTGCTCGTCTATCGTGCGCGATGTTGTAACCCAATTCGAGGCGAGGACATCGTGGGCTACGTCACTCGCGGCAAGGGTGTTGCTGTACATTCCAAAAACTGCCCCAATGTCACGAACCTTCTCTACGAGCCGGAGCGGCGGATTGACGTGCAATGGACCCGCGATAAAGAAGACGGCGCAGCCGCCGCTTACCCCGTCAAGTTGACCCTTTTCTGCGATGACAAATGGGGCATGTTGAAACAAATCACCGCAGTCATCAGTGACACGAAAACGAATATCCGGAACATCGAAGCCCGCACCGCCAATGGTCAGGCCAATATTGACGTAGTGCTCGATATCCTGGACCTGAAGCATCTGGAAACCATCATCTCCGGAGTGCGAAAGATTCCCGGTGTGCATGAGGTGCAGAGACTACAGAAAATTTAGTATCCCGATCTACTTTCTTTGTCATCCCCAATGTTTGTCATCCTGAGTGGAGCTTGGGTCGCGCAGTGACAGCCGGTTTTCAATTCTGCAATCCGCAATCTAAAATCTGAAATCCGCTAATGGAGGCTTCATGAAAGAAGTCATTGCCACCAATGATGGTCCCAAAGCCATCGGCCCTTATTCTCAGGCAATCACGGCAAACGGATTCGTGTTTGTCTCCGGGCAGATTGCCATTGATCCAGTGACGAACACCCTGGTATCGGGAGACATAGGTTTTCAAACTGATCGCGTGCTGAAAAATCTTTCCGGAATCCTTAAAGCGGCGGGAAGCGGGCTGGAAAAGGTCGTGCGCTCGACCGTCTTCCTGAAGAACATGGCCGACTTCAACGGCATGAACGAGGTCTACAGCCGGTACTTTTCGTCCGAGCCCCCTGCACGCTCGACGGTAGAAGTTGCGCGGCTGCCCAAAGACGTGCTGGTCGAAGTTGATGTCATCGCCTTGGCGTGAGAGATTTCCAATTTCCGCCGCGCCCAATTTAGAATCAATCGGCAAATGGAAATTGGCAATCAATAATCTGGAGAGGATGAATGTTGAAAACAACAGTTCTATTAGTGGGCTTGCTGCTGGCAGTGGGCACCGCCTGGGGGCAGAAAAAAGGCGGCGCCTCCTCCAGCGCTCCCACCAAGGTCACTGGACAGCCTACGAAGACTGCGGACGGCTTAGAGTACTGGGACATCAAGCCTGGCACTGGACCGACTGCGGCAACAGGCCAGACCGTCAAGGTTCACTACACGGGATGGCTGACCAACGGCAAGAAATTTGACAGCTCAGTAGATGCCGGCAGACCGTTCACCTTCAAGCTCGGAGCCGGCCAGGTGATCAAAGGCTGGGACCAAGGCGTGGCCGGAATGAAGGTCGGCGGCAAGCGCCAGTTGCACATCCCGTACCAGCTTGCCTACGGCGACGCCGGCTACCCGCCGGTCATCCCGCCCAAGTCAACTCTGATTTTCGACGTGGACTTGCTAGGCGTGCAGTAGACCTAGTGGTGACAGCCGCCCCGGCTGTCGAGCCCCAGCCCGGAGATCCTGACTAATGCTCGTGTGGCGATGGACGTCGCGCCTACGCGAGCCGGCTAATGCTCATGTGGGGACGGGCGTCTCGCCCGTCGGGCCGAGCGCAGCTCGGCATGGGTTTTGTTTTGTACACTCGAGCCGCGTAGCGGCCCCATTCGTTAGCCCACCGCGTAAGCGGTGGGAACGCGAACCACGACATGTGCAAGCCCCGGTCAGGGGCGGCACTCAATTTTCTCCGACAAAGTGGAGGGGATTTCTACGCCTTGACGACTTTGCCGCTGCGCAGGCAGGAGGTGCACACGCGGATGCGCCTGGTCGAGCCGCCCACCTTGGCGCGGACCGGCCGCAGGTTGACGTTCCAGCGCCGCTTGCTCACGTTGTGGGCGTGGCTGATATTGTTGCCGAATTGCGGCCCCTTGCCACAGATATCACAAACTTGTGCCATGACTTCTCCAGAAGAGTCCAGAACCTGATCTCTAGAGTATTGATTTTACCGGATGGTGCGAGGTTTCGACAAACCGACCGTGCCTTTATTGCGAGTGCCTTCCCTGGTTGATTCCGAGCTCCTACCCTTGTCAAGCGAAGCGAGGAATCTGCTTCTTGTATTCGTAAGCAAACAACAGATTCCTCCTCGGCTGAAGCCGGTTTGACGGAATGACAAGCGTTACGACAGCGGGCGTTCAGATGCGCTGGCTGCCTGAAGCAGAACCTATAAACTCAGGTCACTCCCTTATATGCCCTCCGAGCTTTTCCAGCAGGCGAAACGTACACGTCCCGATTCGGACTGTATTCGATCTGACGAGCAATCGCCTCCGCCATCTCGTCTCCCCAAACGCACTTCACTAGCCACAGTGCGAGATCGAGCGAGGAAGTCACGCCACCGCAGGTGACGATGTCGCCATCGTCGACGACCCGGGCCTCGGTTAATTGGGCCCCTGCGGCCCGCAAGTCGTTGAGCGCGGCGTGATGGGTTGTTGCGGGACGCCCACCAAGCAGCCCTGCCGCCCGAATGGCCATGGCTCCGGTGCAGACGCCGGCAATCGTAGTTCCCTGGGCGTGGAGTTCGGCAATCCGCCGCGGGAGCATGCCACGTTCAATTTCGGCTCTCACCCCCTGTGCAGCGCGCCCGCGTAGCCCCCGCCGGGCACAACCAGCAGGTCGACATGCCCTTCCAGCAGGCCGTCTGGCCGAATCCGGAGTCCGTGGGCGGCGATCACCTCCGGCTGCGGCTCGCTCGTGACCAGGGCAACATCAACGTCACCGGCCAGCTTGGCGGCCCTCCGGAAGATTTCAAGCGGCCCGACGAAATCGAGTTCGTCGGTTCCATCGAAGATAAGAATTCGGATATTCATGCTGCGTTCCAGCAACTTTGATTCGTCAAGGCGCCTCCGCGATGCGGACTGCGTTCGTCCGGCGCTGGCCTGTGCGATACTGAAAACATGGAGTCGTGGGCAGAACCGAAGTCAGTCAAGGTGAACATCACCACCGGTACCGGCATGGAAATCGAGTGGAAAGACGGACACATCTCCACCTATACCTTCGCTTTTCTGCGGGATGCCTGCCCCTGCGCGTTGTGCGATGAAGAACGCAGCAAAACCCGCCGTCAGCCGGGAGACCCGCCCAAGCTGGCGCCCGGCGCGCTGCCCATGTTCAAGCCTGCCGCCAAGCCCAACCAGGCGGAACCGGTCGGTCGCTATGCCATCAAGTTCATGTGGAATGACAATCACGACCTGGGACTTTATTCATGGCAGTTCCTGCGGGACGTATGTCCCTGCGCGGAATGCAAGGCAGTGCGAGAGACGGTAAAGAGTAAGAGTTGATAGGAATTGCCGATTGCCAATTTCCATGCCAAATGAAGACCGAGATTTCCTCGCTTTCGCTTGACAAGTTTTTAAATTGGCAATTGGCAATAATTGGCAATGAAAGAGGGCTGTAGACAACTTGTCGTTTCTTAACGATCTCAATCCCCAACAACGCGAGGCGGTCGAGACCACCGAAGGCCCGGTGCTGATCCTGGCGGGTGCGGGAAGTGGCAAGACGCGCGTCATCACCTATCGCATTGCCTACCTCTTCGAGAAGATGGGCGTGATGCCCGAATCGGTCCTGGCAGTCACCTTCACCAACAAGGCGGCGTCGGAGATGGGCGAGCGCGTGGAAAAGCTGGTGGGCGCTTACTCGATTGCCAAGCCAGTTATCTCGACCTTCCATGCGTTCTGCGTACGCGTGCTGCGGCGAGATATCGAAAAATTGCAGATTCCCTCCGGAGTCCCGGGCAAACCTGCTGTCGGTCTCACGAAGAATTTTGTTATCTACGACGAAGCTGATCAGCAGCAGGTAGTCAAGGGCGTGATGCGGCGCCTGGGAATCGACGACAAGCAGCTCACGCCCCGTACCGTGCTCTCGCGGATTTCCTGGGCCAAGAATCACATGCTCGACCCCCAGGAGACTTATCTACACTCGGGCGATCCCAAGACGGAGCGCGTCGCGCACATCTACGAAGAGTATCGGAAAGAGCTGCGCAAGGCGAATGCCATGGACTTCGACGACTTGCTTCTAGAAGCCGTGCGCCTGCTGAAGAGCTCTGGCGAGGTTCGCGAGCATTACAACCGGCGCTTTCAATATCTCCTCGTAGACGAATACCAGGATACGAACCGTCCCCAGTACGAGCTGATGCGGCTGTTGGCGGGCTCCCGGCACAACGTATGCGCCGTCGGAGACGAAGACCAGTCCATCTATTCCTGGCGCGGAGCCGATATCCGCAACATCCTGGAATTTGAGCAAGACTTCCCCGAAGCCAAGATCATTCGGCTCGAGCAGAACTACCGTTCCACGCAGAATATTCTGCAGGCGGCGTCTTCAGTCGTGGCCAATAACGTAAAACGCAAGGGCAAGAACCTGTGGACCTCGCGCCAAGGTGGAGCCAAAATCGGTTACTACGAAGCGCCCGACGGCGAGAACGAAGCGTTGTTTGTGGCTGATCGTGTCGCCGCTTATGTGCGCGAAGCTGCCGATCAGGGTGATACGGCTCGCGTGGCAGTGCTGTACCGCACGAATTCACAGTCCCGCCTGTTCGAAGAGGCAATGCGGCGCTACCAGCTCAAGTATCACGTTGTGGGTGGATTCTCTTTCTACGAGCGCGCCGAGATCAAGGACATGATCTCGTATCTGAAAGTCATTCAAAATCCGGATGACTCGGTTTCGCTGCAGCGCGTGATTAATACTCCCGCCCGAGGGATCGGGAAAACCACGCTGGAGACCCTGGAGCACCTGGCGCTCGAAACCGGAGTTTCGATCTGGGGCGCGATGGGCGAGGCAATCAGGCGGCAGCTCCTTCCTGCCAGGGCTTTGGCAGCACTGAAGGGCTTCAAGGAAATCATTGAAGATGCTCGCGCCATGCTAGCGGGGACCTATGTGGAGCGAGTGGAGCAAACCGCGCAACCAACAACGGACGTGCCTGCCGCAATAGCCGTCGAAGAAGACGCGACCGACTTCGACCCGCTGCAGTTCGACTTTGAGCGCGGTAGCGCCGGCGCCTCGCCGGCTGCCGGTGCGGGCATCCCGCCCGCGCCAACTGAAGGCGGCGCAGTTCCATCGGATTTTCCGGCACCTTCGGTTAGCACGGCCGAGATCCTGAAATTCTTGATTGACCGCACCGGCTATATCAAGCAGCTCGAGGAAGAAGACACTCCCGACGCCTACTCGCGAATTGAGAACCTGCGCGAACTCGTGAACGCCGCTATGGATTCCCGCGATCGCGGCGAGGCTCTCGATCAGTTTCTCGATCACGCCGCCCTGGTTAGCGAAGCCGACGCTTATGACGAGAGCGCCCAGATCACGCTAATGACCTTGCATGCAGCCAAGGGACTGGAGTTTCCTCTGGTTTTCCTGTGTGGTCTCGAAGAGGGACTGTTTCCGCACTCTCGAACCTTTCTCGAACCCGATGACATTGAAGAAGAACGGCGCCTCTGTTATGTCGGCATGACCCGGGCTATGGACACACTGGTTTTGACGAGAACTGTCTACCGCCGGCGTTATGGAACCGATCTTCCTGAGGCCAGTCAGCCGTCCCGCTTTCTCGAAGAGGTGCCTCCTCAACTGATGGAAGATATCGGCTCGCCCCGCCGAAGCAGTGTGGGAACCGGTCGTGTGGGGACGGGTCTCCGACCCGCCCGGGGGGAGCGAAGCTCCGCAGCAGACCCCGAAGCCTCCCATTATTCCTACGAAGACGAAGACCAGAGCGCAGCTTGGAATCGCCGTCAACGCAGCAAACAGGAGCCCTCTTATTCCGGCAAGACCTACAATTCGATCGAGAACATTGCCGAGTTCTTTGCCTCACGCGGCCGAAAATTCAGTGTGCCTAAGGCACCTCTTGAAGAGCCAACCGGCAGACGGGGCTTCCGCCCAGGACAAAGAGTTCGGCACCCCAAATACGGCGAAGGAACGGTCTATCAGCGCGAGGGAGAGGGTGAAGAAGCTAAGATTACGGTACAATTCCTACGCTTCGGGTTGAAAAAGCTGGTCGAGAAATATGCTCAGCTGGAGAGGGCGTAAGAACTTCAGTTTCAGGTTTCAAGTTTCGAGGGAACGGTAATGGTCCTAACTGCTCACCCGAAACTTGAAACGAGAAACCCGAAACTTCTTCCGAGAGGAAAGACACAGCACTAATGGCTAATACCGCTAGTTTGAGTAAAGAAGAACGCAAGAAAGCCAAGCGGGCGTCGCGCAAGAAACGCAAGGCCGAGAAGCCGCTTAAACCACGGGAGTACGCACGTGGGTCGCAGAAACGCAAGGTGAAGAAGATGGCTCGTGGCCAGGCGAAACGCACATAATTGACCGTGTGGAGGCGGGTCTTGGACCCGCCTGCCCGGGTCAGAGACCGGGCCCACACACACGAGAGGCCTTTTGGCGCAACCTCCGACAACCACCAACCAAACCGAGCAACCTGACACTCAGAAAAATGGCAGCCAACTTTTCTGCTGTAAATCCATTGACAAGCTGATCGCGGACTCCGAGGAGCCGGAGCGGCGCCTCAAGAAGACTCTGGGGCCTCTCTCCTTGACTGCATTGGGAATAGGCGCCGTCATCGGATCGGGAATCTTCACCGTAGTTGGAACCGCCATCGCCGGACAGAAATTCGACACATCCTCCATCCTGAATGCACCGCTGCTTGACTACTTCGTGCACCATGCAGCGACACTTGGCCGCCCCGGCGCGGGACCTGCCCTCGCCCTGTCGCTGGTCTTGGTAGCCATCGTCTGCGGTTTCACAGCTCTGTGTTACGCCGAGTTGGCCTCGATGATTCCCATCGCAGGCAGCGCGTACACGTACACGTACGCGACCATGGGCGAGCTGATCGCCTGGATCATCGGCTGGGACTTGATCCTCGAGTATGCCGTCAGCAACATGGCGGTAAGTGTGGGGTTCGCGGCGCATCTGGTTGACATGTTCGATTGGTTTGGATGGCATCCGCCCCTGCGCTGGATTTCACCGGCATATCTACCCGGCGGTTTGAGTGATCTCAAGGGAAATGTCCTTTATGCTCCTGGTCTGCATCTGGGCTTCAACTTCCCGGCATTCCTGGTGGTAATGATCCTGACGGTAATTCTGGTGCGCGGCATCCGCGAGTCGGCGGAAGCTAACAATACGATGGTGATTTTGAAGATTGCCGCCATCCTGGCATTCATTATCGCGGGGGCACACTATATCCATCCCGCAAACTGGCATCCCTTCGCACCTCTCGGCTGGTCGGGCATCCTCACCGGCGGCTCTATCATTTTTTTCACTTATATTGGCTTCGATTCAGTTTCAACCGCGGCCGAGGAAGCGCGGAATCCGCAACGTGATCTGCCCATCGGGATCATCGCGACGTTAGTGGTCTGTACGATTTTGTATATCGGGGTTGCCGTGGTACTCACGGGAATTGTGCCTTGGCAGTCGCTGCTGGATGACGCAGCTCCCGTAGTCAACAGCATGAAGAAACTCACCTTGGCCACCGGTTCCCACGGCCTGCATTGGATACGGCTAGGCGTGCTGTTTGGCGCAATGATGGGCATGATTTCCTCGCTGCTCGTCTTCCAGCTGGGTCAGGCCCGCGTGTGGTTTGCCATGTCGCGTGATGGCCTGTTGCCCCGGTTCTTTGGACGAGTGCATCCCCGGTACCGTACGCCCTCGACAGCAACCTGGATTGCGGGCTTGGTGGTGGGTATCCCAGCCGGCATCTTGGATATTGGGACCTTGGCAGACTTATCCAATATCGGCACGCTTTTCGCCTTCGTCCTGGTATCGATTGGTGTGATTATCCTTCGCTATCGTGATCCTGGCCGCCACCGCGGTTTTCGCGCTCCTGGTGGAATCCTTGCCCCCGTGCTCAGTGTGTTCTTCTGCGTGCTGTTGATGAGTGGCCTCCCTATTCTGACCTGGCTTCGGTTTTTCGGATGGCTGGCGATTGGACTGGGCATCTACTCTTTCTACAGCCGGCATCGCAGTGAGTTCGCGAAGAATTAACTACCGAGTGCGCCCGGGATCTCAGCAGGGAGTTTTTCTCCGCGTAATCGGCGGTCTTGGCGATGAAATCTGAAACATGAGTTCGGCCCCAAGTCTCAGTTCGTTTGTCGTTACTCTTCCCAAGGCCGAGCTGCATTTGCATTTGGAAGGTTCGATCCAACCTCCTACTCTGCTGGAACTAAAGAGGCGGCGCGGATTTGAGAACGCAACCCTCGCTGAAGTCGAGCAACTCTATCGCTACGATGACTTCAATGGGTTTCTCCTCGCCTTCAAGGGAGTCAGCGAGCTCCTGAGAACGCCCGAAGACTACGAACTCATCACCTACAGGCTAATGGAGCAGCTCAAGGCAGAGAATGTTTTGCATGCGGAAGTCTATGTTTCCGTCGGTGTCTGCCTGTGGTGGAAGCTGGATTTTGACGCGATCTTTGAAGGTCTGGAGCGCGGTCGCGAACGAGGCGAGCGTGATTTTGGCGTCTCTTTGCTATGGATTTTTGACGCTGTGCGCCACTTCGGCCCCGAGCCGGCTCAGACGGTCGCGGAATTCGCAGTACGCTACAAAGAGCGTAACGTTGTCGGCTTCGGCATTGGAGGCGACGAGCGGCGGGCCGCGCCCGAGCTTTTTCGCGACATTTATTCCTATTGCGCTAAGCACGGCCTGCACCTAACTGCCCACGCCGGCGAAACCACCGGCCCGGATTCCATTTGGGGCGCACTGAATCTGGGAGCCGAACGTATTGGCCACGGTTTGCATGCCGGGCAGGATCCCGAACTGATCGAAGAATTGTCGAAGCGACAGATTCCCATCGAGATCTGCCTCACCAGCAACCTGCGCACCGGTTGTTGCACCACACTCGCCGACCATCCTGTGCGGAATTACTTTGATCATGGCCTGATGATCACGCTCAACACCGACGATCCGGCCATGTTCAGCACGTCACTGAGTCGGGAATACCAGCTGGCGCAGAATGATTTTGGTTTCACCGACGAGCACCTGCGGGAGCTGGCGAGAAATTCCTTCGAGGCTTCTTTCCTGCCAGCGGAGAAGAAATTGGAGTTACTGAACTTATTTGACGCCACCGCATCGAAGCGATGATCCGTAGGCGGCGGCCATTAGGCACTCGCAAAGCTGGATAAAATAACTTGAGGTCATGGAGGCATGGGCGCCTTCGCCCGTGCACGAAGGTGCTCGATCACGGCAATCAGTTATGTCTCAGCACATCGGTATCGTAGCTTGCAGCGCCGAAGGAGCGGCACTGTGCTACCGCACCATCTGCCTGGAAGGGACGGAACTAATGGGACGGCATGGGCACCCGGAAGTTTCGATGCATACGCACTCGCTCGCCGACTACATGAAGTGCATTGAAACTGGCGACTGGGCCGGGGTGGCGATTCTGATGATGTCTTCGGCCGAAAAACTCGCCCGCGCGGGCGCCGACTTTCTGATTTGCCCGGACAATACAATTCACCAGGCCTTCGACTTGATTCAGCACCGCTCGCCGCGTCCCTGGCTGCACATCGCCCAGGAAGTTGCCTGCGAGGCCAAACGCTGCCACTACAAGCGGCTTGGCGTCCTGGGAACTCGCTTCCTGATGGAAGGGCCAGTCTATCCGGAGAAACTGAAGCTGGCAGGGCTCGAACACTGCATTCCCGGCAAAAAGGAACGGGAGCGTATTAACCGGGTTATTTTTGATGAACTCGTGTACGCGCAGTTCACATCCTCGTCATTGGCGTACTTTACAGAAGTGATTCGAGGCTTGAAGGAAGAGGGCTGTGATGCGGTGGTTTTAGGCTGCACTGAAATTCCGCTGCTGGTCACGCCGGAGACTTCGCCGCTCCCTACCTTGGATTCAACGCGTCTGTTGGCGCGAGCGGCGCTAAGAAAGGCAGTCGGCAGGTAAACCCGCGGGTCGTCATCTCAGATACTCCTTGGTCCAGGGGAAATTCGCCATCTGCCGTCTGGCTCCAGATGTAGCCATTCCCGCTTGGGCGATACGTCCCGGCAATTTCAGTTCACTCAGCCGCACAGACGACGAACGATCAATCGTCTGCGCGGAAGAATTCGTTCCTACGGACATCAAGGCTGATCGCGGGTGGAAATGCTTCAAGTTGCAAGGACCGATCTCCTTCTCCGAAACTGTTGTGCTGAGTTCCTTCCTCCGGCCTCTCTCCGAACACGCGATCCCGATCTTCGCGATATCCACGTTCGATACCGATTACGTTTTGGTCAAAGACGAGTTCGGGGTAAGAGCCTTAGCAGTCCTGCGCAAAGCCCGGCATCGGCTTATCGCCGAATCAACCTGAGCTGGCCCGCATGGGCGAACTATAAAAGCGCCCCATTCGCCCCTCGATTTCCGCCGAATGCTGTTGGGAATGATGCACTTACGCGCGATGTGTGTTCTAATCATCAGAATCATTCGTCATCATGCGAGCCAGCCGTAGCCTTCGCCGACAGCTTCGAGCCGTCCAGCGCAACCTGCGCGGGACCAGAGAGGTTCTGCGCGCGTTAGTCTCGACTGAGCATCCTCTGCTGGCCCATCTTATTCCCATTCGCCGCTGCAATCTTGCCTGCAAGTACTGCAACGAGTTCAACGACTTCTCCAAACCAGTCCCGACTGAACTGATGTTCAAGCGCGTGGACAAACTGGGAGAGCTTGGGACATCGGTGGTCACCATCAGCGGAGGCGAGCCGCTGCTGCACCCGGAACTGGATGCGATCATTTCACGAATCCGGCACCACGGTATGGTTGCCGGCCTGATCACGAATGGCTACTTGCTCACCGCAGAACGCATCCAGCGGCTCAACCACGCCGGATTGGAATGGTTGCAGATTTCGATCGACAACGTCACGCCTGATGATGTGTCTAAGAAGAGCTTAAAAGTACTGGACAAGAAGCTCCAGCTACTGGCCGAGCACGCCGATTTTCACGTGAACATCAACTCCGTGGTAGGTGGCGGCGTACGCAACCCGCAAGACGCTCTGGTGATTGGCAAGCGCGCCGTTGAGCTCGGCTTCAGCTCGACCATCGGGATCATTCACGATGGCGAGGGGCAACTCCAGCCTCTAAGCGAAGAAGAGCGCCTGGTCTACCACGCGATGAAAGACCTGGAGAAGCGGAGTTTCACGCGCATCAATCGTTTCCAGGACAACATCGCCCAGGGCCGTCCCAACCAGTGGCGTTGCCGGGCGGGAGCGCGCTATCTCTATATTTGTGAAGACGGCTTAGTGCACTACTGTTCCCAGCAGCGAGGCTATCCTGCGATCCCGCTGGAGAAGTACACGATCGATGATATTCGCCGTGAATACCTGACTGAGAAATCCTGCGCACCACATTGCACCGTTTCTTGTGTGCACCAGGTATCGGTGCTGGACGCCTGGCGCGCCCCGCAGCGTCCCGCCCCCGCACCCGATGGCGGCCTCGTCCAGATCGAATAGTTTTCCTTCAATTTGCTGATCAGACAGTGTGAGCCCGGGTCTCTGACCGGGGCAGGCGGGTCGAAGACCCGGCCTACCCACTTTTTACTTCTTGGGTTGAGCTGTGGGGGGCAGCAATCCATTCAATCGCAAGTACATGGCGGCCGCGGCGTAGTGGTCTGCCCAGTCATTGGTCAGAGCAATCAGGGCAAAAGCGCGCGAGCCTTGGCGTCCGCCAAAGAGTTCGACGGTATCGCCAAGTTTCGAATCCTCCACTTTGGCTAGAGCCGTATTGCAGAAATCGAACGAAGCCTTCAGCCCTCCCACAAGCTTATCCTTGCCATCTGTCTCCTTGAGTTCCTGCTGTTTGGGCGCAGGCGTGTCGGAGATCTTGGCGCACAGGTAATTATTCGACTGCGTGATGTGCATCACCAAATGCGAGAAGCTCATCTGCTGTGGTGTGGGTTTGTAGCTGAACTTGTCGGGCGGCATTTCTTCCACCGCCTCGGTTAGCTTCTTCTGCTGCCGGGGGAGAATTTCGCGCACCGCCGAACTGACCGGACTCTTCGCCGCCGACTGCTGGGCAAAAACACTGGTCGCAAAAAAAACCAACGAAAAAAGACCAAATATGCATTTCATGAAAAGCCTCCAGCTGTTTTTGTTCACGAGAACATCGCGCCCAAACCGACGCTCAGCAACTTGTAACCCAGGTACCAGGCCAGAACGATCCCGATAGCCGTTCCGGGTTTGACTTTGCTGTTGCTGGCGAAACCAATACCCATCAAAACGCAGCACCCAATGACGAACACATCCAAGGCGGTTGCCATACCATAGAGGAACTTATGAACCGTCGGATCCATGAAGTATGCGGGGTTGGTCGCAACCGGGTTGCGGATGTTGAAGGCTTCCTTATCGAGTGACCCTGCCATGCCGCCTGCCATCATCGCAATGATGCCCAGCAGGGCGTGAAAAACTGAAGGCAGGCTTCCATAAACGGCAATTGCCATCGCAGTTTTGAACGGCACCGATGCTCCGGCCGCTAAATTGAACGTGCCCATCAGGACCGCCGCTATGACGACGAAGGCGGCCAGAGCGATTACAGGGCTTGCATAGGAGATGTATCGGGTCAGGTTGGTCGAGAATTGCAACTGTTTCGCCTTCTGGTCCGGAGGAAGCTTCTCGAACTGCTCTGCCCGGGATGATTTCGCGATCTCGTTCTTGGTGATCTGGTCGAAGCCCACTTGCCGATCCACTACATACGCAAAGGCGAGCGAGACAATCGCGATCAGAAGCCATGGCACCCACCAACTGGCATCGCGGCGCAAGTCGGTGAATGTCTTGCTGGGTGCGATGAAAGTGTTAACTATGCGTGCGCCTTCTGACAGTGGGGTAACTTCAGCGGCAGGAGTGGGAACCGGCGCGGTGCTCATGGAATCTCCTTAGGGAAAAAGCTGTGCGCGGATTTTATGCCGAGCGGTGCCTGCGAAACAAGGCCAGGCGTCATCGAAGTCATCGAACCGCAATCTCCGGCGTCGCCGCAAGCAGACTGCGCGTGTAAGGATCTGAGGGGGCCCGTGTGATCTGTTCGGTCTCCTCAATCTCCAGGATTTTTCCTCGATACATTACTGCTATGCGGGTCGCCAGGTAGCGCACGACTGGCATCGAGTGCGAAATAAAAAGATACGTCAGCCCGAAATCGCGCTGCAGGCGAGCCAGCAGGTTCACGATCTGCGCGCCTACGCTGACGTCCAGTGCCGACACCGGTTCGTCGGCGACAATAAATCTTGGCCGTACCGCCAGCGCCCGCGCGATCCCGATTCGCTGCCGTTGGCCTCCACTGAACTCGTGGGGAAACCGGCGCAGGGCTGATTCATCCAACCCTACCGCGCGCAGCAACTCCGCCACCCGAGTGCGGCGGGCGGCGCTGCTCATGCGGTCATGAATGATCAGCGGCTCAGCGACCACATCTTCCACTCGGAAACGCGGATCAAGCGAGCCGAAGGGGTCTTGAAAGATGATCTGCATATCGCGGCGCAGACGGCGCATTTCTGTGCGGCCGGCGGTGGTCAGGTCGCGGCCATCGAAGCGAATGCTTCCCGAAGTCGGCTCAACCAGCCGCAGGATCAGGCGTCCCAGCGTGCTCTTGCCCGAACCTGACTCGCCCACCAGTCCGAGTGTCTCGCCCGGGTGGATGCCGAGCGAGACATCATCCACGGCGCGGACTTCTCCCTTGGCTCCGCCACCGAAAATCGACTCACCAAGGGGGAACACTTTGGTCAGATTGCGGACTTCGACTAAGGCCACCCAGTGATAGTAACAAGAACCAGGTAGGCCCAGACGTCCCCGTCTGGGCGGCCGGGCCAAGGCCCGGCTATTGCAATGCGATCATCGGCACCGCCGCTAGAGCAGCCAGAATGCCCACCGCCTTCCATCGCGTGAAGTGTTCTTTGAGAATCAGCCGGGCCAGCAGGACAGTAATAGCCGGATAAAGAGAACTCAGCACGACCGCCGCATCCAATCTTCCGCTCTGGTCGGCGCGGATGAACAGCAACGTGCCCGTCGAGTCCAGGCAGCCCGCGAAAATGCCCATAGCGGCGTCTCGCGAATTCAGTGTTTTCGGACCGCGCCGCGCCACGACGATGGCCGCGACCAATATCAGCGATCCCAACCGTGAATGTGCTGCCGACCAAACCGCGGAGCTGTCGCCGGTCTGGTTGATGCAAATAAAAAACCCGGCGAAACCAAGACCGGCCAGCACTGCCCAGAAGAGGCCTTCCGGGCGGCCTGTAAGTCTGTCCGGACGCGACATCAGCCAGATTCCGGCGACGGCGAGAACAAAGCCGATTACTGGCAGGGTTCCAGGTATGCCTTCAGTGATGATGGCAAACGCGATCGGAATGCTGGCAGCCAGCACTGCCGCCAATGGGGCCGTAATCCCCATGCTCCCGCTCGCCAGCGTCCGATAAAAAACCGCCAGAGCCGTGCCGCCCAAGGCCCCTGCAGCCAACGCCCACAACTCAGCCGAGCGACTCGGGAAGGGAGCGTGCCCAATGAGCGCCAGGCCGGTCATGAGCAAAAAGCCGCTGGCATGTGCCAGCATGGTGACGAGGAACGCGTCCGATCGTTTTGACGCGTAGCCGCCGCTGAAATCGCTCGTACCCCAGCACGCCGCCGCCGCCAAGCCAAAGCCTGTCGAAAGAAGTTGTGTTGATCCGGTCATTTAGGTGAGTCGACGAGCTTAGCATGGGCAGATTCTATCTAGCGTAGCGCCGGCCTCTGGCCGGCTGTATTGAGGGCGTCTCGCCCTCGCGCGTGCGGGTGCGCCGCGGTGGATGTACTCGGCACCAAGTGCTGACATGTTAGAATTTCCACAAGGTATTCCTATTCCGAGAAGAGCTTGGCGTTGATCGAACTGGCACCCTCGATTCTGGCGGCAGACTTCGCGCGTCTGGGCGAGCAGGTCCGCGCTGCGGCCGAAGGCGGCGGCTCCGTGATTCACGTGGATGTGATGGACGGTCACTTTGTGCCTAACCTCACGGTCGGACCGCCCCTGGTGAAATCGCTCCGTAAGGTGACGGACTTGCCGCTCGACTGCCACCTGATGATCGAAGATCCCGACCGGTACATTCCCGAGTTCGCCGACGCCGGTGCGGATTGGATCTCAGTGCACCAGGAAGTTTGCCGGCACTTGAACCGCACGTTGCACTTGATTCGCGATCATGGTTTGCTGGCCGGCGTTGTCATCAACCCTGCCACCCCAGCGGAGACACTCAGTGAAGTGCTCGATATCGTGGATTACGTGCTGGTGATGTCGGTCAATCCGGGTTTCGGGGCCCAGAAGTTTATCCCCGGAGCTTTGCACAAGATCCGGAGATTAGCAGAGTTCCGTACCAACCGCGGGCTGAATTACCGCATCGAGGTAGATGGAGGTATAGCCCTGGACACGGTTGCTGACGTGGTTCGCTCGGGAGCCGAATTGTTGGTGGCGGGTAACGCGGTCTTCGGACAAGGTGATCCGAAAACCAACGCGCAAAAGCTGCTGAGGGCGGCTAACGAGGCCACCCTGCAGAAGGTTTGATCGCGCTTGTGTGGGGACGGGTCTCTGACCCGTCCAGTCGAGCCAAGCTCGACGATCTTTCGAAGGTAGGTATTATGGCTCGTCGTGTTCCGTTGATCGCTCTGCTGGGAGTCCTGCTGCTTCTGGCTGCAGCTTGCACCAACAAGAAGGTCAATAATCCGCTGGCCAACGTCGGCTCCAAACAGCCCGACAAGGTGCTGTTCGACCGGGCCATGGACGCCATGAAGCACAACCGCTTCGACGTGGCCCGCATGACCCTGCAGACCCTCATCAACACTTATCCCGATTCAGAGTACATAGCCCGGGCCAAGCTGGCAGTCGGCGACGCCTGGTATGCCGAGGGCGGCACCACGGCACTGACTCAGGCCGAACTTGAGTACAAGGACTTCATCACCTTCTTCCCGAACTTGCCCGAGGCGGCGGAAGCACAGCTCAAGATCGCCAACATCCACTACCAGCAGATGGAAAAGCCCGACCGCGATTTTACGCATGCGCGCCGCGCGGAAGACGAGTACCGGCAATTGATCCTGCAATTCCCCGACAGCAAACTGGTGCCGGAAGCCAAGCAGCGCCTCCTGGAAGTGCAGGAAGTGCTGGCTCAACGCGAGTTCATGGTCGGACGCTTCTACTATCTGCGCGAATCCTATCCCGCGGCCATTGCACGCTTGCAGTCGGTGGTGGATCGTTATCCGCTCTTCAGCAACGCGGACGAAGCGCTGTACATGCTGGGGCAGTCCTACGAGGGCCAGATCGCCGCTGTACGCGCCAGTCGGGCTAGAGAAACCGACAAGGCCAGGATGATCGAGGTCTTCAGCAAAAATGCTGGCGACACCTACTCGCGCATGATTAATCGCTATCCCGTGATGGCCCGTGCTGAGGATGCCAAGAAGCGTCTGCAGGCTCTGCATCAGCCGGTTCCCACGCCGACCAAGGCTGCGATTGCGCAAAATCAGAAGGAAGAGGATAGCCGTCGCGGCACCGGCATGTTTGGCCGCTTGATGGGCAATTTCAGCCGCCACCCGGATGTGGCGGCGGCGACCAAAACCGG
Organism: Terriglobales bacterium; assembly: GCA_035272945.1. GTDB lineage: Bacteria > Acidobacteriota > Terriglobia > Terriglobales > Acidobacteriaceae > Gp1-AA122. Next base: position 42,291 of record DATEPX010000318.1, read on the forward strand.
AGAACCAACTCTAGTGGATCCCAAGCCCCTCAGCGCCACTGACGTAGTACAGTCCGAAACTCAAGCTATGCTGGGCGCTGGCTCTCCGGGCAGCAACAAGGTCTCGGTAGAAACGGTAAAGGGCGGAACACCGCCTCCCAGCGAGGCGACTCCGCGCTCGGATTCTCCGGCATCGGCATCTACGGGTGCCCCTGCTGCAGCCTCTACGGCTTCCCCAGCTACGGCAACTCCCAGAGGCGCGAATGGCAGTAACGCAGAGCAGGTCGCTCCCGGCAGCTCGGCGCAACCGAGCAACAACGGTATCCCTGAACTGAAGCCGAACGTTGAGGACACGAGTCAGACTCCGCCTCCGGCCCAGCTCAATGAAATTCAATCCGGATCGCAGGACCAGCCTGCCGCCAACAGCGGCAACTCCAAGCCGGCTGACACCCAGGCGGCCGACTCCTCTTCCAGTAGCAGCAAGCAGAAAGAAAAGGAAGATGATTCCAACGTCTCCTCCAGCAAGAAGAAGAAGAAAGGGAAACACAAGCTGATCCCGTTCTGAAGTTGGCTGACTCCCGGGATGCGATCAAATCGATGTCGTCATCACGAGGAGAGCGTTAACTCTCCACAAGGATGACGAAATCCCAGAGACACATCAATAAGCCGGCTCTGCCTGGTGGGAGGGGCCATTTTGTGGGCATTCTTCCGGTTTTTGCCCGCAGCTGCGCCCCGGATTGACCCAATTCCATACCCGAAAGGGCTGGGAGGCACTGACCGCTCGTAACCTGCTTAGTCACTCATTCACATTGACTTACCCCTGGGGACACGTTAATTTCGGCTCATCCCTAAGGACACAGCCTTGGCGCGGAAAATCCTGCTCGCAGATGACAGCGTAACCGCCCAGAACATGGGCCGAAAGATCCTCACCGATGCCGGTTACGCGGTCATTACCGTCAATAACGGGTCGGCTGCCCTCAAGAAAATTACTGAGGCCAGGCCCGACCTGATTGTGCTGGATGTGTACATGCCGGGCTATAGCGGCTTGGAGGTTTGCCAGCGTGTCAAGGAGAACCGTGATACAGGGCATATCCCCGTGCTGCTGACCGTAGGCAAGCTGGAACCCTTCAAACAGGACGAAGCCCGCCGCGTTCGTGCTGACGCCTTTATCATCAAGCCCTTCGAAGCTACCGAACTTCTCGCCGTTCTCGGCAAACTCGAAGATAAGGTCGCTCCTTCCGACCGTAGCAAAGATAGCCATCTCCCAGTGACGACGATGGCCGGTTTCGAGCGCCTTGTATCCGAAAGCGCGCCTCAATATGGCGACGAAGAGTCAGGATGGAAGGCGCGCCTGAAAATCCCCAGAGTCCCACTTGGCGCCTCAGAACCGGAACCAGAAGTTCCCGCGCCTGCTCCGGTTGCCAGCTTTCGCGACAGCGTTGAAGAGGAGATATCAACTCCCTCTGCTCCCGGGCCACCCCCTGTTCGCTTCGAGCGACCAATTCCCGCCGGTATTCCCCAGGACATTACTCCCGATGAGATTGCAGCCATCAGTGCCGCGGCCGCGCGCGTCAGTATGGGACTCAGCGTCAGTCAAGAGATCGAGCGCATGGCGACCCGTGGGCAGGCTGATGAGCGAACTGAGAACATGCCGCAGACGGCGGATCTGAAAGCGTCATGCGCGGAGGAGGGTGCCACGCAGGCGATGGCTCCTGTCGAGACTCCGCACATCGTCGAATCCTGCTCTGAACCTGCTCCAGAGGAAGTCGTGGCTTCCGAGCCGCCCGGCATCCAAGAACTTGAAAGACAGTCGGTTTTTGAACCCTTGGTCGCAGACAAAAGCACCGATGAGATGGACTCGAGTAACGGGAACGGAATCAGGCCGCCTATTTTGGAGGCAATGGTTCCGGCTGCGAGCGAGCCTGAGCCTGTAACCGTTGTCGCTGCGGCTGTCCACGAACCCCCAACCGTGGGAGTCGGCTCTCGCTGGATCGCAGAAAAAGTCCCGGTCGAAGCCCACGAGGCCGTGCTGGTGCTGGAACGCGAGATGCACAAGGCGCACGCCGCATTTGCCGCCTTCGAACATGTTGCGAGCTCTGAGTCTGAGCCTGAGCCGGCGCCTATCGATCGCGACGATGAGCCTGCGTTTGCCACCATGGCGCCTCCGCCCATCGGCACACCTGTCCCGGTAGCGGAAATGCCCGCTAGCGTTGGCGAGCCTAGCCAGGAGCCACCCGAAAAGCAATCAGCGTTGGCGGCAGCCGCATCGGCCGGCTTTCACCATATCCAACGGCCTGCCGAAGTGGCCAAGCCGCCAGCGTCACCATTCGCCCCGCCTGCGACTGCCTTGGATGAATCCAGGCACGCGGTTGCAGCCTTCGGCGGTCCCCACCCTTTTGGTGGACCGGAACCACAAACTTCGCCGATGCCAGTCTCGTCCGGCCCCGATCCAAGCGAGCGAGCAACCGCGCCTGTAGCGGAATCTGCGAGCCAGCCCGCCGAGATGGCCAGCGCCAGCGCCGATGCCCTCGCAAGCTGGAAAGAGATCAGGGAGATCGCATCCAACTCCGAAGCGGAACCGACTGCCGCGGCAGATAGCGAATCCCCTGAAGCGAGCCTCTCCAGCATCGTCGACAGCATGCTTGCCGAACTCAAACCCAAATTGATGGCCGAGCTCGCCAAGAAGCTGGAAAAGAAAAACGAATAGAATTGGTTGTTCTTGCCTCCGACTCTGGACCGCAAGTAGAGTCCCCTGCCGCGGTAGTCATTTCTCAGCCCTGACCTGTGGCGCGGATACTCCCTTCGCTCGACCGCACGGACCGGCTTGCCCTGAGCGAAGTCGAAGCTCGACTTGTACCTTTGTCGGGGCTTGTCATTCCGCACCGGCTTTTTCCCCCTTGGTCATTCCGAGCGGAGCGAGGAATCTGCTTTTCTTAGCATTCTTCAGATCTGCTAGTCCTTCTGCAGCCGCTCACGCATTAATCTTTCGAAGCGCGCATTGGCAATTCTTCTCGCGCGCAGCAGCCTCCGCAAGAAAAACCAATACAAGAACCATGCGAGCGTTGTCGCCGCGGCCAGCAGCAACCCGACACTCCAGAGCGCCAGCAGATTGTGAAAGACGGCGGCGACTCCCGCCGGAGCGACGGCAAACAGCCCCGCGAATCCAACGAAGCCTATGAACAAAATTGCGCGCACATAGACCGGCCTCCGGCGAAGCAATGTCATCGGACCCCATCCCCTTCGAACAGCGCCGGCAACACCCCTCCCGCCTTACCCAAGTAGCACTCCGTAAAAGCGTAGCGGTTCGCCGGCTCTTCCGGCCCCACGTATACAGTGCGGGCCCGCCCACTCACGTGAGCTACGAGGCTGGCCGCCGGCTCGACTACGCCCGAGGTCCCGATCGCTAGGAACAGAGTGCAATCGTCCAGTGCCCGCAGGATGCGGTCCATTTCAAACGGCATCTCCCCAAACCAGCAGATGTGCGGACGTATGCGCCCGCCGCACTCGCAGCGCGGCAATTCGGCCGGCGACTCATAGGTTTTCGTATCAGGAAAAGGAACCCGGTTACAGCTATCGCAGCGGCTCTTGAATAATTCGCCATGCATATGAACCGCGTTTCGTGCTCCGGCCTGCTCGTGCAGGTTGTCGACATTTTGCGTGCAGAGGAACAGCCGATCGCCTAGACTCCGTTCGAGCTTGGCTAAGGCCAAGTGTGCCGGATTCGGTTTAGCCTCGGCCGCGACTCGCCGCCGCATGGAATAAAACTCCCAGACCAGCCGGGGATCGCGCCGCCATGCATGAGGTGACGCCACCTCTTCAATCCGGTAGTTACGCCACAGTCCGCCCACTCCTCGGAACGTAGGAATGCCGCTTTCCGCGCTCACCCCCGCACCGGTAAGAACGAACACCTGATCCTCATGAGAAATCCTGACCATTGACTTTTTAATCTCTGAGACGGGGTAAGCCCCGTCTCTACCTCAACTCCTTATGGTAGAGACGCGGCTTGCCGCGGCTCCTGAGGGCTGCCGATAACTGCCTTGAAGTCGTCCCGCCACCCGTCTTCCTCCACAGAATACTGGATTACAATGTTCTTAGCGGTAGACTCCGAGGGGACGAGGCTTGACGTGCGCCAGCTGCTCTCACCCCTGCCCCACGTGTCGGTGGTCACAGTCATCGACATCCTGCTGGTGGCGGTGATCATTTACGAGTTTCTGGCCATCATTCGCGGCACCCGGGCCGCGCTCATGGTGGTTGGGGTGGCTGCCCTGGCGCTTGCCTTTTATTTCGCCCGCATCGGCGAACTCACCACCCTGAACTGGCTGATCAGCACGCTCCTCCCCTACGCCGTCTTCGCGCTAATCGTGGTCTTCCAGGGAGAACTCCGCCAAGCGCTGGCCCGTCTCGGCCGCAAGCTGACTTTCCGGTCTGCCATGTCGTCGGAAGCCGACGCCTACGACGACATCGTTCTCGCCGCTAACCTGTTTTTGCAGAACCAGACCGGCGCTCTGATCGTGATCGAGCGCGAGGTCGGCCTGCGGACTTATATCGAAAGTGGTGTTCCGCTGGAAGCCCGGCTTTCGTACGACTTGCTGGCTACCATCTTCCGGCCCAGCGCACCTCTGCACGATGGCGCAGTCATCATTCAGAGAGATCGCATCGCCGCTGCAGCCTGCTTCCTTCCGCTTTCGATGAACCCAGTACTCTCCACTCAACTCGGAACGCGCCACCGCGCCGGGATCGGGATTACCGAAGAGACGGACGCGATTGCTGTAATTGTCTCCGAGGAAACCGGCGCTATCAGCTTGGCAGTCGGCGGCAGGATCGAGCGCGACGTCACGGTGGAGGAACTGCGAACGCGCTTATCCTCCTTGCTGCACCGCTATGTTCCCCCCACGACCTTGCCTACTCCGATTGCGGCTGGGGTTGAAAACGGACTGGTGGACGAATCAGTCCGCGCCTCCAGTTCTCGCTCACAGGATCCCAATCTCAGGTCGGGGATGGACCACTAACATGCCCAGCTTGCAGCATTACATCGTCCATAACTTCGGCCTGAAGCTGCTCTCACTCGTGCTGGCCGTAAGTCTTTGGCTGGTCGTAGCGCGCAATCCGAATGCGGAAGTTGCGGTGGACGTGCCGATCGAGTTCCATCACATTCCTGAAAACCTGGAAATCAATTCCGAGAACATTCCTCTAGCGCAAGTGAGGGTGCGTGGCCCGGAGCACGTTATCCATCGTCTGGCCACTAACGACGTTCACGTGGAAGTGGACCTCACCGACGCCAAGCCCGGCGAACGCACTTTCGATTTGACAGCGCAACAAGTGCGCCAACCGGGCGACCTGAGCGTAGTGCAGGTCGTACCCAGTCAGTTCCATCTCAGTTTTGATGCGCGCATGACACGCCAAGTCGAAGTCCGCCCTCGCGTCACAGGAAATTTTGCTTCCGGCCTCCGGATCGCTAACGTAGTTGCGAATCCTGCTGTAATAACCATAGTCGGACCACGGGCGCGCGTAGAAGCGGTGGAAGCCGCCACCACCGATCCGGTAGATGCCTCCGGTGTAATGACCAGCCAAACTTTCAGCACAAATGTTTATGTCTCTGACCCGCTAGTCCAGGTAGTCCATCCTGCTCCTATCCACGTAACCGTTGTCATGGAGAAGTCCTCCAGCGCTTCCAGCGCGCACTGAAACTGAAGAATGAGCGATCAAAGACAGCTTTTCGGAACCGATGGCATTCGCGGCGTGGCGGGAGAGTTCCCCCTTACGCCGGCAAGCACCTATGTGATCGGACGGGCTCTCGGGCACGATCTGGTCCGCAATAATCCAAAAGCTCGCGCTGTTATCGGTCAGGACACGCGCGAGTCCAGCCAATGGATTGCCGATCGCCTCCTGCAGGGGCTCGCCTCGCACGGCGTTGCGGTCGAGAGCGCGGGCGTGATCACCACGCCCGGCATTGCCTATCTCGCCCGGTTGCGCAATTTCGACGCCGGCGTGGTGATCTCCGCGTCTCACAATCCGTGGACGGATAACGGAATCAAAGTATTTTCCGGCGATGGATATAAGCTTCCCGACGAGCGCGAACTTGCGATTGAGCAGGAAATTTTCCGCCACATGCAGTCCCCAACCTCCCGCCTGAAAGGCGACGAAACTGGTCCGCCTAGTCTGCCCGGAAATACCGCCCTGCGCCGCGCCTACATCGAGTGGCTGGCCCACAATGTTTCGGGCGACCTGAGCCGTCTCAAGGTGCTCGTCGACTGCGCCAATGGAGCAGCTACTGCAGAAGCTCCCGAACTTTTCCAGGCTTGCCGAATCCAGGCCACCTTCCTGCACGCCCAGCCGGACGGTCAAAACATCAACGAGGGGTGCGGCGCGCTACATCCTGAGAATGTTGCCCAGGCTATCCGCGAAATGGAGGGCCAGTTTGACTTGGGCGTGACCTTCGACGGCGACGCCGATCGCGCCCTCTTTAGCGACGCTCGCGGCCGAGTCGTCAACGGCGACGCCGTCCTGTTGCTTACCGCCCGCGACATGCAAGCGCGCGGCGTGCTCACCGGGAACGCGATTGTCGCTACGACGATGTCGAATCTGGGCCTGGAGGTCGCGCTGAAGCGCTCCGGTGTCTCCATGCTGCGCGCCAACGTTGGCGACAAGTACGTGCTGGAGGAAATGTTGAAAACCGGAGCCACGCTGGGCGGAGAACAGTCAGGCCACATCATCTTTCGCGACGGCGACGCCACCACTGGCGACGGCCTGCTGACTGCTCTGCGGGTGATGGAGATCATGGCCCGGACGGGACATTCGCTGGCCGACCTCGTTTCAGATCTGAAGGTGTTCCCGCAAACCATCCAGAACGTGCGCGTTCGGGAGAAGATTCCCTTCACGAAAGTTCCCGAAGTGCAGCGCGCCATCGAGAGCGCCGAGCGCGAACTGAATGGCGATGGCCGGGTGGTAGTCCGCTACTCGGGTACCGAAGCGCTGGCCCGAGTGATGGTGGAAGCTGAAACAGAAGAGAAGATGCAGTCGCTAGCCGCCAAGATCGCGGGAGCAATCAAACAGGCATTAGGCGCCTAACTCCGAATCGTGCCTGTGGGTTGACGGGTCTCTGACCGGTCCAAACCAGGCTTGCGGGCGAGAGCCTCCCCGGAGCGGAGTCGCAGGGGCACCCGCGCCGCACTTAAGACTTCTTTTTCACTGTCGCTGTGATCTCTCCCTTCGCCAGCCGAGCCGAAATATCTTCTCCGATTTGTACCTTCGCACCATCCTTCACCAACTTTCCCGACGCATCGAACACGAGCGCGTAACCGCGCTCGAGAATCGCCAGTGGGGACAGGGCTGTTAAGCGTCCCGCAAGCTGGTCCAGCCGCGAGCGCTGCTGCAACAATACCGTTCGGAAGGTCCCCAACAAGGCAGCCGTCCGGGCATCCAGTTCCTGGTGAATTCCCGTCAATCGCTGTTTCACGTCATAATGGCGGACGGCTGCGGCCGCGAGTTCCCAGCGTCGGCGGTGCTGCTCAAGAATTCGCCGCTCGGCCTTCTCCAGCCGGTAGACGAGATCATCCACTTTCTGTTGCCGCCGTCCGAGTGCGTCCATGATGCGCGCGAATTCTCCGTGCTGTGCCAGTTCGGTGAGCGACTGCCGGGCCATCAGTAGGCGGTAGCGCACCGCCCGTGCCAGCCGTTCCCGCATGCTTTCGGAGCGCTCTTCGATTTCCTGCCGCGACCGAATCACCAGTTCCGCCGCAGCAGATGGCGTCGACGCCCGCAGGTCGGCGACAAAATCAATGATGGTGAAATCCGTCTCGTGGCCAATCGCGGAAATAACCGGAATTTCAGAAGTCGCCACCGTTCTTGCCAAGCCCTCGTGATTGAAGGCGGCCAGATCCTCGACCGAGCCTCCGCCACGAGCCACAATGATTACGTCCACGTCGTGAGCTTTGTTGAAATGACGAATCCCGTTAGAAACTTCGAGAGGCGCCGCTTCTCCCTGTACCTGCGCGGGAAAAATCAAAACGTTCGCCGCGCGATGGCGCCGGTGGAGAATGTTGAGGATGTCGCGCAGGGCAGCCGCTTGCGGCGAAGTCACGATGCCGATTCGGCGAGGAAGTGAGGGAATGGGTTTCTTTTTTGTTTCATCGAATAACCCTTCGGCCTGCAGCTTGGCCTTGAGTTGCTCAAAGGCGATCTGCTGCGCGCCCGCACCTCTAGGCTCCACGTATTCGGCCGAGACCTGCAGCTCGCCGCGCTCTTCGTAAACCGTCACCCGTCCGCGGGCAATGACCTGCATGCCGTCTTCCGGCCGAAAACGCAGCAGGCGGGCCGATGACCGGAACATAACCACGCGAACCTGCGCCGACTCGTCTTTCAAGCTGAAATAGAGGTGGCCCGAAGCATGCGCCCGGAAATTGGAGATTTCGCCTTCCAGCCAGACGTCGGTGTATTCGCGCTCCAGTCGGGTACGTACCGAAGCAATCAGGTCGCGCACGGTCCAGATGCGCCGTTCCGGCGGACGGAAGTTGAAGCCAAGCTGGTCCAGCGAAGCCATTGGAAGGCAGTTTACAGCAGATGCCAGACCCGCTACCTGCGCCGTACCGGCGGTTTGCCATCCTGAGTTGAGCGAAGGGTCCATGCATTTCGCTGCGGCCACCTAATGCTTGTCATTTCGGCTTCAGCCGGTGAGGAATCCGCTGTTCTTCGTGAATACAACAAAAGCAGATTCCTCGCTACGCTTGACAAGGAGGGGAAAGAGTGTGTGGGGACGGGCGTCCCGCCCGCCCAGGCGGAGCGACGCTCCGCAACGGCCCTTATCACCACACACTCTGTGCCATCCTGAGCCCAGCGAAGGATCTATGCATTTTCCTAATGCCGCAATCGGCCGATCACATACAGCAGCAGGGAAAGCACAACGCTCAAGATGATGGACGTGGTCAGGGGAAAGTAGAAGGTAGTTCTCTTGCCACGATAAAGAATATCGCCGGGCAGACGTCCGAGGGGCAAACTGGTGCGCCCCAGGACCAGAAAGAGTCCTCCCAGTAGGAGCAGAATGATCCCGAAGAAGACTAACAGTTTCCCGATCTCGCTCACTTCTTCAGTCTAAACTAACTGCGTTGGCACGTATCAGCATCGGCTTGTCTGAGACGCAGAGATCCTTCGCTTCCCTCAGGACGACAATTTGTGGCTGAGCATCGAATGTTGGAATCTGACCGCATGAAACTGCGCTCCTGGGTCTTTATCCTCGCTGCGGCTGCGATTGTTTCCGGGCAGACTGCGAGCGAAGTCGAGATCACCGCCGAGCCCGGTCATCATCGCGCCATCGAAAACCAATATGTTCGGGTCTTCCAGGTGGAAGTTCCTCCGCACGCATCCACGCTCCTGCATCGGCATCGCCACGACTACGTCTTCGTAACGCTGGGTGCTTGCGAGGTGGAGAACGATGTTGTCGGCAAGCCTCCTGTCACCCTTAAGCTGCAGGATGGTGAGACAGAGTTCACGCCCGGCAACTTTGCGCATATTGCGAAGAACCTCTCCGATCAGCCGTTTCGGAATGTGACCATCGAACTGCTGCAGGATGCGACAGCTCGCAAAACGTCACCTCCCAAGTGGGATGAGGAGCGCGGGGTTCAGATCCTCGAAGGTGGAACGAAGGACATCTTGTTCGTCAAAGACGGAGTGCGGGTGACGGATGTTCAGCTGCAGCCGGGCGCGGTGATGCCCAGCCGCCATCATTTCGGACCTCACCTGCTGGTGGCGGTCAGTGATCTGGAGATCCGAAGCGATGTGGCCGGGCAGGGCCCCATGCCGGGCCACTTCAAGTCAGGGGATACGAAGTGGCTGCCGGGCGGGTATACGCACACGCTGACCAACACAGGAAAGCAGCCGGCCAGGTTCATAACCCTGGAATTTCCGGCGGAGAAGACCACAAAATGAGGAACCCGGACGGAAGTGTCCGCGCCACACGGGCTTTTTCGCGGGGCGAGGGCGCCCGCGCCACACCGGTCAGGAGCCTCCCGGTCGGCAGCCAAGGTAGTTAACCCCCTCTTGCGGAAAGCCCCTCCCGATGGTATAAAAGAGTACGTCGAGAGCAGTACGTGGCTAGCCGGACTATTCTTGAAACTCTCGCGGACGTCCGGCATCTAGGTATTACAACAGAGGATAAACTCTGAATTGACCCCGGCCACGGGGTCTCATTCGGGGCCAAGGTGCCTCGAAGGGTTTAGCGTTCGTCGCAATAACCTCCAAACGGTCTTTTCTCAAGTCGCCGGCTTCCGCTTAGGCTCTTGCCCAAAGGGCATGAGTTTTGGAGTGCGGAAGCGCGTTTTGCTGTCTGCGAAAGAGCTCCCAAAGATGGTTGAAGCTTCCCTTTTGCTGTGCAAAACAGGGTGGAAATCCTGTGGGCACAATGGGTTGACAGTCGGCAAGCGCGCAGGCTAGATTTACATGGTTTCGAGGACAGACGGATTCCTGCCAGTGCGGAGCGGACAAGAGTGTCCGCGCCGCACAAGAAATTCGTTCTGGACTGAATGCGCGCCGCTCAGGCGGAGAGCGATTCGGTCTTTGACAATAAGGTTGAACGTGCCAGTCGTGAGATGAAGGACTCGGGCGCAAGTTCGAGTGATCTCACAAGATAGATCCATCGCAGGCTTTCGAGCCCTGCGATGGACGGTCTGCCTACTTCCGTCGGCAGACTTCAGGTTACAAACGAGAGTTTGATCCTGGCTCAGAATCAACGCTGGCGGCGTGCCTAACACATGCAAGTCGAACGAGAAAGTGGAGCAATCCATGAGTACAGTGGCGACCGGGTGAGTAACACGTGACCAACCTACCTTCTTGTGGGGG
>DATEPX010000319.1:0-33852 GCA_035272945.1 Terriglobales bacterium
TTTGAGCCTCCTTGCCTCGCTAGCGCCGTAGGAGCCTAAGCAGGCTTGCGCAGTTGTTCAAAGAGCCGGTGCTTGGCTTCTTGCATGAGCCGTGCGGCTTCGGTGTCGCTGCGGAGTTTGCTGATGCGTTGCAGCGTGGCTAGAGTGAGTCCGGGACGAAGGTATTGCCGGGGATTAGGCAGCGACCAAAGCGTCTCCAGCGGCGTTTGATAACGGCGGTAGCGACGACGTTTTCGTCCTTTGGCATCCACCTCAACATCGGCCTGGGCACAAGGACAGTGATAATTCAAATAGGGATTCAGGTAAGCGCTGTAGAACTGCTGGATGCGCTCGGCGTGCACCGCTGGAATATGGCCCCATCCCATGTGTTTGCGGATGATGGCACCGTTTTTGGTTTCCGCCAGGCCATTATCGTTGGAATGCCGCGGGCGACTTTTGGTCTGTTGAATCATCAGTTTGTTCAGCAACTTGGCCACGGTCTGGTTGATGAATTCGCTGCCGTTATCGGAATGAAAACCGTGAATGACAAAGGGAAACTGGGTCAACAGGGTGGCTAGCACCGGCTCCAAATAGACCTCGGAGATGCGTTCCACCGAGGCCGCAATCTCCCATTGCGTGACCTCATCGACTGCGTTGATGTGATATACCCCCTTGGCCGTTTCCGTGTCGCCCTGGTGCACGGTGTCAACCCGCAAATAGCCTGGTCGTCCTTTAGGATCGGGTCTACGCCGCTCGCCAATGGGCACCATGCTAGGCCGCGTCTTTTGATAGTTCTGGCGTCGCTGGCGATAGCGAGGATGGCGGCGCAAATTGTAGAGATGCCCATGGGAGATTCCGGCCAGGCGCTCAAACTCGGCTTTCCCGTACTCATGAAATTCACGCTGCAGAATCCGGCGCGTGGCCGGACCGCTCAAGCCTTCATGGGCCTCATCGACCTGCGCCAGCAACTCGATATCGGCGCGCGTGTAGCGCTGCGGAAAGCGATGACGATGGCTGCTTTTCATTCGCACTTGCCCGGTGGCCACATAGCGCCCCACTAACCGGGTCAATTGCGCCCGACTGAGCCCCGTCATCTTGCCGATGTAGCGCCGCAGCAGACCTCGCGCCCTGCGCCCCTGGCGCACGTATTGTTGCTGGCACAATAACCGTTCGATCCAACCGTAAATCTCTTTCCGTTCACTGGCCTTGAATTGCACTTCCTTCGCGGCCGCTAGAAACTTCGCAATTTGTTGCAGGCTTAACTTTTCTGTTTCGTGCACGCTGATCATTCATCGTCAGCATGCCTCACCCCTTCGGGCTCATCCTGTATTGGAAACAAGCCCCTGCTTTAGGCTCGTCCTGCATTGGAAAAGACTGGGTTTGGCGGAATACTGCCAATCAGCGTACAATACTGATCCAACAGGGTGTTTTTCCTCTTTAATGGGTTGACAACCGGGCTGTTTGGGCTGAAACTCCCAGCAGTCGAACCCATCCCAGTCGCACCCTGCGTCCCCGGGATGGCTGTAGGGAATGAGTGTCCTAATTCTACTTCTTAATTATTAAATTGTGATCCCATGCATTATTCCCATCCCTTGCGGCCCGAGCCATTGGACGGCACACCACTGCTGCCAGCGGAGTCTTCGGAACAGAAGAAGAAATTGCAAATCGAATCGCATCTTGGGGAAGTAGCCTCAACGCTAGCGGCTCAAGGTCTGGAGTCCACTGAGCTGGCTCTCGACCTCATTCTTCATGACTTGGCGGAACGCGCGCGCCTGGGCACCGATGCCTCTGGGGCAGCCATCGCCTTGGAGCGAAGCAACGTGATGGTGTGCCGCGCGGCGGCTGGCGCAACCGCCCCAGACCTGGGCGTACAAATCAATACCGAGTCGGGACTAACCGGCGCCTGCATTCGTGAAAGAAAGCGGCAATGGTGCAGCGATACCGAAAGCGATCCGCGGGTCAACGCCGAGGCCTGCCGGCAATTGGGGGTGCGCTCCATTGTCGTCGTCCCTTTGTTTGCAGGCCACAAGTTGGTTGGGGTTTTTGAGATCTTTTCTGCTCAGGAGGACGCCTTCGGAGAACAGGACCTCACGACCCTTCAAGAAGTGGCACAGTGGGTGAGCGACGCGATACAAAGCGCACAAAGCGCCGCCGCCAAACCGGCTGCCCAGCGTGAAACCGCAGCTGCTCACGTTCTACCTTCGCCTGCTGTCATGGCTGCGCCCCTCGCCTCTCTCGAACCGGCAACCACCGCTCCTGCAGAGCAGGAAGACGACGGGATGGCGGTCGCCGAAAACTCAACGCGAATCCTGCGCGCAACTGTCCTGGCGCTCGCGACTCTCTTGTGTCTGATGCTGGGTTTTCGATGGGGCTGGCAGAGAGCCCATGCCAACCGGTCCGCTCAGGCAGCCTCCCCCATGACAGAGCCGCAACCCCCCGTCGTGGATGCGCAGCCGGAAGAAGGCACACTGGACATGAGTGCGGGCAATTCCGGAGTCCGGCCCCCGAAACCTTCTGCCAACAGGCGGAAGGCAGAGCCAGGTGCGAAGAGCGATCAGGGAGACCTCGTGGTTCTCCAGAACGGCAAGGTTGTGTTTGAGCAGAAAGCCGCAAATGCAAAGGAAGGAAAAGCGGAAGATACCAGTGGTGACGCTGCAAGAGGTGAAGCTGCACAGACGGATTCGCCCCGACAGTCCGGCCCGGAGAAAGAAAAAGCCAGTGCCCCGCCCAAGGCGACTCCGGCACAGGAACTCATAGCATCCGTTCCTCGTTCTTCACTGTCGAGCGGTCCTGCAGTGCCGCTTCCGGCGGAAAGCCTTGCGCCGCCGCCGCCGCCGCGGATCTCCGAGGGCATCACCGGCGGAAAACTGATTCGCCGCGTCGAGCCGCAGTATCCCTATCAGGCCAAGCAGCAACGGGTCATGGGCGAGGTCGTACTGCAGGCGGTGATCGGCAAGGATGGGCGGGTGCGCGACGTGAAGGGCGTGCGAGGCAATGCGATGCTCTCGGCAGCGGCCATGGCTGCGGTTCGCCAGTGGCGTTACGAACCTTACAAGCTGAATGGTGATCCGGTAGATATGCAAACCGAGATCGTTATCAAGTTTGCTCTACCCTGAGACCGACTCTCCGTATCGGCATTCTTTCAACTTACGAATGCTAGTTCCTTGGCCCGTTGCGCCGCCTTCACTACCGCTTTGATCAACGTCACGCGCAGCTTGCCTTCCTCAAGTTCCAGAATGCCGTCAATCGTGCAGCCGGCGGGAGTTGTCACCGCGTCCTTAAGCAGAGCAGGGTGATCGCCGGTTTCGAGCACGACCTTAGCAGCCCCCATGGCGGTTTGCGCCGCCAGCAGCGTGGCTATGTCCCGCGGCAGGCCGACCTTGACTCCCGCCTCCGCCAGCGATTCCAGAATGATGTAGATATAGGCAGGGCCGCTCGCCGATAAGCCAGTAACGGCATCCATGTGCTTCTCGTCCACCACGACGGTGCGGCCAAAGACGTTAAACAGCCCGGTGGCGAGCTTGACGTGTTGCTCATCCGCAAATTTGCCCTTGCATAGCGCCGTCATGCCTGCTTCCACCACGCAAGGCGTGTTGGGCATGGCCCGAATGACCGGGATATTGCCCCTCAGTCCGCCCTCGATCAGGTGGGTGGGAACCGATGCGGCCACGGAGATGACTAGTTGCTTGGGCGTAATCGCGGCTCGGATTTCTTTCACTACGTCAACCACCATGGGAGGCTTCACACAAACGAAGATGATGTCGGCCTTGCGCACGGCCGCGACATTATTGGTGCCCACAGGAATTTTCAGCTTATCCGTCAGAGCACGAGCGCGGTCTGCATGCTGAACGGTAGCGGTCGTGGTAGCGGCCGAGAGCAGACGTTCCTTCAGCAAGGCCTGCAGCAGTATGCTGCCCATTTTGCCGGCGCCCAGAACCGCGATGCGTTTGCCGGATACACTGGTGCCCATTTTGCCTCCATCGCTGCATGCGTTTGCGCGAAGCCTACATCCTAGCAGAGATGGGCTGTCGGACCCTCAAATGCCGCTCCGTCCAAAACTCTCTGCGTCGAATAGCCAGGGGAGATACGCTTCCATGCCGGTGCTGATAACTATTGCACGGCCAGGCTCACGCTGGTGTGGTGCGTTAGTCGACCCGAGGTGGCGGTCACCGTGACGCTGTAGGACCCTGCAGGCGTGCCCTGCGGCGGCGGAGGCGGTGTCGTCCCATTCCCGCCCGTACCTCCTCCACACGCAACCAGCGAGAGACATAATCCGAACGTTACGGATGCCGCCACCAACGTGGCTTTGGAGCGGCGCGACCTATCCACGAAGACGCCACCGAAGACCAACAGCAGGGCCGCCCAGGGCAGCGACAGCGCGTAGAAGTGCCTCAACGGGTGCAAAGAAGCCAGGCGTGTCTTCGTGGAGATGTTCACGGTAACCATCGTGACAGTTCCTCCCGGGGTCACAGTACCGGGCGCGAAGGAGCAGGTCGCTGACGCTGGCAGCCCCGAACATGCCATGGAAATAGAGTTTGTGAAGCCGCCGGGGCCGAGGGGAGTGATCTCCAGAATGTAATTTGCTGTCTGACCAGCGGTGATCATGGCCACACCATTAGTTGGCAGGAATTGGAAATCGATTACAGAAACAGAGGTATCTATTTCGTGGTTCAGCGCTGCCGTCGATTCCGAAGTAAACACCCGCACATTGTATGTACCGGGTTGTAAGTTCGTTGTTGCTTGTAGTGTGCCGGTGGCAGAAGCGGTCTGGTCGGCGCCAAGTGAAACTTCAGGAGGACTTACGCTGCATGTGAATGCGCTGAGAAGCGGGTAAGTGTCGCAGCGAGACGTAACCGTGCCGCTGTAGCCACCGATTGAGGTCAAAGTTACAGGAAAGCTCGCAGTGCCGCCGGGAACAATGCTACCTGCTGCTCCGAGAGCGAGGTTGTAATCCTTCCCTGACTGCACCATCACTGTAACGGTGGTCGTTTTGGCAGAAGGCGCACCGGCCGAATTGAACAGTATGGTGATGGGGTAGCTGCCGATCGGAGTAGCGGAGACGGTTCCCAGCGTAAAGCTGGTTAGCGCAATGCTACCCCCACTAAGAGTTAGCACACCGGGAGAGAAATAGCATGTCGCCCCGGCGGGGAGGGTATTTGGATCGCAGCTCAACGTGACAGTGCCCGAGAACTGCGCGCTAGGGAGCAAGTTAATTGAACTCGGCTGCGATTCGCTTCCTTGATTCGCGGTTACGGTCGTGGGTTGGACCGCGGAGATGGAGAAGTCAACAACGTGAAATGTTACTGGCAGGTCGTGTGTTGTTGAGCCAGTGTCCGCGCCGACGCCGTGGATGTTAAGACTGTAGTCGGCTACAGCGGGGCCGCTTACGTTTATCGTGAACGCTGTTCCGCCCGAAGAGGGTGTCACGCCAGTGGGCGCGGTGCAGCTCGGCGGGGTGCCTGCCCCACAACTGAGCGTTACCGAATTGTTGTAGCCAAAAAGGGCGAAGAGGTTTCCCGTGAACTCTGCTGTTTGATTCGGGAATGCGGACAGCTGAAGCTTGTCCACGGCGATTGCGTAGTCCGGGGTTACGCTAATCGGAAACTGCCAGACGCCCCGCCCATACGTGGACACGCGTAGGAGTTTCTGCCCGCCCGAATTGAAGATCCGCAGTTTGGTCACAGGCACGTTAGGAATGAAGCCGGAGGCTCCGGGTGCCGGGGCGGGGCCAACTTCCGTCCAGTTCGCAGACAAAGTCGGACTGTTGAAGACACCCACGTCGGTTCCCACGTATACAGTGCCGTTTTCCGGGGTCGGCCCGGGGTCAACCACGATGGAGTTGGCTGGTGCATCAGGCAATCCGGCGGAGAAATCTGTCCAGCTTTGACCGGCATTGGTTGTCTTGAATACGTGAGAAAATCCGGGGGCGCCGATGAAGCCCATAATAGTTACGTATGCCGTTTGGCCGGTGTTGTCCGAAGGGTCAATCGCGATGCTCGATACCGGATAACTGTAGTGATTGATGTCGCCTGTTGTGTCTTGCCAGACTGCGGGCCCACCGTTCGCGTTGGTGGCCACAAGCACGCGTCCACCTATCGTTGGAGCGGGTATGACTGGACCGGCACCATCGGTTCCCACGTAAATTACTTTCGAAATTCCATTGGCGTCTTGTGGGCCACCGGTCGCCAGCGAGCGCACCTGATTAACCTCACTGCCATTGCAAGTGGCAAGCGTGCCAGTCTCAAAATTAAAGCTATACGGTAGAAAGTTCGCTCCCTGGCTGGTTCCCCGCCAGAGGCGACAGGTCCCTACCAGCATCTCGCTTGCAGCCTGCGGATCCAGCATGTAAGGCGTATAAAACGGTCCTATATCTCCTCCGACCTGCGCAGCGCTCACCACTAAATTAAACGCACCTGCCGTGCAGCTGATCCCCGCCGTGCAACGTTGGATGGTGACATCTGTATTCGCCGTGAACCACTCGGTTGGGTTGCTCGGGTTGATTTCGTTGTAGCCGCCATCGCCACTATTGACATTGATCCAGCTGCTGCTAGTCAGTGCCTGATTCGTGGCCGGAGACCCGTTGTCCTGCGTTCCGCCCAGTAGGATTGCGAGGTTACCGGGATCTTGCGAAAACGAAACAAACTCCGTCATCGAGCCAATGGTCTGGTTGAGGCTGTCGAAATTATTAGCGCCGCCACAGGCGCCCGTGGTCAGACCGGTAAAGCCATCTAGGGCGCGATAGATGCCGCCATCATTTGCGAAATACAGGATGTCCTTCCCTCCTACCACCATGGAGTCAATGCCATGCTGATCAGGATGAACGTGCGCGATTTGCAGGCATCCGTAGACGTGGGTCAGGTTCATGAAGGGATTAGTAGCACAGGTGGGATTAGTGGAATTTATGGAGCACTTGAAGATGTTGATGGCCCCGGCGTAGAGATCGGTGGCAGTACTGCCGTTGGGCACTGCGGCCAACTCCAGGTTGTATTCACCCTGCTGGACTCCGCAACCGTCGGAGCCGGGATCGCCGCAGGCATCGATAGTGATTGTGCTGATCTGTGTCCAGCTGTTGCCTCCGTCCTTGCTTTGCCAGATAGCGCGATTCACTTCGCCGGTGGCCGTCACGTCCATGAACCAGACATACATTTCGTTCCGGCCCGGCACGACGGCAAATTCGCCACGGTAAATCGGGCAGGTCGTGGAATTCATGTTCTCCGGGCAGCTAGTGCTCGACAGGAGTGTGCCTCCCGGTTGATTCGCCAGGCGAGTCCAGTTGATTCCGTCAGTGGAAGAGAAGAACCCATGGCGTCGAATGGCCGCATAGAATTTGCCAGCGCTGGCGTTATAAACAACAGCACTTGCGGAAGCTGATGTTACCGTGCCGCCGGGACCTTGCAGGTTAGCAAGACTCCATGTCGCTCCGATATCGGCGGAGTAGTACACGCCACGAGGCACGGTCAGATTGTCTGCACCTTCCTGCTCTCCCGCGAAAGTAGATGCAACGCCAGCCACCACCACATTCGTATTGCCTGTTGTTGAGTTAAAGGCAATCTTGCTGAAGGAGAGTCCTTTGAAGGAATAGGCGCCACCGTTCGCCGTGGAGATCAGGGACCAGTTATTGCCACCGTCAATCGACCGAAGAATCCCTAGCCCGTAGTAAGAGTCGCCAGAGCTGTTGGCCTCACCGGTTCCGACGAGAATTACATTGCTCAGGTTGTTGGTTGCATTGACGGGCTGCAGCGCGATCGCTCCCACTGCCAGCGTCGGTTGATTATCGATCAGCGGTGTCCAAGTAACGCCGGAAGCGTTACCAGAGCTCCCGCTAGCAGCATTGGTCGAGCGCCACAGTCCGCCGAAGGCGCCACCCACGTACACCGTGTTGCCGGTACCGTCCGCCGGATCAATCACCACACTGGTGGCACGGCCCGAGACCCAGTTGTAGTCCTGTCCTATGCCGGCATCGGAAGCCAGCGGCGCCGGACCCAGCGCCGTCCAGCCCATCGCCGGGGCATTGGGTGTTAACGCAAGTTGCGCAGCGGCCCGCGCGCGCTGAGCGCGCATCCGCATCCTCTGCTGGTGAGCGCGGTAGCGCAATTCAGCTGCAGATTGTCCCGGAGGCGCAGTCCGGCCTTTGCGAAACCATTGCTCGCGCGCAGCAGGATTGTCGCGATCGGCGTCGGCGATTGGCGCCACCTCGGAAGTCATTTTCGAGCCTTGGGCCAAGACGGCAGCGGGTGAAAATAGCATGCATCCAGAAAGGACGCAAAGAGAGACACACGTACCCGGCCAGCGTATACCGTTCATTTTTCCTTACCGATGTGGAGCCTGCTAAGGGTGGCTAGCTTAGTATTTCCGCGTTTGGCAGACGTGTCAACGCAAAAGACGTAGCCGGAGGCCAACTTACACGTGCTGCATTACGAAGTTATTCCAGAAATGGGAGGAATAACGAGAGTTAATTCATATCGTCCTGAGCGAGTCGAAAGGGGTCCTTCGACTCGAGCTAAAGGCTTCGCTGAGGACGACAGACTGGGTAGCGACGACCGCGACTTCGGAGCTTTGCTCCGCCTGGACGGGCAGGATGCCCGTTTTGCGGGCTGAAGCCGGAATGACAGGCGTTAGGCGGTCGACGGCGAAATGCAGAGATCCTTCGCTTCGTTCAGGATGACAGCTTATTACAGCTTATATGGAATGGACGAATGGAGCTTCTACTCGTACCGCAGTGCATCGATGGGATCCAGTCGCGCTGCTTTTCGGGCAGGATAGAAGCCGAAGAAGATTCCTACGGCCATGGAGAAGACTACGGCGGTAATGATTGCAGTCGGCGAAATCAGCACCGCCCATCCTAGAGTTTGCGTGATGAGATAGGACGCGCCGGTGCCAAACATAATTCCTATTGCGCCGCCGATCAGGCTGAGCACAACCGCCTCGATCAGGAATTGACGCTGCACATCACCTTCGGTAGCACCGATGGCCATGCGGACGCCAATTTCGCGCGTGCGCTCGGTCACCGAGACCAGCATGATGTTCATGATGCCAATCCCGCCCACAATCAGCGACACGCTGGCAATCGAGGCCAGCAGTAAAGTCATAACCCGCCCGGCCTGGTCGGCCAGGTCGGCCATGTCAGCCAGATTGCGAACAAAAAAGTCGTCGTCCTGGCCGGTGCGGATGCGGTGACGGTCACGAAGCAGGGACGTGATCTGCTGTTGCGCAGCATAGCTGGACTGGCGCGATGCGGCCGAAACCATAATCCAGCGCAGCCAGTTTTGGCCGCTGATTTTTTTCTGCAGCGTGGTGATAGGGATGAGAATGATGTCATCCTGATCATCGCCCATCGCCGCCGAGGTGCCCTTCGGCACGAGCACGCCTACAACTTTGAACGGGAGATTGTTGACCCGGATGGTTTCGCCCAGAGGGTCCGTGGCGCCAAACAAATTCTTGCGCACAGTTTCGCCGATGACGGCAACATTTGCGGCCATCTCCACATCGTTTTGCGTGAACGAAGTGCCTTCTTGAAACGGCCAGGTGCGAATGTCGAAGTACTGGGGTTCGGTGCCGTTGAGCCGCGTGGCCCAATTGTCGTTCCCGAAAACGACCTGTGCGCTGGAAGTGCTACCGGGAGCCGCAGCCTTTACTGCGGGGCATTCGCGCAGCATGGCCTGCATATCGTCATAAACCAGCGACTTGGTTGCGCCCCAACCCATGTGCATGCCGCCGCGCGTGACCGTGCCCGCTCCGACAAAGAGCATATTGGAGCCCATGGCAGCGATTTGCTGTTGGACTTGCTCCTGGGCGCCCTGGCCAACGCCCACCATGGCTATCACTGCGCCCACACCGATGATGATGCCCAGCATCGTGAGGCTGGAACGCAGCTTGTTGCGGGCCAGAGCTCGCATTGCGATTCGCACAATGGCAAGTAGATCCATAGATCCAGATTCAATCCTCTAAAGTGGGCATATTCTTCAGCACCTCGGCGGCCACTGGCCGAGTGGTTACGGGTTCATCACGGCGTATCTTGCCGTCGCGGAATTGGATGGTGCGCTTGGCAAACTGCGAAATGTCGTGCTCGTGCGTGACCAGGACAATCGTGAGACCACCGTCATTCAGCTTCTGAAAAACTTCCATGATTTCGACGGAAGTGCGGCTGTCGAGATTGCCTGTGGGCTCGTCGGCCAACAGGATCGACGGTTTGTTCACCAGGGCCCGAGCAATGGCCACACGCTGCTGTTGTCCGCCGGAAAGCTGGGAAGGGAAGTGAGCGACACGGTCTGCGAGTCCCACCAGGTCGAGCGCTTCTCGCGCTCTTCGGTCTCCGTCCGCCTTGCTGATCTGAGCGTACAAGGTGGGAAGTCCCACGTTCTCCAGTGCCGTAGTTCGCGAAAGCAGATTGAATCCCTGGAATACGAAGCCGATCTTGCGATTGCGAATGCTGGCCAGCTCTTTTTTTGTGAGCCCCGAGACTTCTATCCCTTCAAGCAGGTAACGTCCGCAACTAGGCTTATCCAGGCAGCCCAGAATGTTCATGAAGGTGGATTTCCCGCTGCCGCTCGCCCCCATGATGGCGACGAACTCGCCTGCCCCGATTCCCACGCTGACGCCGCGCAAAGCATGCACGCGGGTTTCACCCAAGTCGTAGTACTTGTGGACATCCTCGACGCGGATGACTGCGTGACCGCCCTCGCGCGTCGCGAGCTTCGCTTCCGGTTGTGTGATCGTTGCCATGTTGTAATGAGCAGCCGCCGCGGCCCACCTCTATCGTCTTACAGCGCCGCCCATCCCTGGTCCCGCCGTGGGCTTTGCCGTCATGGAGCCGGTCACCAGCTCTTCACCCTCTTTCAGTTCTCCTTTGAGGAACTCGGCAATTTCCGTTACCGTGTGATCGGTGATGCCGGTGCGGACCCGAACCGGTTCCAGGGTCTTATCAGCGTGGAGTTTCCAGAGCACGGCGACATCGAGCCGCGGCGTGTGTGGAGCTGCATCACTGCCGCCACCTTGCTGTCCTTCAGCGTGAGCCCGATACTGTTTCGCGCTGGCACCTCCACCGCCCGGTGCTTCACCGGCGGCCTGAACGGGCCTTCCGGAATCGAGACCATACTTTTGATAGAGCGCGCGGACTTGGTCGGCTTTCAAGTCCGGCTTGTAACGGAGCGCGCCATTGGGTGCGCGCAGGACGTTCTTGGCCGACGCTACTGGAATCGTGATGTAGGCCGTCATTCCCGGAAACAATTTCAATTCCGGGTTATCGAAGTCAATGATGGTGTTATAGGTGACGACGTTCTGGACAGTTGTGGCGTTCATACGAATCTGGGAAACGCGCCCCGTGAAGGTATCCTTGGGGTAGGCGTCCACTTTGAAGGTAACGACCTGGCCGTTCTTGATCATGCCCACATCGGACTCATCGGTGCTGGCATAGACCTGCATCTTGGTGAGGTCTTGCGCGATCGTAAACAGGGTAGGGGCCTGTAGGGACGCGGCCACGGTTTGGCCAACATCTACGCTGCGTGCGATCACTGTGCCGTCGATGGGGGCGTGAATCGTGGTGTAATTCAGATTGGTTTGCGCCACGGTCACGGCCGCTTGCTTCTGCTGAACTTGGGCGGCTGCTTGGGTGACCTGTGCCTGGGCAGAGGAAACGGCCGCCGCCGCCGAGTCGTAGTTGGCTTTAGCCAGATCGAGCTGCTGCTGGCTCATCACGCCATCCTTGGTGAGTCCTACGGTGCGTTCGTAATCGGCTTTGGTCTGCACTTGGGCCGCCTTGGCTTTCTCCAGGTTGGCTTTCGCAGAGGCCAGGCTGGCTTCAGCGTTGGCATAATCTGCCTTCGCCTGGAGCAGAGTGCCTTCAAAAAGAGACGGGTCAATCTGGGCGACGACTTGTCCCTTTCTCACGCGCGAATTGAAATCTGCGTTGAGGCGAGAAATAGTGCCCGACACCTGCGAGCCAACTTGAACTGTGGTTACCGCATTGATAGTGCCGGTAGCCTCTACGACGGCACGGATGTCACCGCGATCGACCTTGGCGGTGAAATATTGAGCTTTGTCGCTGCTCTTAAACTGAAATGCTGCCAATACGGCGACGGCGGCGATGATCAGAATGGCGATTAGCCAATGACGCTTAAGTAGCCTCACAAGAAGCTCCCATAGGAATGAAAAACTCCATGTCCAAAACTTGCTGGTCTCACGGGAAGCATGGCACGAATAAAATCGTACGACCCAACAAACAGTATGGATAAAATCGCTGCGTTCCCGCGGCGGAACTGCCGTAATACATAACAGCCGAGAGGAGTTCAGCCCTCAATCTATTTGACGTTCTCAGTCCCGCGTAGGAAGCGCGGAAGCTGCTGATTTTACAAATCTTTACGTTGTTCATAGAAAGTCATTTCGAGGTGGCTTCTAAGCTGTGACAGCCAAGACACTAGCGGTCGTTCTGCTCGGCATGGCGTCTCTATCGACGAGGTCCGCGGCCCAGGAGATAACCGTCGCGGCGGCAGCCGACATGGGTTCCGCGCTTACGGAACTCGCTGCCCGCTATCAGAAAAAGACCGGTACCAGCATACGCCTTTTGTTCGGCTCCTCGGGAAATCTAACGCAGCAGATCAAGAACGGCGCTCCCTTTGATCTGTTTCTCTCCGCGGACGAGGATTATCCAAAACAATTGATTGAAGCACGACTTGCCGAGCGGAACTCATTGTATCGTTACGCGGTAGGCAGGCTGATAATGTGGGTTTTGAAATCGTCTTCGCTGGACATCGAGCATCACGGTGTCAACGTCTTGCTCGATGCCTCCGTGAAGAAAATCGCAATCGCCAACCCGCAGCATGCGCCGTACGGACGCGCCGCCGTGGCTGCACTCCGGCACTTTCAGTTGTACGACAAAGTCGCGGACCGTCTGGTACTGGGAGAAAACGTTTCGCAGGCGGCGCAATTTGTGGAGTCAGGCAACGCGCAGGTCGGTTTGATTGCCCTATCCCATGCGCTGGTCCCGGCAATGAAAGATCGAGGGCGCTACTGGGAAGTTCCCAACGACGCCTATCCTGAACTGGATCAGGGGGCAGTCGTAATTTCCCGTTCTCAGCATAAAAAAGAGGCGGCCGCATTTCTGAGTTGTCTGAAAACGCCTGAGGCGCAGGCCATTTTGCGGCGCTACGGTTTCTCGACGCCGGAGGGAAAGCGCTGATGGATTGGCAGGCATTCTGGCTGACAATCCGCTTAGCCGTGGTGGTCGCCGCCGTGCTGGTGGTGATCGGACTACCGATTGCGTACTGGATCACGTACTCCCGTTGGCGCTGGAAATTTTTAGCCGAGGCGGCGGTAGCGCTGCCGATTGTGATCCCACCCACTGTGCTGGGGTTTTACGTGCTTCTGGCCCTGGGGGCACGCAGTCCCGTGGGGCGCTGGTGGGAAGCGCTTACCGGCCACACCCTAGCCTTTACCTTTGAAGGCTTGGTGATTGGGTCCATCCTGTACAGCCTGCCATTTGCGGTGCAGCCTTTTGCTGCATCTTTTTCCGCCGTGGATACCAAGCTCATTGCCGCTTCCGCGACGCTGGGAGCTTCTCGAGTAGAAACGTTCTTTAGGGTGATTCTTCCTTTGTCAATTTCGGGTCTGGTGACCGGAGTGGCGCTAAGCTTTGCGCACACTATGGGTGAGTTTGGAGTGGTGCTGATGGTGGGGGGGAATATTCCCGGCGTGACTCGCACGGTGTCCATCGACATCTATGACCAGGTGCAGATGTCAAACTACGCAGCCGCGAATCAAACGGCTCTGGTGCTGGTGTTGATCGCATTCTTGGTGCTCTCATTGGTTTACGCCTTGAATCGGAGGATGTGGGCGATATGGCCCTGGAAGTAGAGCGCGCGAAAACCGCTCCCGCCGAGTGGCGAACGGAGCAGGGCGCCAATGGGAAAGCTTTGTCAGCGCGCGTGCGCAAAAATCTGCCCAGCGGCTCGCGTAATTTTGTTCTTGATCTTGAATTTTCCGTAGACCCCAGCATCACGATTTTGTTCGGCCCCTCGGGGGCAGGGAAGACCACGCTTCTGGACTGCCTGGCAGGATTGAACACGCCGGAAGCGGGCAGGGTTGTAATTGGTGAGCGTGTTTTGTTCGACAGCAGCACCCGGCAGAACGTTCCTGTATCTCAACGGCGCATTGGGTATGTCTTCCAGGACCTGGCGCTCTTTCCCCACCTCAACGTCAAAGAGAACGTCGAATACGGCCTTTCGCACGCACGAGGAAGCGAGCGGGCACAAAGAAGCGGGAGCATCCTGGAGTCATTCCGAGTGGCACATTTGCGGGACAGAAGGCCCAGCGAGATCTCCGGCGGCGAACGCCAGCGGGTTGCGTTGGCACGAACGCTGGTCACCGATCCCCGCCTGCTTCTGCTTGACGAGCCATTGGCGGCGCTCGATGCTCAGACAAAGAAGAAGATTCTGGACGATCTGCGGATATGGAATCAGTCCCATCGCATCCCCATTCTGTACGTCACGCACAGCCGGGAAGAGGTGTTTGCCTTAGGCGAACGAGTGCTGGTTTTGGACGAAGGCAAGATCATCGCCCAGGGCACGCCGCACCAGGTGATGCGGGCTCCCCGTCACGAAACGGTTGCCCAACTGGCCGGGTTCGAAAACATCTTTGATGCCACGGTTCATGCTGCCCATGAGGATCGCGGCACGATGACCTGCGAACTGGCCAGCTCCTCCGTGCAATTGGAAACGCCGCTGGTCAGAGCCGAGGTCGGTTCCGCGATTCGAGTGGCAATCAGCGCAGGCGATATTCTCCTCGCCTCGGAACAACCTGTTGGCTTGAGCGCTCGGAATGTGATTCCCGGCAAGGTGGTCTCGTTGACGCAACGGGATGTAATCGTCGCAGCTGAGGTGAATTGTGGAGTAAGAATGGAAGTCCACCTCACGCTGGCGGCTCGCGATTCCCTCCACCTGCAGCCAGGACGCAACGTGTGGCTGATCATCAAGACACACTCGTGCCATCTAATGGCTGTTTAGCGCGTACGCGCATTTAGCACCCGCTCCAATTCAATCACTCCAATCCATTGTCCGTGGCGGGCTGCGGTGTACACCAGACTCCCGCCAAGAACTTGCGCGGCGGCAGAGGGCGGAAGGTCACGATGAAACCCGAAGTAACGTGTCTGCACTCTCTCCCAGGCGAGCCAGCGGGCAAGCAGAGAGTGAGGCGGAATGTATTTGGTAGAAAAAACGAGCGCGACATCGAAATCAGAGCGGACCGCGGCGGCGGAACTCACTTCCTCAAAGGCGAAGTTCTCGATGCGCAGTACCCGCATGGGGCGGCTTACGTAGCCGAGATAGGGTCTGGTCAACTCATCCGAGGCCGGCCATGCAGTCAGAACTCGCGCACGCGGATAGCGCATCGCGAGAAACTGCGCGGCGTTTCTGTGGAGAAGCACATAATCGCGGTACGCTAGATTATCTTCGAAGGGAAAGCCGTAGGGAGGATTCACAAGCAGAGCGGCGATAAATGCCAGGTCCACCAATATAGTGACCGCGATCCAGTAACGCACTCTTCTCCACAGTGTCGACAGACAGAGGATGATCACGAACGGAAACACCGGGAGCATGTAACGCGCGAGCTCGGCCCCACCCACCACCGACATCGCCAGAATATAAGCAATGATCAGTACGACGAAGATCCATTGCACGGGCACAGCAATACGCGGGCGTTCTTTATGCTCAACGTTTCGTGGGGTCCGGAACATTGCCAGCAAAGCTGCCACGGTAAGGAAATAAAGGTTCATGTATCCGAAAAGTTGCCAAACGCGCATGCCCGCCGCGAGAAAGATCCGCAACGGGTGTAGAGTTGCCGAGACGTTGTAGCGGAAGAACTCCGGATTACCGAAAACGTAACCCGTGTGCAGGTAGTGATGACCAAACCAGATGCCCAGCGGTAGCAAGGGAACTAAAAGCCAGGCAGATGTCGTACTCGGCCGGAACAAACAGCACTGTGACGACCTTCGTTCGGGAATCAGCGGGCAAATCAATTCCCAAGCCAACAAGGCCAGGGGCGCCAGGATCGCAGTCTCTTTCGCCAGAGCCGCGAGAGAGAACCACACAGAAGTCGCGATGCGGCGTTGCTCGATGTAATCCCGTAAGCCCCAGAGGGTAAACCCGGCGGCTGCCATGTCAAGGTGCACCAGAGCGCTTTGCGTAAAGAAAACAGAGTAAAGGCTGGCGCAGATCGTTGAAGCAAGCGCAACTTGGACGTTGGCGACGCGTTCGGCTAGTCGAAAAATTCCCAAGAGTGTGAAGGACGCGATCAGCAGCATGGCAAGGTGCGCCACGAGCGGAGTGAAGCCAAACAATTTCCAGCCCAAGGCCACCCACGCCAGCACCAGGGGCGGATGCGCGTTGCTGACCGTGGAATGTGGAATCAGGCTGCCGCTGAGGAGCAGATCGCGCGCAGCAGGCACGTAATAGCCGGCTTCATCCCAAATGTAGGGCAGGCCCAGCAGGGGGGCGTGTAGCAGAGCGATGCAGAAAATTATCAGACTGAAAACCAAAAACGCAGGAAGCTTCCGGGGCCCGCCGTCAGATGACAATCCGGTGTCCGCGTTAGCCAAGCTAGTGGATGGGCCCGGTGGCCGTCATCCGCGGATCGAGCTTGATCTCACCAAATGCGTTCTCGTACTGGACGACGTTCTGCTGGAGGATCGCGAGCAGGGCTTTGGCCTGTTGCGGGCTGACGTAGATGCCCTGAAAATTCGTGATATCTACCTGGACTTCACTCTGCTGCTGTAGGGTTCCGAAGACAAGAAAGAAATCCCACACCGTAACGCGAACTTGCACGCTGTTGGCATAGTTCTCGCGATAGTCGGGGGCATTGGTCAGCTTGATGTTGGGCTGAGTCGGATTTGCCATGGCTGCCACAGTGTACCGGGTTTTTGGGGCCGCAACAAAGACAGGCGAGCTGGGGCTGAAGTCATAAAGCCACCGGCCACGCCTATTCTGGTTCTGGGCGGGATGCTGAGTTCGCTTGTACACGTCCTGATCGTCACCCCGGTGATCTTTACCTGGCTTCGTGAGCGGGAGATTGGGCGAGAATTAGAAGGATAGAGCAAGAGAAAGCAGGGAACTCGAATGAATCGAGTTTCCCCGGCTTTTTATGGCAGATTTATGCGCGCCTGCGGCGCGGTTCTGATTCGCGTTCCTCTTCGAGTTCCCCTTGTTCCCGCTCGCTCTCTTGGTCTGTTGTCCGGGGTCGCCTCAGGGCATCTTTGGCCTTGCCGGCAATGTTCTGCACCTTGCCTTCGGCCTGTTTGCCGGCTCCGTTGATCTGGGTCTCTTCGTCTCCGGTCCACTCACCGGCTTGACGTTGAACTCGTCCTGCGATGTCTTTCACTTTGCCTTCTACCCGATCTCTGTCCATGTTGTTCCTCCTCAATAGCTTCGCCCGGCACAAAGCCTTGGCGTAAAGAATGAGGACAAGCTAATTGGTCCCTGAGACTGAAACCCATAAGCAAGAGTCTGTAGTGGCGAACAAAACGTAAGGTAGGATCTGCGTTGAAGCGACCCCGCGAGTTCAGATTCTTCTCGGGCTCGAGAACTGGCTATTCGGTAGTGCAACGGACAGGACGCGCTTGAACTCGGCATACCCAGAGTGGCAGGATGGACGCGGCGGCTGTCGATAACGCCAAACTTTCGGAAGGACATACAATGAGAGACGCTCAAGGCCGGTCCCAACAAGTCGGACTTCTCGCACTGATCTGTTCGACTCTGCTGTTGTCTCCGAGTCTCGTCGCACAGACCTCTCAGCCGGCTGCAACTAAAAATCCCATCCCTGTCATTAACGGAGACCTGGGTGCCTGCTCAGTGCAATTTACAGTTACCGATGCTTCGGGCCAGCCCGTCTCAGACGCCAAGATTCGTGTGCACATCGCCTATGGCTTCATGAGTATCCGCAAGCTGGACTTGGAGGTTGGAACCAATACGGAAGGCAAAGCAAGCTTCGAGGGCCTGCCGGAAAAGGTGAAACGGCCTCTCGAATTCCACGCCTTACAAGGAAAGCGGGAAGGCGTGGCTGTGTTCGATCCGGCAAAGACTTGCAAGGCAGAACACACAATTGTTGTGACGCAGGCTCCTTAAACGCCGGATAGCAACTCCTGCTCAAGCGGAACAAGGCCTTGCGGCAGCCGGCCGCCATTGTAAGCGGCCATGCGGTTCTTCCACTTGAGAAACTCAGTGATCGTCTGCGGTTCGATTCTGACTTCCACCCGCCGCAGACTCGCCAGCAGAAGTTCCATTTCAGCCATAAGTCCAGTGATTGTGCGCTGGCTGCGACGGCTCGCTTTCACTCTCATCACGATCTCACGTTTTTGGACTTCCAGCAGACCCCAACCTTGAGGCAGGTCGGAATCCTTTAGCAGGGATTTGGGCGTGAGATAAAAACGTTCGCAGCCCATGCCGAGTTCGGGCTTCTGACGAACTGGTTTTTTCTTATCGACCAAAAAATCAGCGCGCGAGACCTTGCATTCGATCACTATGGAATGACAGTTACTGCGCCAGCCCATGACGTCAGGCACTTCGCCCGAATCCGCCGTTTGCTCGCTCAGCACGATTGTGCAGCGATAACTCCTAAGCCAGCGTTCTGCGGCCGTGATCAGTTGCGCATGGTTCACGAACTTCTTCTACTCCACGAAAGGCGCGGGAGAAAGTGACGGTGAAGATTCCCGGCAGCGAGACCTGCTGGGTTTCATGAGAAGAGTGCGTCGTATAATTACCGATGCCTATATCGCAATGCGAAAGTGGCGGAATTGGCAGACGCACCAGACTTAGGATCTGGCGGGGAAACCCGTGGGGGTTCGAGTCCCCCCTTTCGCACCAGCATCTGATCTCCAAAAGCAAGCCTTTTACAGGCTGATCCGGCTTACGACCACGTTAATGAGAATGCCGCAACCCCATTGCGTGGTCACCCTGCGCTTTTCAAGCCAGACGGCGAACCAGCCCCAAGTCACGATAAATCAACAGGCCTATACAGGATTCACAGTATGCGCCCGGGTACTCGGTTGGGTACACTGAGCCCCTCAAATCGGGCCGGAGGATGGCAATGTATGTGGGGTTCGCGTCAGCGGAAATTAGTTACCCGGCACGAGGGAACTGAGGACCATTGCAGTATTTGACAGGCTCCACGATGACGACAGCGATCCTGGCGATAAGCAGGCTCACGTTGCCCGCCTGACAAGGCGATCCCAGGTTCTAGCCGAAATAGAAAAGCTGCAAGTAAAGTCGCCTTGCGTCAAGGCGCGCGGCTTGGCCGGGATGGCGTTGCTTTTCTGCGCGACGGTATACGCTACGTTCCACCACTGGTTAAGGTAGCACTTACGCCACTGGCTCCTCAGACCGAAACACTCAACCATGGTATTTCTTGAGGAGCTATCACCCTCTGGCTCGCATCTCATTTAAAATAAGAACCAAAAATAGCGGCAGTAGCCAGAACGGTACTTGTCATCTCGAGTTTTGACCGGCCGCTGATCACTGCTGATTCTAAACTCATTTGGACGAAAGATCGTGCTGTTACCAGCAGCAGAAGCACATTCCGAGGGGAGGACTATTTTGTCATTTCGTGACAGAGGTTTTCTTCGCTCGGCGATCTCCGTCGCGGTAATCCTAATGGTGGGATCCGGCGTTGCTCTTACCCAAAGTCCACCCGCCAATCCGGCTGATCCCCAGCAGGTAATTCAGTTTCTGAGCCAGACGATAAATTGGCATCGCCAATTGACGGTCGAGAGCCAAATCGCCAAAGATCCGGGCGACGCCATTCTCGTCAACGACAATCGTCAAATTGCCAATCAGGTGGTCAGGCTGGCTTTTGATTTTGCGCGCGCCGATGCCGATGTTCTGGCTAAGCAAGCGACTTCTAAGGATAGCCAGGCTCAAAATCCTGACCTGGGTCGTTATCAGGCGCTGACTCAGTTGTCTGCCAAACTGGACAACCAAGCCCGCGAGCTACAGGGTGAACTGGAGCGGCTACGACAGAAGCTGGACGCTGCCGGCCCAGGCAATCGTAAGTCTCTGCAATCGGCTATCGCCGAAGTACAGAGTGAACTCGACCTCACTAATGTCCGGCGGGATGCTCTGCGCAGCATGGCTGAATTTGTCAGTGGGACGGGTGCCAATGGAGTCGGACCAACCGGACTGCGCGCGCAAATCGATGCCATGGCGCGTGCGCTTTCTCCCGAGTTGGCGCAGCCGGGGAGCAATGGAGAAAACACTCAGCCCAGCCGCCAGCTGGCTCCTGCTTCCTTTTCTCCCAGTGATAAATCCAGTTCTTCTGGCATCTGGGGTCTGACGGCCGCGCTTCTCGAGCTTTCCGACAAAATCCGCACGATCGATCACACTGGACGCATGACCGACGAGCTGACAGAAGCGTCGAAGCAGCTGCGTACGCCGCTGGTCAACCAGCTCAAGGATCTGTCGAAGCAGGGTGACCAACTTGCGAATCAGCCGGACTCCAGCGATCCCACCGTGCTCGCCCAGCAGAAAAAGCAGCTGGACGCGCTTACCGCGCAATTCAAGCAGGCGTCGACCGCAGTTCTACCCTTAAGCAAGCAGGGAATTCTGCTTGGACTCTATAAGAGGAGCCTGGCTAGTTGGAAGAGTGCAGTGGAAACGGAATATAAGACCGTGTTGAGAAGTCTCCTGCTTAGGCTGTTCATCTTGGCGGGCGTTCTCATTGTGGTAATTGCCGTGGCTGAACTGTGGCGCAAGACTATCTTTCGCTACGTACACGATCCTCGCCGCCGTTACCAGTTCCTTTTGCTGCGGAAAATCCTTCTCTGGTTCGTGATCTGCCTGGTGATTGCGTTTGCCTTCGCCAGCCAATTGGGTTCAGTAGCCACTTTTGCCGGGCTGCTTACGGCAGGCGTTGCAGTCGCACTGCAAAATGTCATTCTCTCGATCGCCGGCTACTTTTTTCTGATTGGCAGATTCGGAATCCGGGTCGGCGATCGAGTACAGATCGCCGGAGTAACGGGCGAGGTGGTCGACATCGGATTAGTCCGCATGCACCTTATGGAGCTCAGCAGCGTCGGAGCGGAAATTCCAACCGGCCGAGTGGTTGCGTTTTCCAACTCCATTGTCTTCCAGCCGGCTTCTGGCCTGTTCAAGCAGATTCCGGGCACCAATTTTGTTTGGCACGAAATCACCCTGACGTTGTCTCCGGACAGCGACTATCGGGTAGCGGAAGAACGCCTGCTGGGTGCAGTGGAAACTGTTTTTGCCGATTATCGGGAAGAAATTGAGCGGCAGCGCCGGCAAATGGAGAGAACTCTGAGCAGCACGCCGATCAACGAATTGTGCCCAAAGAGCCGGTTGCGGCTGACCCAGGCTGGCCTCGAAGCGGTGATCGGTTTTCCGGTGGATCTCCAACGTGCCGCCGAAATCGACGATCGAGTCACACGTGAAGTGCTAAAGGCCATCGATCGTGAGCCGAAACTGAAGTTGGTAGGCTCGGGCACGCCCAGCATCCGCCTGAGTACGGAGCTCACTCCCGCCAATGTAAGCGGCTAGAACTATCTTCGCCGCCGACTGACCTTGCCCGCTTTCTCATGTCGAAAGAGGGCGCTGTCCGCCGCCGTCTTCAGCAGGTGAAGAAAAGCTTGCGCTTCTCGGGACAGCGGCCGGTGACGAGGATGGATCACATCCAGATTGCGCCGCAGCGGCTCGGCGTTGACGATCTCAATCGCCACCAGTTTGCCTTGCCGAAGTTCGTGAGTGAGCGCGATCTGCGGCAAGAAACCCAACCCGAGCTTCCGTTCGATCATGCGCTTGCAGGCTTCGATGGTTTCGACCTCAAGCACCACATTCGGCAGCAGACCTGCGCGCCGGAAAAGGCCCTGGCTCAGCGTCCAGTCGCTGGAGCCGCGATCATAGAAAATCAGCGGCCAGGATTCGACTTCCTCCAGCCGAACCCGCCGCTTGCGAACTGCGGGATGGGTGGGATGGCCGACCAGGATAAGAGGATCATCCCGCAACGTCATGGTCTCAACTTCGGGATGATTGAGCGAGCGCGCCAGCCCGATATCCACTTCGCCGTCTACCACCATCTTGAGCACTTGCAGCGAATTCCCGGAACGAACGGTAACCATCACTTTCGGATTAGCGGACTGATACTCCTTGATCACATCCGGCAGCAGGTAGGTGCAGATGGAAAGCGCGGCGGCGACGCGTAAAGCGCCACCCGCGGAAGGCTGCAATTCATGCACGGCCTGCCGAGCCAGTGCCACAGTGCGGAGCAATTGTTCGGCATGGGGCCGCAGAACCTTGCCGGCAGGGGATAACGAGAGATTGGCCGGGCCTCGGGTAAAAAGGGTAACTCCTAGAGAATTTTCCAGGGCGCGAATACGCGCGCTCACCGCGGGCTGGCTGACACGTAGGGCTTCCGCCGCGCGATGAAATCCCCCATAAGTTGCTACTGCCAAAAAAGTTTCGACCTGATCGATTTCCATGCCACGTTCTCCAACGTGTCCTGTAAAGGCTGTATTCTAAGGCATACGATAACAATTATCTATCAAGATGATAACGACAATCAGTTTGACTGACTAGCCGTTTCCCCTCAGAATCGAGCCAACTTTCTCCGCTCCCTCATGGCGAGGCGCGAAGAAATGTGGGGAGCAAGCTCGCTGGCCCGGGCTGCACAATTCACAAATTCCGACCGAACGAGGATGTTATGACAAGCAAGGGTAGGTCCGCTAATTTGGAACTGGAATGGAAGACGAACCCGCGCTGGAAGGGCATAACTCGCCCGTACAACCAACATGATGTGGAACGCCTGCACGGTTCCGTACACATTGAGCACACCTTGGCCCGCATCGGCGCCGAGCGTCTCTGGGCCCTTTTCCATAACGAATCTTACGTTGCGGCCCTGGGCGCCATGACCGGCAATCAGGCGGTTCAACAGGTTCGGGCGGGGCTGCAGGCGATTTATGTGAGCGGCTGGCAGGTGGCCGCCGACGCCAACGACGCGGGGCAGATGTATCCCGACCAGAGCCTTTACCCGGCCGACAGCGTTCCCAACCTCGTGCGCCGTATCAACCAGTCGCTGATGCGTGCTGACCAGATTCATCATGCGGAAGGGAAGAACGGGATCCACTGGTTCGCTCCGCTCGTGGCTGACGCCGAGGCTGGCTTCGGCGGCAACCTGAATGCGTTTGAATTGATGAAAGCCATGATCGAAGCCGGCGCGGCTTGCGTGCACTTCGAGGATCAGCTGTCGTCCGTCAAGAAGTGCGGACACCTGGGCGGAAAGGTGCTCGTCCCCACCACTGAGTTTATTCAGAAGCTGGTGGCGGCACGTTTGGCTGCCGACGTCATGGGCGTGCCCACGCTCATCATGGCGCGTACCGATGCTGAAGCCGCCAACCTGTTGACCAGCGATGTTGATCCGCGTGATCGCGAATTCGTTACCGGAGAACGCACGACGGAAGGCTTCGTCCACATCCGAGGGGGAATGAAGTCCGCTATCGCGCGCGGTATCGCCTACGCGCCATACGCCGACATCGTCTGGTGCGAGACCGCCAAGCCGGACCTGAAGGAAGCACGAGAGTTTGCCGAGGGCGTGTTGGCGCAGTATCCCCACAAAACGCTGGCCTACAACTGCTCGCCATCCTTCAACTGGAAGAAGGCTCTGGACGACGCGACCATTGCGCGCTTCCAGCGCGAGTTGGGCGCCATGGGCTACAAGCTCCAGTTCATCACGCTGGCCGGTTTCCACGCGCTGAATCTCTCGATGTTTGAATTGGCGCGCGCCTACAGGCAGTCGGGCATGACCGCCTATTCACGGCTGCAAGAGAAGGAACTCAGCCGCGAGCACCAGTACGGCTACGAAGGGGTGAAACACCAGCGCTTCGTCGGAACCGGCTACTTCGACGCGGTCCAGCAGGCGATCACCAACGGAACGGCGTCGACGACTGCGCTGGAAGGCTCGACCGAAACTGCGCAGTTCACCGATACCAGACCCGCTCCCTACGCGGGACACGGCCCGGATGCGGGATGTCAGCCCATCTTGGGAGAATGCCCGTCAGTGGTGGAGATTACCCCGCAGGAGCCTCCCAGGGCGACGGCCGATTAGTCCGCAGAAAATTGCGATTGGTAGAGACGCGGCTTGCCGCGTCTCTTTTTCTTTGTAATCCAATCAAGATGCTATCTTCTCGCGACTTACCCCAGACCTCGGCCCCCGCAGCCCCAGCGCGCTCACTGCGCTTTCCGCCACCATGACAGGCAAAGTGCGATAAAGACGCGCGCGCAGGTTCAGATAGCCTTGCATCCCTGAAAACATATCGCACATAAGGTGCCGGAAGCGCCGGCTGTGCACGGTGAACTGTACCATGCGTTCGGTTACGGCTTCCCCCATCCATTGTCCGGTGAAGAAGCGATCCGCCACGCGGGACGCCATTTCCAGTTCGGGCAGAAAGTCTTTTCGCAACAATTGACGATACGATTCCGGCTGATTCGCCAGGATCGCCCTGCTGAGCAGGTCGGCGGAGCGCAGAGCGTAATACAAACCTTCTCCCGTGATGGGATCGGTAAAGCCAGCCGCATCTCCGATCATGGCCCAGCCGTCGCCACTGACCGCAGCCTGCCGAAGAGTCGCCAGGCTGAGTGCGGGAAGGACATGCGCGTAAAACTTGGCGCCCGTGAACCCAAGCCCGGCAGAGGAGATGCATTTTTCCATTAAGCGTCGTAACTCAGCCGTCGTCTTGCTATTCATCCTGCCGCAAATGCCGGCTGAGAAGTGATCGGCGCGGGGAAAGATCCAGAAATAGCCGTGCAGGCCGGCTAGAAACTGTATCTGCATAGAAGAGCTGCTGCCCGGAATGAAATAACCTGCGGTGGCCATCAAATCGTGAGCAGCAAGCGGCCGCGAGAACTGGCTTCGAAAAGGATTGCGGGCGCCGGTGGCCAAGATCAGGTACCCAGCTCTCAGCTCGCCAGAAGCCGTTTGAAGCTGCCACTCTCCAGGTCGGCCTGCGATGCCGGTCACGCGGCTTTGTACGACCTGAGCTCCCGCCTGCCGGGCGCGATCCAGCAGGAATCCATTCAGCACGCGGCGGGAAAAAATAGCGATTGGCTGAACCAGGTGAAAGCGAACGCTCCTTCTTGCCGGACTTACCAGTTCACACTGCTCGACCCAGTTGCGCTCGACCTGCGCATCACGCAGGAACGGATACTGCGCAAGCGCCTTGTAGGTGACACCTCCTCCACACGGTTTTTCCCAGGCCAGCTTCTCGTCGAGCAGAAGGATGTTGCGGCCGGCACTGGCGAGCGCGGCTGCGGCTAGAGAACCGGAGGGGCCAGCTCCGATGATGGCAATGAGGTGGTTCTTCACTCCTTCACCAAGGCGATACGCCGCCACCCGAATTTTAAAGGAAGGGAAGCTTGAACGCTGCGCAACCGAGCCGAAAAAGAAACGCCTCCCCCAGGGGAGGCATTACCGCGCATGAACACAGGAAATGTCAGGTGGCTTCTAACGCCGGCTGCACTGAGAAAGGTACCCCGCTACCCCGGTTATTGCATGACCGTCATCTGCTGGTAGATGAAGATGCCCGCAATGACGAGGATCAAGACTCCAGAGGCAGCTCCCAGCCAGCGCACGAACGGATTGAGCTTATTCACTTTCGTCAGAATCTCAGTCTGCTCCTTTTGCATATGAGATTCAGAGTCGCTCAAATACAGTTGATCGTCCTCCTGCATGGTGAGCGTGCTGCGATAGATGAGGAGGATGATCAGGACAGCCGTTAGAACGCCCCACACAATCATCATTCCGACCAGGGGAGACATAGGCCACCTCGGTTCTGATTTATGGGCCAATTCCTGGTATGCGACCCGCGGCGGGCTGGGCCAGCAGTACAGGAGGGCCCGGGCAGATTATAGCCCGATTTGGCAAGCGGGGGAGTGTCTTTTCCGCGTGCGACGCTCCAGCGGTCGCCTTCATCTAATAAGCGTAATTGGAAGCCTCAAGATAGGCGGGTTTCCCTGATAGACGCGAATCGACGTTTGCTATAATCTAAGCCAGCAAACTCAAGGAGATACGAATGTCCACAACGACCACCACCCCGACAACCCCGGAAGTGAAGTCCACGCCCATCAGCCTTACCCCCAATGCCATCGCAAAGGTTAAGGAGATCATGGCGCAACAGAACCCTGTCCCGACCGGCTTGCGGGTAGGGGTAGTCGGAGGGGGTTGCTCCGGCTTCTCTTACTCCATGCAGTTTGAGAACAATCCCGGCATGATGGACAAAGTGTTCGACATGGATGGGCTGAAAGTTTATGTGGACGCCACGTCCCTCATGTATTTGAACGGCTGCCGCGTGGATTATCTGGAGACCCTGGAAGGGGCAGGCTTCAAATTTGAAAACCCGAACGTGAAAAGCACCTGCGGCTGCGGGTCCTCGTTTAACGTTTAACAAGATTTCCCAAAGTGGGCAAAGGCCTCGTCTTGTCCAAGGACGAGGCCTTTTGTTTCAGCTAGCCTTCCCTCAGGATTCAAACTATTGCGGCTGCTGCGGTGGCTGTTGTTGTTGCGGCGGCAGCGGAACGCCCGGCGGCGCGGTCGGGCCCGTAGTGCCCTCTGGCGGGACACCCACTCCAGTTTGCCCCTGTCCTATGCCGGGGCCCTGCAGCGCAGGTTGAGCCGGCGTATTCAACAACCCGCCTCGATCGATACTTGGGTCATAGATGAACTGCCAATCGTTGTAATGATTCTGCTTGTTAAATTCGCGAATAGACTCCTTCGTAGAGGTACTGACCACGCCCACGATGGGCCCGCCTCCGAAGGTCGGATTATTTGGGCTGCTGCTCGAAGATGAGCTGCTATCGGAACCGGAGGACGTCGCAGAACTCTGATCCGTCGAGCCAGACGACTGTGTCGCCGTCTGTGCCTGCGTGTTGCTGGCGTTCTTGTCGGTATTTAGTCCGCCCGTTGGATTCGCGCCCGGCGCCACCCCGCCCGCGATCCCTCGACCAAATGTCATCTTGACCTCGCCGAAATGGAGCAGCTTGAAGTCTTCTCCGGTGATGGGATCTTTGTAACGCTTGCGCAGGAAGCGCATGTTATTGGCGCTCTGTAAATCGTCCAGGCTCATTGGGTAGCGTCCAAATCGCTTGAAATAACGCCGGATGGCGCGCGAATACTGCACTCCCCTGTGGATCAGTTCCTCTTCGCGGTCGCGACGCAATTCCAGCTTGATGGCTGGGATCGCCGCGGACAGCGCAATCAGGACAAGGGCCGCAATCATCATCAGGCTGACAAGAATGTATCCGGTCTGCGAACAGCGGCTCAGTCGACGACGCCAGAATTTTGGAAATGAAGCCATTGCTCTGCTTAGCCCTGAGTAAGGGGAATGCTCTGACGGTTATTGTTGAGAACGTCCTCGATTTCGACCGATGTCGGCCCAATATGTAAGACTTTGTAGCGGCGATCCACAATCTCTCCTTCGCCGGCAATGAATACGTCTTCGCCCTTCGAGAGAAAGATCCGCTTGGGTTCCCCTGGCTTGCTGGCAAAGCCAAAGAACTTTAAAGGCAGAGGAGGCGGTGGTGGCGGTGGCGGCGGAGGCTCCGGCTCAGTCTTTGTCACTACTGGAGACACTACCGGTTTGGGAATGTCAACCTCAGCCTGGAAAATATTTCGTCCGGCGCCGGTGTACTTGGTATCTTCACTCGCCCGCAACAGCCCGAGCTGTAAAGTTGGATCGAGCGAAACCGGCGCTACTCTCGCTTTCTTGGTGCCGGTTGCCTTGCTCGCAGAGGTCGATGTGCGCCGGACCGTGGCCTGCGGAGTTGTAGGCGGCGGGCTACTGGCTTGCGGGTCCATGGCTGCCGGGGGTGGCGGAGCTCCGGCCGGGTTGGCGATGCGGTATACGACCATGGCGAGAGCCAATACTCCCAGCACAGTTGCCGCGATCGTCTTCTTTCGGTTTTCTGACCCCAGGTTCACTACGCACCCGTCCTTAGATAGGTTTCCAGTTTCATTTGCAGTTTAACGCTGCCGCCCTGGGCATCTCCCAGTACGACGCTGTTAATGATGAAAAATACTCTGTCGCGCTCCAGACCATTGATGAAGCGCACCAACTGGAGATAGTCGCCCTGGCAGTTGGCCTCAATCAGATAAGGCGTCAATCCAACGTCCTCCTGATCCTTAGCTTCATACTTGGCCTGCGCGATTTTCACTCCGTTCTCTGACGCCACCTTGCGCAGCTCATCGACGATCTCAGAAGCTTTGTCCGGTAGCCGCTGTTTATAAAACTGATCGATCTGCTGGCCGGCGAGCACGATCTTTTTGTCCAGACCGCGCAACGGTTCCACTTGGCGCGTCTTTTGCCGCTCCTCATCCGATAATTGCTGCAGTTCTTGCTTTCGCGTTGCACTGGAACCCACCAGCGGAGAGAACATCAAAATCAGCGCGACCGCATCCACACCTGCCATAGCGATCATCGCGATTTTCAGTTTCCGGCGCGTAATTTTCAGATCCGCCATTATTTTCTGCTCCCCGGCGCGCTCGGCACGTACAGCGCAGTAATATTGAACTCGACGTTATCTCCGGGAACCTGCGCGTTGGTCTGAGTGTTTTGAGAGGTGACCGCAGGCTGCCGGAAACGTGGCGATTCCTCCATCTTGCGCACCAGATCCAGAGCGCGTTCTGGCGATTCCCCAGCCACCACCAGCTTGATTTGAAGCTGGTTATCCTCAGTTACTTCCGGATGAATCGAAACTACGTGCAGGCGCGCCGGCATCATTTTTTCCAGGTCAGCAAATACCTGGGTCCACGAGAACGCCTTGCGTTCGATCAGCTGGTTAAGAAACTGCGAGCGGTCGCGAGTGGTGCGGTTCTCGGGACGGTTCAGTACTGCTTCAGCGCGCGATCTCTCCTCATCACGGCTCTCTATCTGCGACTTGTACTGGCTCATGATGCTGCGATCCTTTTCGGCAAAGCTCCACTCGGTCACGGTGGTGTAAAGGAGCGCACCGGTCAGGATCGCGATCAGCGCAACCGCGCTTCCCCAGCGGATCCAGAATTGCCGGGTATCTTCGTAGGGGTGGGTGGCAAGATTGACGTCAAGACGCATGTTATGAGATCAAAGCTCCTACCACGCTGGCCATCCGGTATCGCGGAACGGAGCGGACGGCAGAGGTGCCCAATTGGCTCTCGGCGACCAACTCCTCCACTTCTGCTCCCGTCTGCGCGCGCAGCGCCTGCGCCGCTGCTCCAGATTCCGGCAGCCCCGCGATGAAAATTCTCTCGATATTCAAATGGTATGTATCCTGGAAGAACACTACCGAAGGATAAACCTCTTCTGCCAACTGCTCACCGGTAATTGTGACGCCGCGGGTGTTCTCCAGGGTTCGGAACAGCAGCATTTGTCCACTATCGAGAATCGCAATGCTCGTGGTGCGGGCATCCACCTTGACCACCAGACTCGGACGGCTAGCATCCGCCGCGCCCAAGGCTGCCAGCATCGAGGGCACCACCACGCCCGGACTATAGCCCGCCTCGCGAAACGCCTCTTCGTAATCTTCGACCACGTTGGAGAGCGCAACTGCTGCCACTACCCGCACACCTTCGCCAGAAGTCTGGCTGTGATAAGAAACCTTAGCCTTGTCCACATCGAAGGGTAGGGATTTCTTCAGTCGGAACCGAACCACGCTTTCCGCTTCCTGGCCATTGGCGGGTAGCGCGTCGAAGTCAAGCAGAACCACGCGCACCGCCGCGTCCGGCAATACTGCGACCACGTCGCGGGCACGGCTCCCGACCGCGGCAAGCACGTCATGTATGGATTGGGCCACCTCGCGCCGATGCCGGAGGTTGGCTTCCATTAAGTCGGGCACCACGCTGCCCAGGGCAAGGTCGTGCCCGGCGTAGGCCTCCAGAGTGCCACCGCGATCGGAGAGCCGTCCGGCCAGCACACGATCGGCGGAAATCTCGCAGGCGAGTTTCGGGCGTGCTCCCGATTTGGATTTTTTGTTCATTGGTTTTATCGCGTGGTCTCGATGAAAGTGACTTTATTGATCTCTTTCAACGTGGTAATTCCTGACCGCACCCGATCGAGCGCTGACTCGCGCAGAAAACGCATTCCTTCTTCGCGCGCCGCCCGGCGAATCTCCGAACTTGGCCGCTTGGCTAGAATCATCTCCCGGATCCGATCGGTCAATTCCAGCAATTCGTGAATGGCGGTTCGCCCTCGATAGCCGGTGCCGGCACACTCAATGCAGCCTTGGCCTTCGTAGAAGGCAACAGGACTCCACTGCTGCGGGTCCAGTCCGCTGGCCTCCAGCACCTCGGGAGCATAGTGAACGGCGGTGCGGCAGGAATCGCAGATCACGCGCACCAGGCGCTGGGCCAGGATGCAGTTCAGCGCGGAAACGAAGTTGTATGCTTCTACACCCATGTTCAGAAATCGTCCGAGTACGTCCACGACGTTGTTGGCGTGCACCGTGGTGAAGACCAAATGGCCGGTCAGCGCTGAGTTGATGGCAATCTGGGCGGTCTCGGTATCGCGGATCTCGCCCACCATGATCTTGTCGGGATCATGTCGCAGGATGGAACGAAGGCCGCGGGCGAAGGTCAGCCCTTTCTTCTCATTGACCGGAATCTGCGTGATGCCGCGGATCTGGTATTCGACTGGGTCCTCAATGGTGATGATCTTGTCTTCGTCGGTCTTGATCTCGTTCACGGCGGCATACAGCGTCGTCGTCTTGCCGCTACCCGTGGGTCCTGTAACCAGCACCATGCCGTAGGGCTCCGAGATGTAGCGCCGGAACTTGTGCAGGTCCTCCTCACCGAATCCCACCACGTCGAGCGTGAGCGTGCGGAACTTCTCGCTCATGGATTCCTTGTCCAGCACGCGGAGCACGGCATCCTCGCCGTGAATGGAGGGCATGACCGAGACACGGAAATCGATAGCGCGCCCGTTGTATTTCACGCGGAAGCGGCCGTCCTGTGGGACGCGCCGCTCAGCGATGTCAAGTTCGCTCATCACCTTGATACGCGAAATGATGGTCGAATGGTGCTCGCGGCCGATCGGGGGCATGGCCTGCGTCAGCACGCCATCAATACGGAATTTGATGCAGACCGAATCGTCGCGCGTCTCGACGTGAATATCGCTGGCTCGGCGCTGCAGGGCAGTGAAGATGGTGGTGTCCACCAGTCGGATGATGGGGCTTATGTCGCCGGACGCCGTGAGCTTGTCGATCGAGATGGTCTCGTCGCCGGTGGCATCGTCTTCGTGAATAACATCCAGCGCAAACCCTTCGCTAGCTTCTTCCAGAACGCGCTGCGACTGTTCCGTCTTCTTCAGGATGTCGCTGATCTGCTTCAGCGTGGAAACTTTGGTGACGATGCGCTTGCCCAACAGCAGGCTGATTTCGTCGATCATCATCAACTGGCTGGGATCGGCGATCGCGATGGCCAGCTTGCCGTCGCGCGTCTCTTCCAGGGGGACGAAGTTGTAGCGGAACATCAGGTCGACCGGTATCTTCTTGAACAGGTCGTGCTGCAGAGAAAAATCGGTCAGGTTCACGTACTCGCAGCGATACCGCCGCGCTACGTCCTGGGCTCTCTCCAGTTCGTCTGACACGTTCTCGGGAGCCATGCGGGCCGCATCTGCACCATTTACGAAAAGAGATTTCTTGTCCGACATTACCTAATTTCCAGTGTAACTTCTGACTCTTAAAACCTTGTTAACGAGCCGTAGGCAATTGCCAACTAATTTCCGTCACTGAATGCGACTCAATGGATGCCACTCGAACCCAGACTAAAGATGGGCAAGTACAGGGAAGCCAGCACGCCACCCACGAATATAGCCATGAAAATGAGAATTATAGGTTCGATCAGGGCCATCATTGCGCCCAGCGCGGTTTGCACGTCCTCTTCGTAGAACTCGGCCACCGAAACGAGCATGGCCGGCAGCGCCCCCGTCGATTCGCCTACTTCGATCATTTCGACGGCCAGGTCCGGAAAAATTTCCTCTTCTTCCAGGCTCTTGGAAAGGGTTTGCCCCTCGCGCACGCTCACGGTCGCGTCCGCGATACCATTCACGATCCTGCGGCTGCTCATCGACGTGCCGGCTGTTTCCATCGCGGGAACCAAAGGCAAGCCGCCCTGCAAGAGCGTCGACAAGGTACGCGCAAAGGTTGCTACTTGCTGCTTAAGCACAATTTGCCCGAGCAAAGGCAGACTGAGCACAACCCGATCAATCTGAGCCGCCCCACGATCCGTGTTTTTCCACCGCCACATCAGGAAAATCAACACCGTCAAGGCAACTACAACCAGGACAATATATTTCCGCGCAAATGTCCCCACCGACAACATGAACACGGTAATCGACGGCAGCTGGGCGTTCAAACTTGAGAATAATTCCGCGAACTGCGGCACCACGTAGGTGACCAGAAAGGTCAGCATGATGACCACGACAACGACCAGCAACGCGGGATAAACCAGCGAGACTGCCAGCTTTTTTCGAAAGGACGCAGTCATCCGCTGGAATGCAATGTACCGTCCCAGCACCTCCTCAATGTTGCCGCTCTTCTCGCCCGCCAGCAGAGTCGTTGTGTACAGCTTGGGAAATGCGCCTTGGGCCGCAAACGCGTCGGAAAGCGCTTCGCCGCTCTTGACCCGGTCGCGGACATTGTCCAGCAGTGTCTGCAAAGAGGCGTTTCGCTGGCGCTTGATCAGTAGGTCGAGCGAGTTCAGGACGGGAAGCCCAGCGTGAATCAGAGTCAGGAACTGCTGGTTGAAGATGATGAAGTCACTTTGCTTGACCTTGCGCCGCCTCCCCAGGGTCATCTCGCCGCCGGCGAACATACCCCGGGCCTTGACTGAATACACCAGGAATCCCTGTTGTGCGAAGCGGTCGCGCACCTCAGCTTCCGAGTAACCATGCTCGACCTGCTGCATCGTGCGGCCCCGGTCATCGGCCATTTTGATTACAAATTCTGCCATTCCTTCTCGCTAAAACCCAC
Organism: Terriglobales bacterium; assembly: GCA_035272945.1. Taxonomy (GTDB): domain Bacteria; phylum Acidobacteriota; class Terriglobia; order Terriglobales; family Acidobacteriaceae; genus Gp1-AA122. The sequence goes on from DATEPX010000319.1 coordinate 32,958, forward strand.
CTTGCCCTAGCTCACAGTCTATCATCCTGCTCGCCGGGAAGAGAGGCGTAATGTTCGTAGATCCAATGATTTGCAGTATCTGGAGTGCTACCCCTTCCGGGGTTGCCCAAGTGCAATTTCAGCAACGGTATAGCGGCACTGCTGTGCTCTCGGGCTATTGTCCGAAATCACTTTCTATGGTTTCGACTCCCGGGGGAGGGCTGAAACGGAAGCGTTCATCAGAAACGGAGACATTCTCCTTCTGCTGGCTGAAGCGGTACTCAGTCACTGACCCATCTACCCCTTCTAACATAATGCGCGCGATCTGGTAGCCCGGCTGGATTTCGAGCAGCACCTGGCTGATCTGATCTTCCATCCCTTTCGGAACCCCACGCAGCAACACGTTCCCGGACGTTACCGGCGGCATGTCTGGGGCTAGTGACAGTCCTTGTAGCTCCTTCTCTAATTTGGTCTTCCCCAGCAGGAATCCCAAAGGTGAGCGCAAATCCTCCAATTTACGGAATGGTTCCCGGCGAGCCTGCTGTTCGCCGGGTACATAGAACCAGGCATCCTGCCCATCCGTGAGGAAGAGCTTTTCTCTTGGAGAACGGTATTCCCAGCGCATCTTGCGTGCTTTTTTAAGCCACAACGTGCCCGATTCGGTCCGCTCCATCCCGTTGCCGCGGTAAATCTCGGTGAATTCGGCCTGCAGTGAGCGTAGATGGTTGTAATGGTTATCCACGGCGGCGGCGATGGTGCGAACGTCGGATTCGGTACCTGCAACTGCAATGCCGGCGCAGCACATGATTATTCCGACGAAGACAAGCTTTGGGTAGGTCGTCACAAGGACTACTAATCTCGTTCTCAGTATAGATGCTCCTGGCGCACAGTGCGGAAGCACTCGGTTGGGCGCTCC